>DYMA01000013.1 GCA_020721815.1 Sulfurovum sp. | reverse complement strand
ATTTTTTGCCCCTCAAATCAAAATTTGTACTTTCTATGTAATGTTTAAGTTTCTCGCCACCTATATTTATCGCTTTGATTTTATTGTCATCATTCTTTAAAAAATACGCCGATATTTCATCATTTCTATACTCATTATTGACAAACGCATCAATACACTCTTTGGAATGCGATGTTAAAAAAACTTGAACATTAAATGTATCTGCCAATTGTTGAATAAATTTGGTAAATTTGACCAACAATGAATAGTGTATAGCCGTCTCAAACTCATCTATGCATACAACACCGTTTTTTGCAAAAGCAAAACTAAGGGCTATTTCAAAAATTCTTTGTAATCCCTCTCCGTAATTGGTTATCTCTAAATTTTTATCGCTAAATTGAGTCGAATCGACAATAAACCTCTCCACATCTTCTATATCGGTAAGTCGTACATCTTCGATGGTTGAATCTATCTCATTTTTGAGAAATTCTACAACCAATCGTATAGCTGTTTTCCCTTCATTGCTTTTATAAATCGTATTTTTGCTGTATGTTGCTTTGATTTCATCAAAATTATAAAAATAGGGACTCTTTAGAATGGAACTGCAAAGATGTACTACTTTTTCATTTTCTCTTCTAAGTGTTTCATAGCCAAAAGTATGGATAATGTTGTCTAATGATTGGTCATTGATGGTCGATTTGAGGCTATACGAGGCGATATAATCATCCTTTTTATCAATGGATGATGCTTCAAATTTATGAAAATAGATGGATGTATTAACCTCATTAAATACCCCCTTTATGTCTATGATTTCATTCTCATCAAATACTTTATTTAGCCATATCGGATTGAGTGATTTTAGTTTATTTCTCAATTTGATAATCTCCAAAAAGGAGACAATATCGTTTTGTTTAGTCAAAAAATAAACCGCTTCAAGCAAAGAGGATTTACCACTATTATTAAACCCTGCAAAGATATTGATTCTATTGAGTTTGTCTATTTTGAAATCTTTAAAGAGTTTGTATTGTGCAATGGTTATGGAGTCAAAATGTTTGATTTTTCCATGTTCAAAAGAGATTGATACATTTCCGAGAGCCATATTTAATGAACTTTTTTTAGGAATAATGTCCAAAATTTTATTTTTCATTTCACTAAATCGCTCTAAATCTTCATAGTCAATCCTATCTTTGTAGGCGACTAGCTTATCGATGGTTTTAGATAGTTCACTCATCGTTTTGTCGTACGACTGCTTATCTATCTCGCCACTCGCCACCAATCCTCTTGCAAAACTCCTACTATCTTCCATCTCTTTAAGTGCTTGTTCATTTTTGATAAAAAGTGCCAAATCTCTAATCTCAATAGATTTTGTAATGATGGCTTCACTTTCAACGCCATCTTCATCCTCTATCTCTTCTGTTTTTGAAATCCAAGAAAAAAGCCTATGGAGATTATTTTTATTTGATGCTTGATAGCCATCATCATCCCACTCTAACCACTCTTTAATATTGGGTCTTTTTGTAATCTCCTCAAAAATTGAATAATTTTCACTCTCAAATTGATCGCCAAAATCACTTTTTTTATAAGCCAATATGAGATGATAGGCTCTTTGAGAATTTCGTAATTTTTGTTTGGATATACCTAGCGAATCGCAAAGCTTTGTCTCTTTTGGGGTATATTCATCTGTTTGCCAATACTCTTTGAGATAGTCATAGATTAATTGAGCTTGATTGATAGCCGACCATTTTTTATTGCCATTGATATGTTTAAGCCCCATAATGATAAGGTGTTTCTCTTTGCTCTCATTATCATGAATCTCAAAAGGAACTTTTTTAAAAATTTCAGGATTGAGATTGCCTATATCAAATCCCTTCTCTTCATCTTCTTGTAATGCTTTAAGTGTTGCTACTCTTCTATTGCCCTCTATTACGAGATATTTGTTATTGCCTAGGTCTCTTACTTGAATGACATCAACATCCATAAAGCCATTGGCTTTAAAGCTACTGATAAGGTCTTTGATGTTTTCTCTTTTATTGCCCTCAATAAAACCTCTTGTTCGTTTTTGAACTTTGTCATTTAAAAGGCTATTATTATCTATCTTTTCATATTTTTTATCATCTACAAAACGGTAATTATTGGGGTCTAAATAGAGATTTTTTAGGTTATAACTTCGTTTTATGGTTTCTTTTGGTTCTTCATTCATAAGTATCCTTTAAATATTTCACTTAGTCACTCCTCAAACTTTTTGGGTGTTTGGCGTTGTATTAGGTCGGCGGGGCTTCGTGAGAGTTTTTGGAGGTAGTAGAGCAACTCTTGGAAGCTGTAAGCACTCTCTTTGACATCGATTTTGATAGGCTCAAATATATCTTTGAAGTTGTAATCACCTCTTTGGACGGTGTAGCGAAAATCTTTGGTTGCACGGTTGAGGTTTTGGGCGAGTAGGGTGTATTCCTCTAGGGTTTTGGCAAAGTGATGCAACGAGGCGTTGATTTCATCGGGATTGAGTGTGGTATCAATTTTGTTGGCACTCTTTTCAATGGCTATGAGTGTGGTACGCATCTGCTCTTCGATAGTGACTACTTTGGCTGTCATGGTTTCAATGTTTTGCAAAATTTGCGAAAACGTTTCGATATTTTTGGGTGAAAGGGTTTGATTAAACTTCTCAATAGCAAGTTTGAGATTGTGAGTAATAGGGTCGATGTTGTTGCTAAAGGATTCAATAAGTGAGGGTTTATTGTCGATAAGTGCCATTTCGCCCTCTTGGGAGAGTAGTGCTTGGGAGTCGTTGCTCCCTTGCGTGATTTCGATATAGGAGAGTCCCGTCACGCCGTGCGATTTGATGATAGTGACCATATCCTCTTTGATGGGGGTGTGTTGATTGATTTTGAGCGTTACAATGACTTTTTGAATATCATTGGAGTCGATGTACATATCGCTTACGCTCCCTACATTAATCCCTCTTAGTTTTACAGCGGAGTCGATAGAGAGCCCACCCACAGACTCTTTGATATGGGTTTGATAATAGGTATATTCTTTGCCCAACCCCTTTTTGCTAAGCCAAAAAGCAAACGCTATCAAAGCCAAAGTAAACAACACAACAAAAAATCCAACAATTGTATAGTTTACTTTGCTGTACACATCGACTCCTAAATGAAAATATTATATCATAAATACATGGTCAAGGTTGATTTATTGCTCAAAGGCTCCATGGCTAAAGTGTCGTAAAATATCCGTTACCAATTGCAATCGCTCATCAAAGCTCTCTTTTGAGGCTCTTTCGTGTATTGTATGGTCTCCATCGCCAAAAGGCCCCCAACCATCGAGTGTGGCTACGCCGTTGGAAGATATAATATTGGCATCGCTTACACCGCCTCTTCTCTCTGTTGGTAGAGCGATGTTGCAAAGCTCATTAATTTTGGCAATAAAGCCTCTTTGTTCGTCGCTAGGCTCCATGACATCTCGCTGTATGCCTCCGCTTAGTGTTGCAACACTCCCTTTTATGTAGGAGGTAGCCACAATTTTGTCTATCTGTTGCAATACCCTATCACGCTCATCGGTGGAGGTGTAGCGAAGCTCAAAAGTGAGTTTGGCACTTGGAGAGATAGTATTGGCTCCAATTCCCCCTTCGATTTTACCCACATTGACGGTTGTGCTTTTTGTAAGATCGGTTAGTTTTTTAAGTTCAAGGAGTTTGAGGGCTGCTTCGGCATTGGCATCAATCCCATCGATGTAGTGGTTGCCTGCGTGTGCGGCTTTGCCTGTAATATCAATAAAGAATGTCCCCACTCCCTTACGAGCTTCAACTACCTCTCCGTGGATACCCGCTGCCTCAAAGACCATACAGTAATCGTAGCGAGAGGCCAACGCTCTTGTGAGATGTTTGCTATCGTCACTTCCCGTCTCCTCATCGCTTACGAGCAACATATCAATATTGTAAATACTCCCCAGTTCTTGATGCAAATTTTCAAGGGCATGAAAGGCTATCATATTGCCCCCTTTCATATCGCACACCCCTGGACCGTAAATCCACGCCTCATCTTCTCTAAAGCCTTCAAAGCTTTGAGGTGGGAAAACCGTATCCAAATGTCCCAAAAGCAACAACCGTTTGCCCTCTTTGGAGGGTGAGATAAAGTGGAGATGGTCGCCAATCTCCTCTCTTGCGTGACGCTCTACTTCAAACCCTAATGACTCCATCCATGCAGCCATAATCGTGCCGTTTTGATCGACTCCTGCTTTGTTTTTTGTCCATGAGTTGATCTCAATCAATTGTGATAATTTTGTATAATCGAACCTTTGCATCCTAAACCACCTTTGTAATAAAATAATAATGCTATTTTACTCTAAAAATGATGTGAAATGATTATAACATTTTGATAACTCCAAACTATGCTTTTTTATAGCTAAAAAGTGTAAAATTCGCACAAAAAAGAGCGAGAGTTTTACACCTTTAAGGCTATAATTACAAAAAGGAAACAAAAACCTTTAACTATAAGTAGGAGTTATGTATGTCACGCAAAATTGGTATGTGGATGTATTCAAATAGTGGCGGTGATAAGATTCAAGAGAAGCTTATTAAAAAATTACAAGAGAGAGATATTAAAGCGATTACGGATATTAATCTACGACATGCTATTGGCAAAAACGGTCACATTCTTCACAACGATGTGAAGCTTGACAAATTGGATCTTTTTTTCTCCTACAATGCGGGTGAACAGACTCAATACCAAGTTTTTTTGTACCAAGCACTCAACCGTGTCATACCTATGATTAACTCCTACGAAGCTTTTGCACTCACAGAAGATAAATTTCAAACCTCATTTTTGCTTAGAAATCACGGTGTAGCGACGGCTGATTTTAAATTGTGTCACCGTGACGATAGTGAGAGGTTGAGAAAAATCATCAAGAAATGGGATAAGATGATTTATAAGCCAACCGATGGATGGGGTGGGGTAGGGCTTACCAAAATCGAAGATGAATCGGCACTTGATATGCTTATTCCTTTCCTCAATCAAATGGATTTGCGATTTTTTTATGTTGAAAAATTTATCCAATACGATAAAACCGATTTTCGTATCGATATAGTGGATGGCAAATTTATTGGATGTTACGGCAGAAGAGCTGGGGGTAACGATTGGCGTACCAATGTCACAAGCGGTGGAAGCGTATTTTTAAGAGAGCCTAATGATGAAGTGGTCAATTTGGCTCTCAAAGCGTGTGAGATTTGCAAGATTGATATTGGCGGTGTCGATATTATTTATGACCAAGAAAAGCAAGAGTATGTAGTACTAGAGGTAAACGGTATCCCCGCCTTTGCAACCCCTGCTCAAGAGGAGATGGGATTGGATTTTAACGATAGAAAAATAGATGCTATAGTAGAGCTAATCGATAGAAAAACACAAAAATAACAAAGGAAATAAGACGTGACTCAAAAAGCAATAACCAAACCCAAACTGCCAAAATTAGGATTTTTATACCTTGATTATGTATTGAGATTTTTTGACCATTCCAACTTTCGAGGGTGGCCCGATAAGATTGAGAGCGTGGTTTATCACTGGAAAAACGACAAACAACGCTTCATCAATGAAGTCAAACGCAAAAAAATTGATATTTTAATCGGTAACATTCCCGCAACGGCGTATGAGACCTTTCGAGAGATTGCCAAAGAGTTGCCCAATGTGCAATTTATTCCCTCACTTGATACCCAATTTGCCAACAAATCCAAAGAGAACGTGACCCGTTTTGCATGGAAATACGACATTCCTGTACCCAAAACCTATATCTTTTACGATAGAAACAAAGCCAATGAGTTTATTGAGACGACAAGCTATCCAAAGATTATCAAAAAAAGCTACGGTCCATCCAACTACGGAGGCTATTTTGTGCATAAAGTTGATTCCGTTGTTGAAGCCAAAGATTTACTCGCCAAGAAAAAATACTATCCTATCTATATGCAAGATTTTGTACCCATGGATGCCGATGTACGAGTAATGCTTATTGGTCATAAGCCTGTGTGTGCCTTTTGGCGACGACCACCCGAGGGGGAATGGCTGACTAATACCTCGCAAGGGGGTACGATGGACTATCAAAAAGTACCCAAAGAGTTGCTTGATTTGGCCGTCAAAGTCTCCAAATCTGCCAACGCTGAGTATTGGGCGTGTGATATAGCCGTAGGTAAAGATGGCAAGTATAGAATATTGGAGTGTGCTACTGCGTTTGCAGCGTTTCCTTATATTCGAGATTGGATAGGACAATATTTGATGCACAAATTTAGCAACGGTTTCTTCCCGCTTCCTCATGTACCCATGTACAACTGGGAGGAGTTGGGCAAGATGGATAGCTCTATATTGCGTACACTGCGATACATCACCTTTGGACGCTACAATCCAAGCTACGATGCGGAGTTTTTTATGAATCAAAAGCGTATTGATTCGGAGGGCGGGGAGTTTTATCTCCATCATCTTGATAAACTCTTTCCTATGCTTGTCACTACCGATAGAGAGTTTGAAGAGTGGCTAAGTGAGAAGTGGAATTTTCAAGACAACTACAAAGATACGATGAAAGCACCCATTACACTTGCCGATGCGATAGCTTATGATGAGACCCAAGAGATTGAAGATGAAGAGGTTGCTGTTACTGAAGATAAAATCAACGCTATGTTGCTTGAAATCAAAGGAATTGGCAATAAAAAACTTGCAAAAATCAACGAAAAATTCTCCATGATAGAACTCATCGAGGATTTGGAAGATAAGTGCCAATCTCTCAAAGAGAACTTTGGATGGTTCAATGATAAGATGGCGGAAAAACTCGATAAGAGTTGGAACAAATTTAAAAAGCAACTGGCATAGACAAAAACTCTCATGTCGTTAAAAATAAGAATGAAAATCTCAAAGGTTTCATTCTTGCCGATAGGCAAAGCACAAGTTCGAGGAATTTTCACCGAGTTTTGCTTAGCAAAAAGGAGATTTACAGGTGAAAGAAGCCCAAAATCACTTGCATTGTAACTTTCTATATGTTAAAATTCGCACAAAACTTACACATGGGACACTAAAATAGAATGAAAAATCAATACCGTTCCTACCAAGAGAGCCTAGAGACGCTCTACAATTTACAAAAAAACCACCCCAATCTTATTGAAATCATCAAAATCGGTCAAACGTATGAAAAGAGAGACATTGTTTTGGCAAAAATATCTCAAAATGTCTCCAAAGCCGATACCAAACCCGCTATGCTCTACACAGGAAGCATTCACGCTAGAGAGTGGATTGGTAATGAGTTGGCTCTTGATTTTATGCACTTTGTTGCCAAAAATCAACACATTGATCCCGTACTTGAAAAATCTCTCAATGAGGCTACAATCTATATGGTGCCTTGTCTCAATCCTGATGGATACGAGTACTCAAGGAAGCACTTCTCTTTTTGGCGTAAAAACCGCCGTCCCAATTATGACGGTACTATCGGAGTTGATCTCAATCGCAACTTCTCTATAGGATTCAAAAAAGAGAGCAATACTAGCTCCAATGTTTACGGCGGAGAGTATCCCTTCTCAGAAGCCGAAACTCAAGCTATCAAAACTTTTGTTGATGCTCATCCCAATATCACTATCGCCTTTGATTACCATTCGCAAGGCAACGTCTTTTTCCCTGCACACAAATTCAAACACGAAGCCGAAATTGATGGAACCGATATGAATGCTTTGTGTGCCAATATGAACGATGAGATACACAAAGTGACAGGACGAAGATACGGCATTCATCGAGGCAAACCGCCCGCAGCACTTATTTCGGGAAGCGGAAGGGAGTACTACTACTCCAAAGGCATTATTGCTACCGTCGTAGAGGTGGGTACGAAAAATATTCCAGACTACATGAAGAGTATGAGTTCTTCTATCAAAGAGAACATCCCAGCCCTTAAAATGGCATTTTCGGAGGTTGTGAACTATTCGCACAATGCACCCAAACGAGTTGATGATTTTACTATTGAGAGTGTGACATTCAACGGTGTTTCACTCGTGTGGAACTATGAGATTCGAGAGGATATATACTTTGAAATCTATCGTAGCACACAAGATAAGGATGCTTGTAACGAACGTACTCGTATCGCTATTGTGGGAGAGAAATATTACGAAGATTCCAATCTCAACTCCGCTACAACCTACTTTTATACCATTCGTGCTGTAAACAAAAAGAGTGGCTACAAATCCCCTTTTGCTCCTGTTGTCAAAGTGCGTACGAGGTTGGAAAATGATGAGTTTTATAAGATTATCTTTGCTTCCAAGAGTGAAACGGGCTATTTGGGTGAAAACTCAAAAGAGCAAAACCGTTCCCATTTTGGTGAAAATTCACTCTTTGCAGGTGTAAGTCATGCCAAAGGGATATGTTGCAGTGTGATTACGTTTGGTTTGGATACCATTCCATCCAACCATGCCACCATCAAATCAGCCAAGCTCTATCTCTATCCTATGAATCGTGTAGGAGCCAAGATAGAAAAATATGGAGAGTGGAATGCCTCTATTTTGGATAGCGAAAGTTTTGGAGAGATTACAGATTATGATGATGTAGTCAATGCCAAAGTGACAGGCACGGTAGGAAATGCCATTGAATCGCACAATCTCACCCAAGGTATTTGGAACGTTTGGCAGTTTTCCAAACACGAATGTCAATTGCTTCAAGCCCAAATTGCCAAAAAAAAGGTACATTTTCGCATCGATGGACCCAAAACTTTGCCCGATGGAGAAGATTCGCAAATCATGCAATTTGATATAGGGTACGGTCGTTTTGGTGGAGGGATTCACTATCGACCCATGCTTGATATTAAATACACAATCCAAGAGAGTCGTATCGCTCTAACACCCAATCGAACACTTAGTATATCCAAAGAGGGAATCATAGAGTCTCTTACGAGTGGTTTTGATGCCAATGGCGATAGGGTTTATGGCTATATGGAGTTTAATCTCGACGCTATGCCCCAGTATGAGACCCATATTATTACCTCGGCTATTTTGAAAATCAAAAACAAAAACAGCTTCAAAAAAAATCGAGACACACGCTATTATGTTGAACTCATAGAGGTTGATAGTGTCGAGAATTACAATGATATTATACATCGTGATAAGATTGAGTATATCGGTTATGAGGTGGCAGAGAGTGATTTGACTCTCAAAAACGATAACTACTTTATCTTTGACACACTCTCCAAAATCACACTAAGCAATCTGCACAAAGAGGGCAAAACGCTCAAACTAGCCATCAAAGCCACTTCGCCCGATAGTAAGATAAAAGATAGAATACTCAAATGGGACAACCAAGTAGAGCTTCAACTCAAATACATCAACCGAAGACGAAAACCTCTCGACCCTGTGCAAAACGTCAAAATTACCAAGGTCAATGGATTGGTGAAGCTCACATGGGACGAGGTTGAACACAGCGATTTGGTAGGCTACTATGTCGTACGCAACAGTTTCCATGTCCCTAAAAACTTCTCCGATGGAGTGAAAATTTACGGCGGAAAAGATACCTATACCTACGACAATTTTGGCTCACTCGACAAAAGAAAGTACTACTCGGTATTTAGTTACGACAATGTGCCAAACTATTCGCTACCTACGCATATAGAGTACAATCCATTGGAGTTTTATTAAATCAAAAAGAAGTCACTAGGATGCATGGCAATGGTGACACATTCCGTAGAGATTGTTTTGAGTAGAGAGAAGTTTAAACGCATCGTGAGCTACTAACTCTTCAAAAAAATGTTGAATTTTGGCGGTGATTGGCTTATCTTCCACACTTCCACACTTTTGACAAATGAAGTGAATATGGTCGTTTTTGATAAGTTCATATTTGGATTTGGCATTGGCAATGGGAACTTCGACTACTAGACCCAACTCTTTCATTGTTAATATATTTTTGTAAACCGTAGCCAGTGAGATAGAGGGGTGATAGACTACAATCTCTTTGTAGATATCGTCGATGCTAATATGTCCTGCTTTATCAATTGCTTTTATAATACTGACTCGCTGAAATGTATTTTTGAGTCCATGTGCCTTAAGTAGGCTCTCGTAATCTTTCATTGTTTTCCCCGCTTCCCAATGCCAACTATTTGTCGGCATTGGAAAAAAATGTATCTTAATTATCCGAGACTAGCTCAAAATGATATATTATTACGCACCTGTACTCTTATTTGTAAAATATGCAGATGCAATGGCATTTCGGAGGTGAGACTTTAGTCTCACTTCCGATAAAAGTGCGTAATATCAGTTATAGATCGTTTTCGTGTTTTGCAAGATACTCTGCTACACCTTCGGTTGAAGCTTTCATACCCTCATCGCCTTTTTTCCAGCCCGCAGCACACACTTCACCGTGTTCGTTGGTAAATTGCATTGCATCAACCATTCTAATCATCTCATCAATGTTTCTTCCTAGTGGTAAATCATTGATTACAGCGTGTCGAATAGTACCATCGGCATCGATCAAAAAGCTTCCTCTAAGGGCTACAGACTCACCAAAAAGCACATCGTAATCTCTTGAGATTTGTTTGTTCAAATCGGCTACAAGTGGATATTTGATTTTGCCAATTCCGCCTTTTTCTACGGGAGTCTCTCTCCATGCAAAGTGGCTAAATTGAGAATCAACCGAACAACCAATAACATTAACACCTCTTGATTCAAACTCTTCAATTCTGTGCGAAAAGGCAATAATCTCAGATGGACATACAAAAGTAAAATCAAGTGGATAGAAGAAGAGTACTGTACCCTTTGAGCCTAAATTTTCATAAAGATTGAAATTCTCTGCAATTGAACCATTGGCCAATACGGCGGTTGCTGTAAAATCTGGAGCTTTTTTTGTCACTAACATTTTTATTCCTTAGTAATAATTTTTATTAACAAAGAGATTATAACCAATTTAAGATAAAATAACTCTTAATTTAGATGGGAGAGTCTGGTTTCTATCTCCACATGGAGTGAAGATAGGAGGTTAGTTGATGGGTAGGACTTTGGATTGTTCAATCTCGGGAGCTTTTTTGGGTATTGTAATTGTCAAAACCCCATTGTTGTGTTTGACATCAATCTTTTGTGTATCGGAGTTTTTGGGTAGTTGCACCACACGTTTAAATTTGCCAAAATAGATCTCTTCTTGAAACGATGTTCGATTGTTGGTTTTGATTTCTCGTTTTTTGTTTCCTTCAACCGTAAGGAGATTCTCTTTGACTATTGAGACATTAATATCGTTTTTATCCACTCCTGCCAACTCAAACTCTAAGAGATATTGATCGTTTTTGTCATAGAAGTTTGCTTTGGGATAGAGTCCATGACGATAGGAAGAAGAGAAGTGCGAATCAAAAACAGTATTGATGTAGTGTTGCATGCGTCTAAACTCATCGTCAAAGTCGTTGCTATCGTAAGGTGAAGCATGAAGCAAACCACCCGCCAATACAACTCCAACCATCGTATTGAAAATTTTTTTCATAAGTGTACTCCTTTGTAAGGTTATGTTTATTCTAAGCCTTTGCGACTCAAAAAAAATTTTAACCCACAAAGGTTAATTGTAGTTAAATCTCTTGTTAGGATTTAACGCTTCGGATATAGATTTCGATATTGGTATTGAGCGCTTCAAGCTCCTCGATGTACTCATCAATAGACTCGGTGACTTTGGCATACTCTTTGTTGCGAATATCTTGGTCAAGTCTTTTGAGTAATGCAAACATATTGTTGGCACCCAAAATATCGCTCAATCCCAGCATATTATTGACAAGTTCTTTAAGCCTGTCGTATTGTTGGTTTTGGATAAGGGTTTTAAACTGCACGGCACTATTGCCGTAGGCATCTTTGAACTCTTTGACAAGTTCAAGATAGACTTGGTAGTCGTGTTGAGTCTGCATGATACCTCGTGTAATGTCAAGTATCTGTTCACTTTGACTAAAACGCGCATAGGGAGAGCCTAGATTTACTTTGTCTAAAAAGAGGTTAAAAGCACTGTATATCGTTGCCAAACGGATGGGTTTGACGATATAGGCATTGATACCTGCTTTGAGAATTTCACTTTGGTTGTATTGCGTATTGATAATAGCAACAAGGGGTATTTTGTCGTAAACGTGTGATGATCGTATCATTTTGGTCAAAAGATAGCCGTTTGTACACTCTTTTTCCATATTGACAAGAATGAGATCAAAGTTGTGATAGTATTTGCCCAATTGTTCAAAAGCCTCTTGGCTATTGGATGCCAAAGCACAACGAATGCCGCTGTTGCCTATTATCTCCATTAGGATACTAAGTGTCATTTTATCGTCACTAATAATCAAAATAGAGCTTCGTGCAAACTCTTTGAAAAACTCAGGGGTTGCATCTTTGGTATCTATCATTGGTTTGGGGTATTGCTTGGGTAGAGTACTTGAACGCTTGTTTCTCATCTTCTCCATGTAGATCATCTCATCTTCGTTGGAAACCACTTTGAGTTGGCTAAAGATGTCCAAAAATATCTTTTGCGCATAAGAGGGCGTAAGGGGTTTTGAGATGTAGCGTTCGATTTGTTCATCCACAACTTCGACGTAGTCACTGTTGAGCATTGAGTGTGTAATTATGAGTTTGAGTTCTTTGTGTTTTTGTATCTTTTTGATGAGATCAAAGGTCTCATTGTAGAGCATACTGTGATCAATCAAAAGCAAATCAAAGCGATTGAGAACATCGTAATCATGCAAACTGTAGTCGGCAACAGTGGAGACATTTTTGGTAAAGTGCAAAAAGGATTTTTTAAGTGCCATGGCACTCTCTTCATCTTTGTCGATAATACCAATGTAGCGTTTTTCAAGCTCTTTAAGCGAGATGGAGTCGGTTGAGAGCGTATAGGATTGTTTGCGTTTATCATCAACACTAAGCGGAATGGTTATCGAAAAAGTGTTGCCTTTGCCGTAGCGTGAGACAAACTCCAAATCCCCTTTCATCAGTCGAACCAACTCTTTGGTAATAAAGAGTCCTCTTTGGTTGTCGTTGTTGCTAAATGGGGTGAAGATAGCATCCTCTTGCTCTTTTTTTACACCCGTACTGGTATCAACGATTTTAAATTCAATCAAGGGTGTATCGACTCGCACATGGTCAAATTTTGCGATTACTAATTTGATATAGCCCCTTGAAGTGTGCCTAAAGGAGTAATCCAAAATATTCATAAGCAGTTCACTTAAGCGATTTATATCCCCCATGATGTAGCGTGGTACATCTATATTGATGTCGTAAATAAGCTCTACGGCTTTGCCTTTGAAGTTTTGAAAAACAAATGCAGTGATTTCATCCAAAAGTTTATTGAGATCAAAGGATTTGTGTTGCAACTTAAGTTTGCCCGATTTGGCTTTGAGAAAGTTGATGATTTGTTCGGTTGTGTCAATTAAGATTTTATCGGTTGCTTGAATGGATTGAAATTTTCTTTGAACGACTTCTTTGGTGTACTCTTGGATGGGTTCATTGATAATCTCATCTCTTGCACTGATCATGCTAAGGGCAGTTTTCTCTATCTTATAACCCAAATTGTTTAGGACTTCATCGTGTTTGGCAGAGAGTGAATCTTTGATTTTTTTAAGTTTTTTATGCTCTTTTTCAAGGTCGTGATATTTTTGAGAAGAGCGTACTATAAAAATGACACCAATAATCCCAAACATGATAAATATCATCGCCAACCAAATAATATCGGATGCACTCTTTTTTTCGATAACACGATAATTGGTTTTGAGCGTATGGTAATCTCTTTTGAGAACTTCATAAACCAATGGAATGGTTTTGGGGTTGCTAAAATCTGTAAGAACAATCAGGAGTTCATTCTCATTTTTTTCAATGGTTGCTTTAAATTCAAAACGTTTGATTAGCTCTTGAATAAGGAGGTTTTGGTTGGCTTTGGCAAGTGCTACTGTCGCCTCACTGGGCGATGGGTGGCTGCTTAGTATGATGGAGTCACTCTGCTTGGTGTGAGAAAGTGTGATGCAGAGCAATAATGCTATTAATATTCTCATAAACAACCTCTCCTTGAAATCTATAATGTTTTATAATTATATCCAAATCAAGAAAGTTTTACTACTTCTTTTCTTTAAATACGAATTAAATGCAAAGGATTAATATGTTTTGAATTTTTTGTAGCTTGAAAGATGAGTTTGCTAGAGACTCGTCCAATCACTTCGCCCGTGGATAGATGTTTGCCTACTCGAATGGTTGGGGCGATATGCGACAATCCTGCATAAATGGTATGAAGTTTTTGATCATGGGCTACAACGACGACATTGCCCAGCATCGAGTTGCTTCCCGAATAGACCACTTTGCCCGAAAGCACACTGCTTACTTTGGAGTCCCTATTGGGTGCTTTGAGCGTAATGGAGTCGTTAAAGATTTTGATTTTATAGATGGGGTCTATGTGCGTTCCGAAGCGTTTGACAACCCTAGCCCCTTGGATGGGCGAGAGGGTTTTTTGACCTTGATAGGCGGTGACATTGGTCATATAATAGGAGGATTGATTGGAGCCTTTGTAATCCTTAAACTGTTTGGTTTTGAGTGCGTTGCTTCTTGCTATCTCTTCGGCACGAGCCTTTTCAACCTCTTTGGCTTGGAGGATATTGAGTTTGGCGAGTGTCGAACGAAGTGAGCTTTGTTTATCGACAATGGATTGAAGTTTTTTGCGGTAAATCTCCTCATCTTGTGCCAATTTGTTAAGCAGTGTTTTTTTGTTTTGTTTCTCTTTTTTGTACTCGTTGCGTTGTTTTTCGATTTTTGCCATGGTGGATTGGATATTTTTTCGCTTTTGGGTGATGTCGTTTTGTTTGGTTTGCCACTTTTCGATTTCGACTTTGAGTTCTTGAAGCTCTTTGATGTTTTGGACTTTATAGTACTCGTATATCTCTTTGTAGATAATCGATTTTTGGGTATTTTTTTTGACCTTTTGCATCGCAAAAATTACACCAAATTGATTGGAGAGCAGGGATAAAAAGCGCATATTTTTGAGCTTTATCTCCTTGTCCGTATCACGGTAGAGCCTGTTGTACTCGTTGAGCTGGACTTTGGATTTTTGATAGAGTTCTTCGTTTTGGTTTTTCTCTTTGGAGAGTTTTTCGATACGTGCATCGTAGAGTTTGCTTTGATTTTTGGCTTTGTTGATGTTGTTTACTATCTGCGAAAGCTTTGCACTGGTGGCACTTTTGGTTTGCTCAACTTGTGTAAGTTGTTTTTTGGAGTCGTTGATTTTGGTATTGAGATTGGTTGCAAAGCTCAAACTTAAAGCCAACCCTAAGCTAAAGAGTATCCTCAACGCTCATCCTTCATATTGGAAACAACCAAATAGACCGATGTGATAACGATAGCCAATGAGATACCCAACATCTTGAAAAAATCACCAAACTCAAATATAAGCTCTCGATTGTGCATAAGTATCTCAATGCCGCTACTACTAGCCCAGTTGTACTTAAGATAGACAAAAACAAGCGAGATAAAAATGGATGAAAAAAAGGCATCGGTAACGGCGATACGGTACATCACGGCACTACGCAAAAAGAGCGGCGCACCAAATATCTCCATGATATTCATCCTATCTTTGTGCGTCAAGCTCCACACCTCCATCTGCTTAAATATCAAAAAGAAGCTCACGATACCAATAAACAAAATAAAAATCTTAAAGATAAATTTTAAAAAGACAAAGAGTTTGTAGGTAGAGTTGTGCGAGTTGTCAAAGGTTTCGACACTTTTGATTTTGTTGCTCTTTTCAAGATCGGCTTTGATGCTGCTAATATCATCCATGCTCAAATAGGTATCGAGCTTGGTGTTGTAAAAATGGGGCAAAATTTTAGAGAGTGAAGCTTTGCTAGAGTCTTTGAGTCCTTTGGAGATCTCATCGACAATGGAGTCTTTTTTGACCTCTTCTATGGTAGCAATATGCGAATTAAGCGTTCGTAAATACTCAATATCGACTTTATCGTGGGCAACGATAAGCATGGAGTAGTTGTTTTTGAGTCCCTCTTCGTAGTTTTTGGTGGTTCGCTCAAAGACAAAATAGAACTCCAAACCAATCAAAACCGCCATAAGTGGCAAGATAAAGGTGATATGATTTTTAATGAATTTCATAGATACCCCTATTTTCGATGATGAGATGACGATAAGGAATGGAGAAGATATTGGGAATTTTGTGCGTGACCACCACCACGGTGGTATTGAGCTGTTCGCAGGTGTTTTCCATCAAATCCCAAATGACATTGGAGGAGTACTCATCAAGGTTTCCTGTAGGTTCATCGGCAAGGATTAAAAAAGGATTTTTGGATAAGGCTCGTGCTACCCCTACTCGTTGTTGCTCTCCACCGCTTAGTTCTAGGGGTGTTTTGTAGATATGTTCCAGCAATTTGACATGG
Organism: Sulfurovum sp.; assembly: GCA_020721815.1. GTDB lineage: Bacteria > Campylobacterota > Campylobacteria > Campylobacterales > Sulfurovaceae > FS08-3. The sequence continues at coordinate 8,222 of DYMA01000013.1, read as the reverse complement.
GTTAGTAACCTTTTGGCTTGTGTGTGTTGAATATCTTTGGAGTAACCTGCGATAATCAAAGGCAAAGCGACGTTTTTTTCGACACTCCACTCATTGATTAATTTGTAGTCTTGGAAGATAATGCCCAAATTTTGACGCAACTTTTGGAGGTTTTTGTTGGATATTTCATTCATATCCAATCCTCCCACGTTGAGATCACCGCTAAAAGGCTTAAGTTTGCCATAGAGTGCTTTGAGCAATGTCGATTTACCGCTTCCGCTAGGCCCTGTGATAAAAACAAAGTCGCCTTTGTTGATAGTAAACGAGGCATCTTTGATAATCTCGCTTGATTCATCATGGTAGGAGAGGTTAAGGTAAGAGGCATTTATGACACTGGTGTTACTCATTTAAAAACTCCTGCAATTTTTGGTGTACACGATAGTTGGTGAGCGTTGCTACGGGCGGTGAGGGCATGTAGCGTATCTCTTGGGGTGTCATTAGGATAAATTTATGTTCGGGTCTATCAAAACTTCCCATTGCCACACGCACCAACCACCCGCCCCCAACGACGCTATAGATTCGCTCAAAGTGAATAAAATACTCCTCAAAAATTTGACTTTCACTCGGGAGAGTATTTTTTAAACCATTATTGTACCCAATCGTATCAAAATCAAACTTGAAATCTCGTCTATCTTGCGGAGAGTTTTCGTGCGACAGTGCCCAAACATCGTAAATATCTTTGGCTTGTCGTCGCCATCTGGCTTCGTATTTGCTTACCACTTCTAATTCTTTGTTTTTGTCTATCTTGACTTCAATCTTTGGATAGGCAAAAAAGGTTTGCAAAGCGTACCAAAAGTAGCGGTCGCTATCGGTGCGTAGCTCCAACGTCCCTCCGATTTTTAGCGTACGCATCGATTGGGTCAAAAAGCTAGGACTAATAACCCTACGATGGGGTTTTTTATCCCACGGTACAGGAAAATGGACGTAAATCTCCTCTAAGCTATTGGAAGCAAACATCTCTAGTAGAAGCCTTGCATCGTAATTGACCACCCAAATATTGGTAAGGTTTTGCAATCCTATTTGTTTGAGAAGTTGCTGGGCTGAGGGGGTGTGTATCTCAATGCCGATGTAGAGTTTATCGGGGTTTTGGGTGGCTTGATACAAGATATGTTTACCGCTCCCAAAGCCTACTTCGAGTGAAACCTTTTGGTTTCCAAACTCAATATTTTCAAAATCTTTGATGCTTTTTTGATACATTGAAGCTAAAGGTGCTTGGGTTTTGTATGAAACGATATTGGCACTTAAAATTTCAAGTTCAAGTATATCGGCAAGGGCGGCAATGCTCTTTTTGAGCAGTTCGACTTTGAGCGGACGGGTAACTTTGTCGTATTTTAGGAGGTAGTTTCCATCGCTATCGATTTTGAGATGAAGCAAAAACTCCACCCCCTCATAGCATATACCCCAAAGCTCCTCATGCTCATCGGTGGCACGAAAAGTAATAAAATCATTAAATTCTTGATGATGGCTTAAAATCTCTCTATTAAACGGTTTGGTTTTGATATGTGGCATTGCGATATTCTCTTTGTTTTATTGGTATATATTATAACCTATTGTGATTGAGAGTTAGATAGAGTTTTTGGTAGGTTTGGCTTTAGCCCAACATTTAGAGGCTATTGAATGCTTCAAACTCGGGCTAAAGCCTAGGCTATAGATTTAAAATCGTTGTTGATGACCAATTTAAAATAGATTGCTTCGTGCCTCGCAATAACTAGCCCAAATATCACACTACCTCTTGCAGTTCTTTGCGTAAATAAGCATTGATCAATGTCTGATAGGGTATTTTTTGTTCACTGGCTTTTTTTTTAAAATAAAGGATAATATCATTATCTAACCGCAGTGTAGTCGGTACTTTTTTGGGTTTGTAAAACCTTCCTCTCACACCACCACTAAAGTCATAATCCTCTTTTGTTTCATACTCATCAAACTTTTCTCTATCTTTAATGTTGCTCATAAAAACTCCTCTCTTTAGAATTGGCTCTTCTAGCACTTATGATTCTTATAATCTCTTCGCCATCGTCATCAAAAAACATATTAGCTACGACTAAAATTTGATGTTCTTTAATAGAGCCTATTGTAATCCATCGCTCTTCAAAATAGCTAAATCTGTAATCCAATTTTGAAATATGCAAAGGATCATCAAAAACCTCTTTTGCCTCTTCAAAGGAGACACCATGTTTTTGAATATTGATACTATTTTTGTTCTCATCCCATTCAATATTCACGACAAAGCCTTTTAAACTTAACTGTAAAGCATTATATCAAAATGTATGTATATTGTCAATATCAAATCGCTCCATTAAATAGTTGGTATCAACTACTTTTTGCAATGCATTATCATCAAATTTAGCCTCCAACAGCCTCTCCATATCCTCAAAAAGCGGTGCTACTACTTCAATTTTTTTACCCGTTCGTGGATGAATGAGATAGAGCAAATAGGCATGAAGTTGCACTCTATAGGATGAATTTTGGCTTTGGTATCCGTAGAGCGTATCGCCTACAATATGCCGTCCCAAATGCGCAAGATGCACGCGTATTTGGTGGGTTCGTCCTGTGTAGAGCTTGGCAACGATGAGTTCCAAACGATCTTTGCCCTCAAGGAGTTTGGCAAAAGCACTCTTTGCCTCTTTGCCGTGGCTATTGATGCTCATCTTTAGACGATTATTGGGGTTGCGTCCAATGGGTTGTTCGACGATGGTGTCTTCTTTGAGGGGATAGTCAATCACCGCCAAATAGTATCGACCCATGCTTTTATCTTGGAGTTGTTGGCTTAATTTTTGATGGGCTTCATTGTTTTTGGCTACTACCAACGCCCCTGTCGTCTCTTTGTCGATACGATGTACAATCCCGTGACGCTCCTCACCACTAAGAGTAGAGAGCGAAATACCTCTAGCTATAAGCCAATCTACCAATGTGGGTTCTTTGACACTGGGGGCAGGGTGGACGACGAGATGGGCGGGTTTGTTGAGGATTAAAATATCCTCATCTTCGTAGAGAATGGCTACATCAAAATCAACCGCTTGAGGTGCTTTAATGATTGCTTCTTTGAAGCTATAGGCTACGATTTGCCCCTCTAGTACTTTGAAACTGGGCTTTGTTACGGCTCTATTGTTTACACTCACAAGAGCCTCTTTGATAAGTTTTTCGATTTGATTACGGCTTTGATTGAGATGTTGGGTTAAAATCTTATCGAGTCGTCCTGCTTCTTGGGCTACAAAACTCTCCATATCCTAACGTATCTGCCCATCGCCGTAGATTTTGTATTTGTAGGTTGTAAGCCCCTCAACGCCCATAGGTCCTCGTGCGTGGAGTTTGTTGGTACTAATTCCCACCTCAGCACCAAACCCAAAAACGCCTCCATCGGTAAACCGTGTCGAAGCATTGATATAGACCGCAGCAGCATCAACGGCGTTTAAAAACCGCTCACCCGTTGCAATGTTTTGGGTAATAATCGCCTCCGAGTGTCCCGAACCGTACTCAATGATATGGCTAATAGCCCCCTCAACTCCCTCAACCACACGGATATTAAGGATATTGGCAAGGTACTCCGTATGAAACGCCTCATCATTGGCACTTTCAACTTCAATAATGCTTTGAGTGGTATCGCACCCTTTGAGCTGGGTATGATAGGCATCAAAAGCACTTTTGAGACGGGGCAAAATCTCTTGAGCAATGGCACTATCGACAAGCAAGGTCTCCATAGCGTTACAAACCCCAGGGCGTTGGCATTTGGCATTGATAGCAATGGCAATGGCTTGGTCTTGATTGGCATCTTTGTCGATGTAGGTGTGACACTGTCCTTTGTCGTGTTTGACTACGGGGACGGTTGCGTTTTGGCTCACATAATCAATCAATCCTTGTCCTCCTCGTGGGACGATAAGATCAACATACCTATCTTGTTTGATAAGCCACGTAACCCCCTCACGAGAAGCATCGGGCAACAAAGCGATAATCTCTCTGGGTAAGCCATTTTTTTGGAGTACATCTTGCAATGTTTGGGCAATGATTCTATTGGAGTTATCCGCCTCTTTGCCGCCTTTGAGTACGCACACATTGGAGCTTTTGAAGCACAGTCCTGCCGTATCACTCGTGACATTGGGGCGAGATTCATAAATAATCCCAACGACTCCAATAGGAATGGTAACTTTTTCGATTTTTAGCCCATTTTCATTCACCCAACCCTCAAGTACACGCCCGATAGGGTCTTTGAGTGCGGCTATCTCTTCAAGGGCTATTGCCATGGCTTCAATGCGACTCTCATTGAGCAACAATCTATCCTTTAGAGCATCTGAAAGTCCGCTAGTGTGGGCATTTTCCATATCGAGTGCGTTGTGTTCGATGATGGTTTGACTACTGCTACGCAACGCTTGCGCCATCTCCAAAAGGATTTGATTTTTTTTGGCACCGCTTAGAGCATTGAGTACTCTGGTTGAAGATTTGGCTTTTTGCAAAAACTCTTGCATCTATTCTCCTATTGCATACATTTTTTATTAAACGTTGATGAATTGTAGCTTATTTTGGGTTAATAGTTGGTATTTGTTGCTTTCAAAATATTTCCATTTGCAATTTGAGACTTAAACACACAATGACGAAAAAATATTTAATTTGCAATCCAAACTATGCTATAATCAAAACAAAAAAAGAGCAAAACCATGAAAAAAATCCCCTACGGTATCAGCGACTTTATCCGACTCAAAAGTGAAGATTTCTATTTTATTGATAAAACGCCCTATATCGAAAAGATAGAAAACTACCCCTCTAGCTTTTTGATGTTCCTACGCCCACGCCGATTTGGTAAATCCTTGCTTATTGCCATACTCGAAGCCTATTATGATTTGCATTTCAAAGAGGAGTTTGATGATATATTCAAAGATACCTACATCATCAAGAACAAAACACCCGAGGCGAGTAGTTATCATGTATTACGCTTTGATTTTAGTGCGATTGATGTATCGAATGTAGAGGAGAGCTTTAGAGGTTATCTGCTTAGACACCTCAATGGCTTTGTTGAAAAGTATGCTTTAGATATTGCTTCTATCGATAACCCTATTGCACTGCTTGATGAAATCTTTGTCTATATCAAAAAACACAACCTCAAACTCTATCTCCTCATAGATGAATACGACAACTTTGCTAATAAACTTTTGCTCAATAACCAAAATGAGTATTTAAATTTGGTATCACAAAAGACCGCCTCGTTTAAACAGCTCTTTACCGTACTCAAAGCTGGAGCAAGTGGTAATAACGCCCCCATTCGTAGGATGTTTATTACAGGCGTTACGCCAATGACAATGTACGATGTCACCAGTGGGTTTAACATCGGTGATAATATCTCTTTGCACAAAGATTTTAATAATATGATTGGCTTAAATGATAGTGAGTTAAGTGAAATTTTAAAGCATTATGAGCTTGATGCCAAAGTAGAAAAAAGTGTGCTTCAAGAGTGGTACAATAACTATATCTTTAGTGAAGATAGCAGTGAACATATTTACAATACCGATATGATACTCTACTTTATCAATAAATTTAGAATCAGTGACAAACTCCCCAAAGAGATGATTGATATAAACGTACGAAGCGACTACTCCAAACTCAAAAGCATCATCTATACCAATAAAAAGCTAAACGGTAACTTTACTACGCTTCAAACGCTTATTGGTGGAGACTCTATCTCTATGAGCAATTTGGTGCAAGATTTTAGTGCGTTGGATTTAAACAAAGAAAACAACTTTAAATCCTTTATGTTCTATTTGGGGTTGATTACCATCGTCGATAGAAGACTCAAACTTACTCTCAAAATACCCAACGAAACCGTCAAACGAATAGATATTGACTTTCTCAAAGATGCTCTTGAAATAGAGAAAGTATTTACACTCAACGTCGATAAGCTCTCCGATGATTTGGCAGAGTTTGCACTCAAAGGGGACTTAAGTGTATTTAAATATCTAGCCAATATGATTAAAGAGAGTACAGGCATACGAGACTACATCTACAACGAAGCCACCATCAAATCGATGTATCTAGCGTATCTCTCACTCACTCCCTACTTTATTATCAAAAGCGAAAAAGAGATGAACAAAGGGTTTTGCGATATATTTCTAAAGCCTCTTAATCCTTATGTTGAATACATTGGACTTGTGGAGTTTAAATACATCAAACGAGACCAAAAACCATCAAAAGAGAAGATAAAAGAGTTGGTAGAGGAAGCTACCAAACAATTGGTAGAGTATGAACAAGATGAGATAATCACCAATTATACCAAACAAGGATTAAAAGTGGTGAAAGTCGTGATTGTCTTTTGGGGGTGGGAGATGGTGTGGTGTGTGGGGGTTTAGAGAATAAACCAAATTGGCAATTTGAAAGGAGAAAAGAATTATTTACATTTGTATTAACGATAAAGTTTATTTGGATGGACTATACTCAACTTTTATACTCAATTGCTATAATACACCCAAAATCACTTAAGGATAAAAAATGCTAAAACCTTTTATTGTGTTTATCATCTTCTCATTTTCGTTGCTTCATGCCAAAGAGTACTCCGATAGTTGCCTCAAAGAGACCAAAACTTTGCCAAATTTTGAGTATATTATCGATGTACGCACCAAAGAGGAGTTTGGACACGGACACCCAAAGGGGGCGATAAATATCCCTTACGAAATGAAAGTAAATGGCGAAATGGTAATCAATAAACACTTTGTAGAACAAGTCAATCGATTGACCGATGATGGCTACGACAAGGAGATAGTTCTTATTTGTCGTATCGGTTTGCGTTCGGTCAAAGCAGCGATTTTGTTGGCCGATGAGGGGTATGAGAAGCTTACCAATATCCAACAAGGCTTTGTGAATGGATGGAAAAAAGCAGGATTGCCAATCGAAAAAGGCAGTAAGTAGTCGATGCGTATCGTTTTGGCTATTAGTGGGGCTAGTGGAGTGGCATTGGCAAAAGCCTTTATTGCTCATTTGCCCGATAGCGTAGAGCTTCATGTGGTGGCTTCTCAAAGTGCTTTGGTGGTTGAACGTCTCGAAGAAAAAAATTTCACCCTGCACTCCCATAAACACATCGGAGCTTCAATCGCCTCGGGTTCGTTTGGTGTTGATGCTACGGCGGTGATTCCTTGCAGTATGAATACATTGGCCAAAATCGCTCACGGTATTGCTGATAATTTGATTACAAGGGTTGCGGCGGTGGCACTCAAAGAGCAAAAAAAGCTTCTATTGGCCCCTAGAGAGTTGCCTTTTGGGGCTATTGCACTCGAAAATATGCACAAACTCTCTACTCTTGGGGTTATCATCGCACCTCCTGTCATGGGCTACTACTCCGATAGCAACTCACTTGAAGAGATGGAGCGATTTATCATTGGCAAATGGTACGACATTTTAGGTATTCAAAACAATTTATATAAAAGATGGAGAGAAGATGAGTCAATTTAGACGTGCTATTTACCCAGGAACGTTTGACCCTATTACCAACGGGCATTTGGATATAGTCAAACGTGCGTGCAAGATGTTTGATGAGATTATTATAGCTGTTGCTATTAGCGAAACCAAACGTCCTCGTTTTACACTCGAACAACGCATTGAGATGATTAAAGCCTCTACGCAGAGTATGCCCAAAATCAAAGTCGTCTCCTTTAGTTCACTATTAGTCGATTTGGCACAAGAGCTTGATGCCTATATCATTGTGCGAGGCTTAAGGGCTATTAGCGATTTTGAGTATGAGTTGCAAATGGGCTATGCCAACTCCTCACTCAATAGCGATATTGAAACCATCTATCTAATGCCCAATCTCGACCACGCCTTTATTAGCTCCTCAATGGTGCGTTCTATCTTGCACTTTAATGGGAAAATTGACCACCTTCTTCCCCCTAATGCACATGCGTTGATTAAGAGTTATATCTAATGGTGGTGCTTTTTGAGGGGATTGATACCTGCGGTAAAACGACGCAAATTGAGCTTTTGTCCCAAAGATACCCCCACTTTGTGACTACCAAAGAGCCTAGTGAGAGATTTCGTGAGATTTTACTGAGCGGTAAGCTTACACCACGGGCTTTGATGTTGCTTTTTGTAGCCGATAGGGCGCAACACTATGCGGATGTAATCAAGCCCAATTGCGACAAAACCGTTATTAGCGATCGTGGCTTGGTGAGCGGTATGGCGTATGCACTGAGCAATGAAACCCTTGATTT
>DYMA01000185.1 GCA_020721815.1 Sulfurovum sp. | reverse complement strand
GGTGAGGCATTTAAAGGTAGCCTTAGGACAACAACAGATTTACCTTGTGATAGAATTTGGAATCAACAATTAAAAAGACTAGAGTATATCAAAACGCATTTAGAACTAAAAGGGCTTCCGGTTGAGTCTGTAAACTATTCAGATTTTACACTTCTAGATAAAATTCAATCTAAAATAGAGATTGATCCGGATAAAGGATTTTTATATTATCCGTTTATAAAATATACAACAGAAGATGGTAATTTATGTATGTTTACAGCTGATGCAAAAGGAAACTATCATCAGTATGAGGATTTGTGCCAACGTATCCGAGTAAATATAAAAACATTTTCGAGAGAACACTGTAAATCATGTGCATTTATTGATGATGTTGCATCAAAGGTTGCTGATTTAAAATTCAAAGCTGGAAGCACATGGAAACATAGAATGATTGCCCATCATATTACAGCACTGTCTATACTTGGAGTTTGAGTAAATAATCCTTATCTGTCTTAAACTGTATGAATGCACGTAGAGCATTCGCAGTATCTTTTACCTGTTGATACGCTAAGTACCCTCTCTCAAACCGTTTCTTTACTACAAATCTAAATATCTTAACTGACTCTTGCTTATTATGACAATCTACATATAGATTTACAAGAGTAGTCTTATCATAATTCTTTTTAGTCGGAATATTTTTAAGATGTAAGAAATACTCTAATTCACTTTTCCACAGCAAGTTTGCTACTACCATAGGGGTAATAAACCGGTTTATTTTGGCTTTTTTAACAAGTTTGAAACTCAATACTCCATCTTCGCCCCAAAATGCTTCAATTGCCCCTACATTATTAGGAAGATTAAGTGCATCAATGGTGAATCGTTCTTTCCAAAAAACAGTATATACATATTCAAATATTTCACTAAACCCATTGACTTGGTCACTTAGTCTTGTAGTAGTATCAAAATCGCTTTTGATCTCGAAAGCAATAGCATGACCGTTTGATATGACCACATCGGCAACTTTAGTACCATAAGATGTATTAACTGACATCTCAGTTGTAATCGTTTTATCCTGGTAACGATTATCAAGCCATCGGATCAATGCGATTGTAATAGCCTTGGCATCTGCTCTTTTCATATCCATATGATATACAGCTGCGCTCTCATTGTCAATATTCATACCCATACTAAGCAACTCCTATTCCCCAAATATTTTCCATCTTCTTCACGGTATTTTAGCATAAATAGTAAGAAATACTTTCTTTTTTAATATTCATTTAAGTAAGAATATCTTACTATTCTCTCATGCAAACAAAGACTTCGGTTTGAGTTTGATACCTGACAAGAGTTGAATCGCAGTGAGCGAATCTTCCCTCTCTTGGTTTGGGATGAGTTGGGCGTTTACCTGACTGAGTGAGCGAAGCAGCCACATACGAAACAAGTTTATGCGGATCACCCAGTATCAAAAAAGTTCATCGGTTCCGAGTGGGTGGAGCGGACGGCATAAACTTTTTAATTTAAAGCTCTTAAATGAGCCTATAACTTCAAACTGATTCCATGCCAAAGGTTAAAGTGGGTAGCACTGCTTAGGGGTTGATTTTATAGGTTGCTTTAAGGGCTTTGCCTTGCGAGAAAACATCAAAAAGTCTGCCAAAAATACAACACCTCTCCTTGTATTCCTTTCGGAAAAATCCATACTCATACTTTTTAGCGGTAGGGGCATAGCCGCGATGTTTTCTTTCAAGTCAAATCCTAATTTATTTCAAGGAGATCAAAATGTACGGAGCAGAACGATGTGCAAACACTGAGGCATTAAGAGCCTACGAGAGAGAGCAAGACAAAGCAGACATGAAGATGGATGCAATCGACAAAGCAACTGATGAAGTTGTAAATGAAGTTGAAAAGGCGCTAAAGCGCATTTCATACGATTACGACTTTGACTATTCATGCATTAAAGAGATGTTTATATTGAACGCAAAGGAGATGTTATGAAGATGGGAAGCAAACAGCACAAAATGTTACAGCGCATTTTAAAAGTAAATCCAACACTTACGGCTGCACAAGCATCGCATAGGTTGAAATTGTTTGATGAGTTCAACGCCATAAGAAAGGAGACAAGATGAGCAAATTAATCCAACCATTGACCAATGACGATTACCACGCACATAAGGCACTTGGATCATCAAACCTCAAAGACATTCTAAAAAACCCGTACGCATTTTCGCAAGGGATTCGCAAGGAACAAACACCGGCAATGATTATGGGATCAGCGATTCACTGCATGATTTTAGAGCCTCACCTATTCGATCAAGACTATGCAGTATCACCTCAATATGATGGACGTACCAAAGAGGGAAAAGCGATCAAAGAGGCATTTGAAGCTAAATCAATCGGCAAGACAGTGTTAAGAGCAGAAGATCATGAGTTAGCCAAAAACTGTGCAGATTCAATCCTGCAAAGTAAGGCAAAAATCTTCTTTCAAAACGGTGTCGCGGAGAAGCCTTTTTTTAGTGAGATAGATGGAATATCGGTTAAATGTAAGCCCGATTATTACATTGAAGAAATGGGACTTGTAGTTGATGTTAAGAAGTGTGCTGATGCATCCCCTGATGGCTTCCAAAAGGCGGCGGCAAACTTTGGGTATTACTTATCTGCCTCACTCTATTTGGACGTGTTACAGAGCTTAGGGCATAAAGCTGAGAAGTTCTTATTTGTATGTGTTGAGGACAAAGCACCGTTTATGGTCGCAGTGTATGAATACGACATTATGAGTTTAGAGTTCGGGCGTGCTGAGTACAAACGAGCCTTTGATATTTTCAGACGTATCGATGAGTATTCAGAGCCAATCTATAAAGACACGATGAACAGCGAACAGATCATCCAAACAATCACGGTCCCGTCCTATGTGACTTACAAAAATAACGCAAGCTATTAAAAGGATAAATCATGTCAGCAATAGTAACAAGAGATCAAGAAATTCAAGGTGGCTTAATTGCTAAACAAAAGATGGTTACATCGCTCTTAGGTGGTGATAAAGCAAAATCAGACAAATTTATCGCTACGGCCGCAAAGGTAGCAACCGATTCAAAATTAAGCGGGTGCAACCCCCATTCAATTATCGATGCGTGTATCACAGTCGCACAATTAGGTCTTGATCTTAGCCCTGTGCTATCTCATGCTTATCTCGTACCATTCAAAGGGTCGATTCAGTTGATCGTATCAGCAAGAGGGTACACGGCACTCCTTGCACGTACCGGGTGGAAGTTAAAGACGTATATTGTCAACGAAGGTGATGTTTTTGAATACAACATCAACGGCTTTGATGAAACAGTCCGATTCGTGAAAGATTTAGACGGTGGTGAGGGTGCGTTTAAATATGCTGTGGCGCTTGCACAATCTCCCGATGGAGCTTTATATGTAGAAGTGATGAACGCCTCTCAGATCGAAAAGCACCGCCTTGTAAGCTCTAACCAAAACGGAAAGCCGTCAGGGGTATGGGCGCAATGGTTTGATGAAATGGCGATTAAAACAGTCGCTAAGAAACTTGTTAAAAAATTGCCTATCGGTGAGGAAATGGCTTACGCTGTTGATGCAGACGATAAGACGATTGAAACCGTAGAAGCTACACCAACACAACAGCCAGTTGATCTTAACGCTATGCTCCAATCCGCTCAGCCAAAAGAAGTGAAAGAGCCAACACTAAAATACAATCTCTTTGAGTTTTTCAAAAGCCGTGGAGTCAAGAACGACGAAATTGTTGAGTTCCTAAAGTGGGCGAAGGTTTACACGGACGATGAAGAGTCAATCGCTAAGTTCTTGGGTGATCGTGCAGGATCAGAAGCACTGCTTGAAACATTCTATGCAGAGAAAGTGGAAGTAGTAGCTGATGTTCAATAAAATAATTTTAGTCGGGAATTTGACCCGTGATATTGAGCTACGGTATAGCCAAAGCAGTTCAGCAATCGCTAAAACTGCGATAGCAACGAGCCGTAAGTTCACAGTGAATGGCGAAAAAAAGGAAGAGACATGTTTTGTGGACATTAC
>DYMA01000012.1 GCA_020721815.1 Sulfurovum sp. | reverse complement strand
TTTCCCTGCCATAAAAAGCTCAAATCGTTCCGTGATAGCGGGGTTTTCATCGCTTCGTCTTGCCAAAGGACTAAGCTCTACGGGGTAATCGGTAATAAAAGTAGGATTGATAAGCTTGGCTTCAACAAACTCATCAAACAACTTCCCTTGCAATTGACCCAAATTGAGATTGGGTTTGATGGGTATCCCTTTGGCTTTGAAATAGGCATAAATGGCATCCATATCGTGGCAAATGTGGGCAGGTACGCCTCCGATTTGTGAGAGCGAATCGACAAGGGTAATTTCAACAAAGTTGCTAAAATCTATCTCAAACTCACCGTAGGGAAGCTTGGAGGGAAGATTGAGGTGTGTAAAGAGATACTCAAAATAATCTTTGGTAATCTCAATCAAATCCCGATAGGTTTTGTAAGCCCAATAGAACTCAATAGCGGTAAACTCTGGATTGTGCGTAGAGTCCATACCCTCGTTTCTAAAGTTTCGATTGATCTCATAAACCGCTTCAAATCCACCGACAATCAAACGCTTAAGATAGAGTTCGGGAGCGATACGCAAATATCTATCGACTCCCAAAGTGTTGTGGTGCGTAATAAAAGGACGCGCATTAGCTCCCCCTGCAATAGGGTGCATCATAGGAGTTTCGACCTCCAAAAAGCCTCGCTCTTCAAAAAATCTACGGGTGAGCGAAACGATACGACTACGCATCTCAAAGGTCTTTTTGACCGATGTGTTCATGATTAAATCAAGGTAGCGTTGGCGATAGCGAAGCTCTTTATCTTGCAATCCGTGGAACTTTTCGGGAAGAGGATGAATCGATTTGGTGACGATACGGAGTGCATTGCAATGGAGGGTAATCTCACCCGTTTGCGTCACAAAAGCGTAACCAATGGCTTGGACAATATCGCCCACTTCAAAAAGCTTTTTAATTTGGTTGTAGTACCCCTCTGGTAAATCGTCACGGTTGTAATAGATTTGTACCAACCCGCAACTATCTTCAATCTTAGCAAACGCTGCTTTTCCCATAATACGGATAAATTTGATACGTCCTGTTAGATGAAATATCTTGTTTTCATCTTTTTTAACCTCGTCACTTAGGGTGAGTAGGTGAGCCGATTGGGAGAGGAAATCCTCTGAAGTCTCTCCTCTTTCGATCGCATTAGGGTAGGGATTGATACCCATTTGACGCAATTGGTCAGCTTTTTTTATTCTCTCTTGTATGTATTGATTTTCAAACAATGACACTTCTCCTAAATCTGATATTTATTTCTTTTGGCACTCTTGACATACACCAATGATTTGCATGGTGTGATTGGTCATTTTAAAGTTAAATTGTTTGGCAATTATCTCTTGTTGGCGTTCGATGAGTTCATCGTGAAACTCCATAATCTTATCGCACTGGGTGCAAACAAGATGGTCGTGATGTTCATGCGACAACAACTCATAGCGTTTGCCCTGATCGGCGACACTAAGCGAACTGACCAAATTGGCATCTTCAAGAAGCGAAAGCGTTCGATAGACGGTGGCGATACCGATTTTGATTTTTGGGTATCTATCTTGAATGAGCCTATAGATCTCTTCGGGCGTGAGATGATGATGGTTCTCATAAAGTGCTTCAAGGATATACTCTCTTTGTTTTGTCTGTTTTAGACCGCTATTTTTGAGAATATCTTTAAAATTATCCAATAGCTCATCATAACTCATATTCAACCTACTTATGCTACGGCTCGTTTACAATGAGTCTGTTTAGATCTTTTTGCGTATCATCGACTTGAGTAGTAGCCTCTTTTTCTTTTTCATCCTCAACTTCAACTTCATCTTCATCTTCAACTTCATTGCTTATAGGTTCGTTTACTTTTAAACTCTTTTCAAAATTTTTACTATCAAATACCTGCATGGTTTCTAGTAGAAGCACCTCGTTGCCGTATTGTTCCATATAGGGATAGACTATGGAGTTATTGAGATCCAATTTGGGTGCGACATTGTCACGAATAAGCGTGATTTTTAAAAGCGAAAGAAAAACAACCGAAAAAACCAAAAAGTATTTTCCCCCACTCAATCCCAATCCTGCCAAACGACTAATGAGTCCCATTTTGGAATTTTTATTGGCAAAATGGGCAAAAATGAGTCCCGCAATCGCTGCAATTATCCAAATCACTACCGCAATAGCAAGAAATCCCAACAGATTGAGCAGGGCAGGGTTTTCAAGCGGATAGGCTTTGTCGTAGATGTATTGAGCTGCCAAAGCGTATTGTCCTGAAGCAACAACAACGCCTCCCGCCAATCCAATAGCACCAAAAAACTCTTTGATAAAACCATTGACAAAGCCTTTGAGTGCCAAAATAGCAATCAAAGTAATGATGGTAACATCAAGATAGTTTAAAGTACTGTAATCAATATGTTCAATCACACATAGACCTTAAGCAATTCCAAGTTTTTTCTTGACTTCATCTTTTTTGTTGGCGTATTGCAACGCAACCTCTTTGGAAATCCGCCCCGCTTCGTACTCTCGTACAATGACTTGTGTTTGGGTTTGCATACCCGAATCCCCTTGTCCCAGTTGCATTTGCGAATAGATTTGATGCACTTTGTCTTCACGAATAAGACTCGATATGGCGTTGTTGGCGATGAGAATTTCAGGCGTAGCAACCCGTCCACCTCCAAGTTTGGGAAGCAACATTTGTGAAATAACCGCAATAAGCGACCCTGCAATCATTGCTCGAATAGCGGGTTGCTCACCTGCATCAAATACATCCAAAATCCTTGCAATAGTACCCGCAGCGGAGGAGGTGTGCAGTGTACCAAATACCAAGTGACCCGTTTCAGCCGCCGAAAGTCCCGCTCCGATAGTCTCACGGGTACGCATCTCCCCAATAACGATAACATCGGGGTCTTGACGTAGGGCGTATTTCAAAGCCGCCGCAAAACTCACCGTATCGGGACCAACGCCTCGGTGAGAGAAGAGACACTTTTTGTTTTCATGCACGAACTCGACGGGGTCTTCTACGGTAAGAATGTGTTTGTTTTCGGTGAGGTTAATCTCGTTGATAATAGCCGCCATGGTGGTTGATTTACCCGAACCCGTAGGACCCGTAACTAAAATAACGCCTTTTTCTCGTTTGATAATCTCTTTGTAAACCGCAGGAGCGTTGAGTTGGTCAAGTGAAGGAATGACGGTGGGAATAATACGAAACGCCGCAGCCATATCGGTCATGGTTTTGTAGTAGTTGCCCCTAAATCGTCCCATCCCTGGAAGCATAATAGCAAAGTCAAGTTCGTTGTGTTCTTCAAACTCCTGTTTTTGCTTTTCGGTAATGATGGAGTAGCACATCTCTTCAATATCATCGCCTGTTAAAACGGGTAAATTGACAGGTTTTAGCTTACCGCTGATACGAATTTGCGGTTGCGAACGACTTACTAGGTGCAAATCCGATGCACCATGCTTAACAACACTTTTTAAAAGTTTCTTGATATCAATAACGTCTTTTTTTTCTTCTTCGATCATTTTACCATCCTTTAAAGTAATTTTTGATTGTATCTATCCAAATCAAAACCAACCATTATCGCATCATCTTGTTCAATGACGGGTCGTTTGATTAGCATTGGCTCTTTGAGTAGCCACTCTATTTTTTCACCATCGCTTAAATTCAACTCTTTGAGTTTAAGATTTCGATACGTTGCTGAGCGTGTATTGAAGAGTTGTTGTATCGGTGTATGTTCTAGCCATCTTTGGATAGTAGATAGCTCTATTTTTTCTTTTTTTAAATCAACAAAATCATACATTATAGCGTGAGCATCAAGGTAACTCAAAGCCTTTTTGACACTGCCGCAACTTTTGATACCATATATTTTCATCGGTTTACTCAATAATAGCGGGGACAATAAAGAAATCATCTTGAGATTGCGGCGCGTTGCTGAGTATATTTTGTGAAATAGCACTATCGCAATAAGGCTCATCGCTTCTCATGGGTGTACCCCCTTGCAGTGTCGAAAAAGAGGCATCCAAATGATCGGTATCAAGCTCATTGAGGTTTTCGACATAGGAGAGAATATCGCTTAACTGAGCAATAATCTCAACTTTTTTATCCTCATCAATATGCAGATGCGAAAGCTTTTCAAGATTCTCTAAAATAGTGCTATCAATTTGCATACAATCCCTTTACTTATATCTTGTCGATATTATAATATTAAAAACTTAAACCTTAATAATTTAATAGCCTCTTTGGTAACTGATAGTATGCACTTTCTCGGGAGAAGTGGAACGAGAAAGGAAAAAGCATCGGTTTTGTTTTTGATTTCTTTATTTCTTTCTCTTAAGTGCTGGGTAAAATAAAAATGTATATAATAGCAATATACAAAAAGGGCAAATATGGCATTTGATTGTTTGAATAGTGAAAGTTTAAGCGGTTTTGGTTGGGATGGTGGTAATCTTCTTAAAAATGAGATAAAGCACAATCTAAAGTGGCAAATTATAGAAGAGGTATTTTTCAATGAACCGTTAATTTTGCTTGAAGATACAAATCATTCAAATGAATTAGAGTGCCGCTGTGTTGCATTGGGACTTACCAACGAAAAACAATTCGTAACCGTAATCTTTACCCAAAGAAAAAACAAAATTAGGGTCATATTCGCAAGACCTATGAGCAAAAAAGAGAGGATTTTTTATGAAAACTATACCAAAATTTAAAGACCAAAGCCAAGAGATAGCTTTTTGGGAAGAAAACGATGTGACAGATTTTTTTGATACCAAAAGTGCAAAAACTGTACGATTTCCAAATCTCAAAAAATCAACAAAAACTATATCTCTACGACTTCCAGAAGATATGCTTGAAACCATCAAAGTAAAAGCAAATGCCTTAGATATACCTTATCAATCCTTTATCAAAATGCTACTACAAAAAGAGTTATCGGTATCGAAATAACTTGGAAGTGCGACTTTAGTCCCACCAAAAGCCAAGATTTGGTTGTTATATTCTGCCTTGATAGGCTCTAATAGAAACTTAAACCTTAATAATTTAATAGCCTCTTTAGTAAACAAATCCTGCTTGCTTGAGTGCCTCTCGTTCCACCTCTCCCGAGGCGGAATGCATATCATAAGCTAATCTATACTAAAATATCCAAATGAGAAGAGCAAGACATACACTATACAAACCACATTTACCTCTCCAAAGATGAAAATAAACTCTATTCATAATAGAGGTTTTGATAGAGTGTTTTGGTTTCTGTATGCGTTCCACCTCGGGAAAGATGGAATGAGAAGGGCAAAATTAAATAAAGGATTAATCAATGCAAACAGTAACTTTAAAAATTGAAGATAACGTAAGTGATAAATTTTTATGGTTATTAAATCATTTTTCACAAAATGAAGTTGAAATTTTGGAAAATACCGTATATAAAAGTGACGACGAGTACTTACGCAGTATAAAAGGCATGGAAGAAAGTATCCTAGAAGCCTCAAACGAACCGATTGAAAACTATGTAACTGCTGATAAGCTAGATTGGTAAAATGTATCAACTTTTATTTTCCCCTCAAGCAAAAAAAGATGCTAAAAAAATAGCTTCAAGTGGGTTAAAACCAAAAGTACAAGAGTTGTTAGATTTAGTTGAAAAAGAACCTCTGGCATATCCTCCAAAATATGAATATCTTGAAAGCAATCTCAAAGGTAAGATTTCAAGACGTATAAATAAACAACATAGATTGGTATATGAAATTTTTGAAGAAGAAAAATTAATAAAAGTTTATCGAATGTGGACGCATTATGAATAGTAGAAATACTAACAAATCTCCCTCATTCCACCTCTCCCGAGAGTGTGAAATAACTGCCAAAAAAGTGCTTCGATAAGCTGGGTACGAACGGTTTTACGCTATCCGTTCACCCTGAGCCTAGTCGAAGGGTTTATTATTTCACAATCTCGGGAGAGGTGGAACGAGAAAAATTCTGAACTAAAATATCAAAAATATTTTTCAATGTATTGATTTCTGCAAATATGTTAATCGCATTTTCTGTTATATCTAAAATAACACCAATCAGTTTTGGATTTTTATTTAACTTTTTTTGCATTGAAATGACTTTTGGGGTGGAATATTCTCAATCTTTGTATCTCAGGTAATTCAAAATAAATCGAATGAAAAGGGTTTATATCATCTTTCTTAAACTTTTGGTGAGCTTTATTTTTTATCATTATTATCCTTATCTCGTTCCACCTCTCCCGAGAGAGATTTAAGATTTATTTTTTAAATTCTTGTTCTACTATCTTTTTTAGTTCCTCGACAGTAATATTTTCAATTTCGGTTTTATCGTAGATAGATGCCA
The DNA here is from genome assembly GCA_020721815.1 of Sulfurovum sp. Classification (GTDB taxonomy): domain Bacteria; phylum Campylobacterota; class Campylobacteria; order Campylobacterales; family Sulfurovaceae; genus FS08-3. The sequence continues at coordinate 18,349 of DYMA01000012.1, read as the reverse complement.
GATAAACAATGTTATTTTCATCAATAAAATAGGTGATTACTCTAAAACCACCTCTTTTGCCTATCCTTTTGCTTGAATTTGCTAATCTTATTTTATACATTTGATAACCAAGCGATACGCCTTGTGTGGGATTTTGTTTTAATTGCTCTTCTAGGCTCATAATATCTTTGAGAATATTTTTGTTAGATTTTTTGAGTTGTTTGAGTTCTTTAAGAAAGTTATCAAAAAATTCAATTTTAGTCATTTGCCAATTCTTTATAAAGCTCCTCAATAGGTCTAGCACTATTAAAAGCCTCACCACTTTTAATATCTCTACATATTTGCGTAAAGCTTGATAACACTTCATCTTTTGTAGTATTGTCTTGTGAGATTGTAAAATCGCTCACTTTGGGCTGAAATTGAACTACAAGCTTTTTTATCTCTTGTATGAAATCTTGTGCATCTTCCTTGATTTGCAGTGAAACAGTAGTCATATTTTACTCCATTAGCTTATACATTCTGTTTTATTATAGCAGATTTTGACGGGATTGCAAATAGCCTCTTTAGTAAACAAATCCTACTTCTTTAAGTGCCTCATAGATGTAGATTTGCATCGCATTACGTCCCAGTCCGCACCATTGAGGAGCCAATAGGGTATCGTCGTCAATACCCGCCGTGACACGTTGGATAGAGATATGTTCAGGTTTCATTTGGATAGCTTTGGTGAGCGTATCGAGATAGAGTTGGCGGCTAATGGGTTCAAATTTGCCCAATAGATACTCATTGGCAAGAAGGGTGTTTTTGACGACATAGAGCGGATGGTATTTGACCGAATCGATCCCCCACTCGTAGCTTGTTTTGGCACTTTGCAGCATCATCTCTTGCGTTTCGCCTGGCAAACCAAAGATAAGGTGACCGCAAACATTAAGCCCCAAAGCTTTGGTTTTGGCAATCATTGTTTCAACGCTTTTGACATCGTGTCCTCGGTTGATTTTTTGAAGTGTCTCATCGTAAATCGATTGAATACCGTACTCTATCCATATCTCATGTTTTTGACTTAGCAAGGCTAAATACTCCAGTGTCTCATCGGTAATAGAGTCGCTTCGTGTGCCGATACTAAGTCCTATCACATCGGGGTAGGTGAGGGCTTTGTCGTAGAGTGTTTTGAGCGTCTCAAAAGGGGCGTAGGTGTTGGTAAAGGCTTGAAAATAGATAATAAATTTTTTGCTTCCATAATTCTCACGCTGATACTTTTGGGTAGTTTTAATTTGCCTATCAAGCTCTTGGAGTTGTTTATCCAATAGCGGATTGGTTTTGCTCTCAAGATTGAGAAAAACTTTGCCTTTGTTTTGAGCCAAATTGGGACTAAAGGAGTCGTTTTGACAAAAAGTACACCCTCCCTTAGCCACCTTGCCATCAATATTGGGGCAAGTAAAGCCACTGATACCCAAAGGAATTTTGCTCACTTTGACCTTGTATTTTTTTTTGAGATACCTACCAAATGTATTGAGTTGTTTCAAACCGTGTTTCCTTGCTAATCTATAATATAGTGTTCAAATTCGTTTTTTAGTGTTTCATTATGGCGTATAATATAGCGTTTAAATGCTGTAAGCTCTATGCTATTGTTGAGATGTTGTTTGATTTTGAGTAAAAATGTTGCATCTTTACCGTATTTGTAATAATCAATTAATAGCTCTTGAAACTCTTTTATGCTTTTAAGTAGCAAATCTCTTAGATTAGCTTCCTCTAATGCCTTCAAAGAAGTAGGTTCGCCATCATAAAAGAGGTTGTTCCAATCAAACATTAGGTCTCTATCTCCACGATGAGGCATAAAGTGTTCTACGTTAATAGTTGTTGGGTTTTTTTGTCCGCAAATATAGCATTTGCTGTAAAAATCTTTATCAAGTCGAGCAATAACTTCAGCTGTTCGATAAGTACCTGAATTTTTGTTTTTTTCAAGAAGTAAAGAGGGGGGTGCAGGTTGTGATTTTTCAAAATAAACCATTAAACTGCCTTGAATAAGTCTCTTAGTTTAATCTCATTTAATTTTACAGCAAGTTCATCCGACATAAAAGTAGGCAAAGAATCAAAATATTTTTTTAATCTATAATACTCCTCTTTTTCATTGTCGCCTAAAGCACTTTTGCTCGATAAAGCTTCAAAAACTTCAATTTTATCTTTGACCTCTTGGGAGTACTTATCGCTATCAAAGTAGCTCTCCACAAGTGCATCATAGGAGTAGCCCGATAGGTCTTCAACTACAATTCTTTTTTCTAAATCACAAATAATGGCATTAGGTAGCGATGATATTACAAAAGGGCTATGGGTACTAACAATAAATTGAATATTTGGAAAGAAATCAACTAAAAAGGGTAAAACTTTTTTTTGCAAATCAACATGAAGATGGGTCTCTATTTCATCAATTAAAACAACCCCTTGCATATCATAGACTTTTACTTTATGAGCTTCCATTCTTAAAATTAACTCTGTTAAAATCGCTAAAAGTGACGAATACCCATCTGAAAGCTCGTTGAGACCAAAGCTACTACTCTCATACTCAATTTTAAAGTTCAACTCTTCATCATAATATCTTAGTTTCAAATCATTTTTTTGAAATAGCTTTTTCAAAGTATTTTCAAAATTATTAAACCAATTTGCAATTTTTATTGCCTCTTCTTGACGTCCATCAAACTTCTCATTAAGAAGTCGATTGCGTAGTCGTACCATATAGGCTATAAATTGTTTATGGATATGTTTTGTATCGGTACTATGTTTTGTATTAATTGAAACATTTTGAATAGCATTTGGCACATTAGGTTTATTTTCTCTTTTGGCTTCAAAAAAAGCTAAAATAAATTTACCATCAAGAATCTCTTTGCATACACCTAATTCTTCATTAAAATGTAAATCTATATTTTTAAAGAATAAATTGCAGAGTTTATCTTCTATTTCTATGAATTTAACATCTAATTCTTTATATTTATCAGTTGTCCCATTTTGATTATACTCATTGACGACTTTTTTCTCATATCTTCTATATTCTTTTAAAATAGATGGCAGAGAACCATCAATATATTTATTTAATACTATGTTTATTTCATCTAATATACTTGTCTTACCACTTCCATTTTTACTTGTGATAATAAGATGTTGTCTTTTCTCATTATCTAGTGGTATGGTAAAGTCTATTATATTCCTGACATTTTTAATATGAATATTTTGGATAAAAAAATTTGTATTATTCATATTAATCAACCTTTATCTCATCAAACTTAATTACTACTACACGAGGGAGATTCACTGCTACCCCCTGCGAAGTAGTTGCCATCAAAGCTTACGAGTGAGTACTCCCTATCGTTGCCCAAAGCCTCTTTGAGTCCCTCGATAGATAGAAAACCTAGCGACGTTGCCCCTATCTTTTTGCTAATTTCAGTGGGTGTTTTATTGGCAGAAATAAGCTCTTTTTTGGTAGGGGTATCGATACCGTAGCGACACGGGTATTTGATTTCGGGGGCTGCGATACGCATGTGTACCTCCGCTGCCCCTGCATCTTTGAGCATTTTGACGATTTGTTTGGAGGTGGTTCCTCTCACCAACGAGTCATCGATAATGGCTATGCGTTTTCCCTTGATGAGGTTTTGAATAGGAGAGAGTTTGAGACGTACTTTGAGGTCTCGCACCTCTTGTGTAGGCTCGATAAAGGTACGTCCTACGTAGTGATTGCGTACAATGGCCATCTCAAACCCTACGCCCAGTCCTCTAGCGTAACCCAGTGCTGCTGCTATCCCGCTATCGGGTACGGGCAAGACAAGGTCGATTTCGCAAGGTTCCTCTTGAGCCAATCTTTGTCCCATTTTGAGACGCATCTCATAGACATTTTTGCCATCGATGATGCTATCGGGTCGTGCAAAATAGATGTACTCAAAAGCACACGGGCGATAGTCGCTTGGAAAGAGCTGTTGCGATATCGGCTCTTTGTCGCCGTCAAAAATAAGCATCTCGCCTGGGCGTATATCACGGATAAATTTTGCACCTACCAAATCAAAAGCACACGTTTCACTTGCGACAATGTATCCCCCCTCTTTGAGCTTCCCTAGGCTCATGGGGCGAATGCCGTAGCGGTCACGAATAGCAAACATCTTTTTGCGGCTTTGAATCACAAGGCAATAGGCTCCTATGAGTTTATTGATGGTATCTTTGATGCGATCTTCAAGAGAGTTTTTTTGGCTTTTGGCGATCAAATGGACGATGTTTTCGGTATCCATATCGCTTTGAAAAATAGCTCCTTTGGCTATGAGTTCATTGCGTACTTCGTTTTTGTTTACCAAATTGCCGTTGTGTGCAATGGAGATTTCACCCAGTTTGTAGCGTGCAAAGACGGGCTGAGCATCCAAAATGGAGTCGTTCCCAGCCGTAGAGTAGCGGTTGTGACCAATAGCCATTTTGCCTTTGAGAATCCTAAAAGAGTCTTCATTAAAAATCTCTGTAACGAGTCCTCTTTTTTTGAAGGTATGGATTTTGACCCCATCGCTTGAGCTAATCCCCGAAGACTCTTGCCCACGATGCTGCATCGCAAAAAGAGCATAATAGGCAATTTTGGAAGCCTCATCCGAACCGTAAACACCAACAATTGCACACATATCTATCCTTTATATTCCCAAGCAGTCATTAATCGTATAAAATCCTACCTCTTGAACTGCCAACCATTTAGCAGCTCTCAAAGCACCTTTTGAAAAGGTCTCTCGACTCGTAGCGGTATGGTTGAGTTCCAAAAACTCGCCATCGTTGTAAAATCCAACCGTGTGACGACCCACAATATCACCACCTCGCAATGCCATAACGGCTATCTCCTCTTTGCTTCTAGCCCCGATTTGCCCATCTCGACCGCTAATGCGTACGCTATCGAGATCAACGCCTCGCCCTTTGGCAGCAAATTCACCCAAAGTAATAGCCGTACCCGAGGGAGAATCCACCTTGTGGCGATGGTGTTGCTCTACAATCTCTATATCAAAATCTTTGAGTGTATGCGAAACACGTTCGACGAGTTGTTTGAGTAACGCAATGCCTACGGACATATTGGAGGAGTAGAGCAAAGGCATCTCTTTGGAGGCCTCTTTCATAAGATTTTGTTGGTGCGATGTAAAACCCGTCGTAGCAATCACAAGCGGTTTGGGGTTTTTAAGGGCTGCTTCAAGCAACGTTTGCGTTGCTTGTGGGGCAGAAAAATCTATCACAACGTCGCAGTGGTTGAGTAGTTCATCCATAGAGTTGGTGATAACGACTCCTGTTCCTACCTCTTTTTTGAGTTCATCAAAGACATGGACGCAACTAAGCACCGCTTCGTTATCGTGGGTTAAATTCTCAATAAGCAATGACCCCACACGTCCTGTGCTACCGACTATTCCTACTTTAAGCATTAACTTCGCTCCTGAATGTAGGCTATGACTTGAAGTGCGGCTGTTGCTCCATCACTTGCAGCGCAAACGACTTGTTTGGGTGCTTCGATACGCATATCTCCCGCAGCAAAAAGCCCCTCAACGTTGGTTTTCATACTCAAATCAACAATCACTTGCCCCCAATCATTAACGGCACAGATAAACGCACCGTTGGTATCTTGGAGTACGCTGTTGTTTACATTGTGTCCTACAAAGACAAAAAGCCCCGTATTGGGCATATCGGTGATTTCGTCTGTTTTGATGTTTTTGATTTTGACACCATCAAGCCCCATCATACCGCCGTACGCCTCTTCGATGATGCTATCGGTGATGAGGTGAATGTTTGCTTTTTTCATGACACGTTCAAGCGTGGGAGGGGCAGCACGAAAGGCATCTCTACGGTGTACGACATAGACATCGCTGCAGATATTGGAGAGATAAAACGCCTCTTCCAATGCGGTATCGCCTCCGCCTAGTACCGTGACGGGTTTGTTTTTGTAAAAAAATCCATCGCACGTCGCACAGGTACTCACGCCCTTGCCAAAAAACGCATCTTCGCCTTTGAAATTGGCTCGTTTGGGAGTCGAACCCGTAGCAACAATCACGGTCATTGCCTCAAAAGTATCCCCACCCTCTACGGTAATGGTAAAATGTTCACCGCTTTTGGCTACACGCTCAACCTTTTTCATCTCATGCTTAAGCCCAAAGTGAAAGGTCTGTTCTTGCCATGTGTTCATAAAATCCATACCCGTTTTGTCGTGTTCAAAAAACCCTGGATAGTTTTCAATTTCAGAACTTTGCGTGATTTGTCCCCCTGGCATTCCCAGTTCAAACATGACGACATTTTTGAGTCCACCACGTGTAGCGTATAATCCAGCCGTCATTCCTGCGGGTCCTCCACCGATAATAGCACAATCTAACATCTTATCTCCATCTGTTGTTTATTTGAATTTTTTAGTTTGATGATTGTATCGAAAATCAAATTATAGCAGAGTATCATTGAGTTTCAAAGACAATCTATTAAAAAAACTCTTTAGTTAATGCTAATGTATCCATTCATTTTGCTGCAAAACCCCTCTCTTTATTGAATTTGTAATACCCAAATTCAAAGTTGTTGCTTGTGACATATTTAAAAATAGATTGCTTCATGCCTTGCAATGAGTTATTAAATGCAAATAGGCTACAATATAGAACCAAATTTTTAATATCAAATAAGTATCTAAGGAGAGCAACGATTTGAAAAAGATACTCATGCTAATTTTAATTGTACAAGGATGGTTAATGGGTGTACAACTCAAACAAATTGAAATCAATGGAGTCAAGGTCGATGTTATTTACGAACAAAGCGATTATATTCCTACGGTATCGATGCAGATTATTTTTCGCCAAAGCGGATTTTTAAATGAAACCAAACTGGGACTCGCCTCGTTTAGTGCCAATATGCTCAATGAGGGAACGCGCAAAGAGGGAAGTTTTGCTTTTGCTCAAAAGCTTGATGCTAGGGCGATTACGCTTCATGCCAATAGCGGTGATGAGACCTTTGGTATCGAAGTTGAATCGCTCAAAGAGTATTTTGATGATGCCCTCAAATTGCTAGGAGAGCTACTAAGTGACCCCAACTACACCCAAGAGGCGTATCAAAAGGTACTCAAACAAGCATTGGGACGTATCGAGAAAAACAAAACCGATTTTGATTACGTCGCTTCACACCAACTCAAAGCGATGGTATTTGAGGGTACGCATTTGGCGTATCCCAAGATTGGAACTAAGAAGAGTTTGGAGAGTATTACTATCGACGATGTCAAAGGTTTTATTACCGATGCGCTTACATTAAATAATGTCGTCGTTGTAGCAGGTGGGGATATAAGCTTTGAAGAGCTTAGCGGACGTATCCAAAAGATTTTGTCTCCTTTGCCAAAGCGTGATAAAAGCTCTCTCCAAAAGCTTGTGATGAAGCCTATCGAGCAGACCAAAGAGTATTACGAAAAGACCCAACAAGCCTATATCTATTTTGCGGCTCCTTTTGCTATTGATTACAACGCTACGGAGCAATACAAAGCCAAAGTAGCGGCGAGTATTTTGGGTGCAAGTGGATTTGGAAGCCGTATGATGGAGGAGATTCGTGTCAAAAGGGGACTAGCCTATAGTGCCTATTGCTATTTTGCCAATCATCGCTACATCAACTACTTCACGGGGGCAATGCAGACCAAAATTGAGTCGCAAAAAGAGGCGATTGATGTCGTCAAAGCGATGGTTGGGGATTTTGTCACCAAAGGAGCGACACAAGAGGAGCTAACCAAAGCCAAAAAATATATTTTGGGTTCAGAACCGCTCAAAAATGAGTCGCTTTCGCAACGCCTCTCCAAAGCTTTTTATCACTACTATTACGGCAAACCTTTGGATTATAGCCAACAAGAGTTGGAGTTGATTGATAAGCTCACTCTTGAACAGCTCAATGGCTTCATCGCCTCACACCCCGAGATTGCCAAGCTAAGCTTTGCTGTAGTCACCGCCAAAGAGGAACAAAAATAACCCAACCACGATGAAATCTTACGACGATAAAGCTCTCTTTGCCAAGCTCAAAGCCTCTTCGTTGTTGGATTTGGCACTTAGCGTTCCCATTGGCTACAACGATACCTATCTTTCGCAAACGCTTGAAGTGGGCAAAGTTCATACGCTTGAAATAGAGGTTCAAGAGACCCATTTACGCAACGGCAGATGGGTTGTTCGCTGTTGGTTGCCGCACTTTAAGATACATCTTCAAGCAATCTTTTTTCGCCCAACTCCCTATCACCTCAACACCTTCAAGCCTCATACGACGCATATTATTCAAGGCAAACTCGAAACCTACAACGCTTTTTTGCAAATCTCTCAACCCAAAGCCATCAAAACCCCTAGCCTCATTACTCCCCGCTACAAAAGTGAACTCAAAGCCAGTGAGATACGCTATTTGATGGAGAAGTATGTGACTTATGAAGCCCTGATAGATGAGGGATTAGAGCCTATTCATGCCAATCGTCTCCTCTCGTTGCACTATCCTAACTCTTTGGAGGGGATTGTGGGGGAGAGGGGTTTTGCATCGCCTATCGTAGAGACGCTCAAATACGTCGAGGCGTATAACCATATCAAAAAACTCTCCAAAAAAAAGCGAAACTATACGCCACTTAGGGCATTGCATGGGGATATTGAGCCTTTTGTACAAGCTTTGCCCTTTTGCCTTACGCTTGAACAACGCCAAGTCATTGACCAAATAGGCAACGATCTCGCCTCATCGACCAAAGCAGCACGACGCATGATAGTAGGCGACGTAGGAAGCGGTAAAACGATGGTGATTTTGGCAAGTGCGATGGTAGCGGGGCATTTTGGCTCTATCTTGATGGCACCTACGTCGATATTGGCTCAACAAATCTACGAGGAAGCCACCAAATATCTTCCCACGCTCACAATCGCTCTTGTCATGCAAGGAGTCAAAGAGTCGCAGGATTTGGCTCAATTTGATTTTATCATCGGTACACATGCGTTGCTTTACCGTGACAATTTGCCCAAAGCAGCTTTGGTAATGGTCGATGAACAACACCGCTTTGGCTCCAATCAACGCCAACTCCTCGATAGCATGATGAGCCAAGGTGAGTATCGCCCCCACTATTTGCAGTTTTCAGCTACCCCTATCCCCCGTACCCAAGCGATGATAAACTCCACCTTTATCGATGTCTCTTTGATAACAACAACGCCTTTTGAAAAGGATATTACCACCGTGACTATCTCCAAAGAGCATTTCAAAAAACTTTTGGTTCATATCCAAGAGGAGATAACAGCAAACCATCAAGTCCTTATCGTCTATCCACTCGTAGAAGCCAGCCAAGCCATTGCCTATCAGTCTCTTGCAGAGAGTGAGGAGTTTTGGCGTAAACGATTTGAGGGAGTTTATGTAACGCACGGCAAAGACAAAAACAAAGAGAGCGTGCTTTTGGAGTTTCGAGAACAAGGCAAGATACTATTGGCAACTACCGTCATAGAAGTAGGTATCTCCTTGCCAAATCTTACGCTTGTCGTTATCGTGGGTGCAGAGCGGTTGGGACTGGCTACTCTTCATCAGCTTCGGGGTAGGGTAGGGCGAAATGGGCTAAAAAGCTGGTGCTATCTCTACTCCAACCATCTACCCAATAAGCGTTTGGAAGCCTTTGCACAAACCTTTAGCGGATTTGATATAGCAAGGCTTGATCTCCAATACCGCAACAGCGGCGATATTTTGGAGGGCAAAAACCAAAGCGGTGAGCAGTTTGTCTGGCTAGACCTTGCCAACGATGAGGAGATAGTCGCCAAAGTGCAAAAAAAGTTAAAAATATCTTAAATAAATTTTTCAAATTAAAAATACCGTTTTAAGTACCAATTAATCTATATTATTGTACAATAAACCAAAATAAAGCATGGCAAACCATTTGCCCAAATCAAGCCCATGGGCTATCCAAATAAAAACTTCTGAAAGGAATTTATGATGAAAACCTATCATAAAATTTATAAACTATTACTACTGTTACTATTTATGGCACTACCGCAAAGTTTGATGGCGGCTAATCAAAGACCTTTATTGGATGATGTATCGACTCAAACTATTTTTTTGGGAGCATCACTCAATATCCAAACCAATGCAAGTGACCCTGATAGCGACCCTTTGACCTACACGCTTAGTGGAAACAGTGATTTGTCAATTTCGCAAAGTGGATTGATTACGGGGACACCTACGACCATCGGGAGTTCAATCGTTACCATTACTGTAAGTGATGGGGCATTGAGTAAATCCCAATCTTTTACATTGAAAGTCAATAATAATCCACCTACTATTGTATCAATTTCTAATCAAACCGCTTACAAAGGAGTGCCTTTTAGTTATCAAGTTCAAGCAAATGATTTGGATGGTCATGCTTTAACCTACACCGAAAACAGCTCTTTTCTCTCGATAGATTCCAATGGATTGCTTACGGGTATATTCCCTACGTCAGGAAAAACCTATAGCGTAAAAGTAACGGTGAAAGATAGTCTAAATGCCAGTGTGAGTAGTACTTTTACTTTAACAGTCACCGACCCCGTCAGTGTCAATAATCCTCCCGTTATATCAGGAGCAGAGCTTACAGCAAGGGTATGTACGCCTTTTAGTTACACCATGCAAGCAAGTGATCCCGATGGTGATACATTGAGCTATGGTATGTATTGGTTGCCCGATGGGATAAGTAACCCTACGGCACAAGGTGTTGTCAGTGGAGAGCCTACATACATATTGGATCGCTATTTGGCTGGAGGGTATGTAATAGATGAGCATGATGCACGAAGCGACGCCCCAATTTATTTGACAATATACGACAACCAAGCCCCTTTATTGAGTAATATTCCCAATCAAGAAGCTACTGTGGGTGAGCCTTTTTCACTTACTATCCCACTTCCTACCTCTGCAGACGGTTCACGAGTCACTGAGTTTGGCATTTGGTGGTATCCCCCAGGGTTATCGTTTAATGCGGCTACGGGAGTCCTTAGCGGTACGCCCACAGAGCCTAGAGCCGAAGATACTATCGAAGTCTATGCCAAATCATGCGATAAATACGCCTCCAAAACATTTAAAATGAAAGTCCTTGAATCGACTACCAATAATCCACCCGTTATTGATAGTATTGATGGAGTTCGAACGATTACCGAAGGTGATCCTTTGAGTTTGCAAGTCAATGCCAGTGATATCGATGGGGATACTCTAAGCTACGCTTTGACCCAAATCTATCCAGCAGGTACAAATATCGCTATCAACTCCACTACGGGTCAAATCACAGGAAGCAACTTAACTCCAGGAACCTACTATCTTACGGTAGAGGTCGATGATGGCAATGAAGGAGTGGTCGAGAAGGATATAGAGGTCACCGTAAAGGCTATGCCCGTAGGAAGCGGTTTGCTGGGCAACTACTACAACAACAAAGAGTGGAGCGGAACACCTCTCATTAGTCGAGTCGATCCAGTGGTAGATTTCAATTGGGGCAATGGCAATCCAGGTGGAGGATTGGGCAACGACAACACATCGGTGAAGTGGAGCGGACGTATCTATATCCCCGAAGATGGGCAATACACCTTTTCGTTTAATCACGATGATGATTTAAGAGCTACGATTGATGGTGTAGAGATTTACTATAAAAATACTTGGAGCGGTGGTAACTATCTCAATGCCACACCTAAGAACTATACAAAAGGTTTTCATACGATTGAGATTACACTTATCGAAAAAAGTGAAGGGATGAGAGCGCACTTTAGATGGAAAAATAACAAATCCATCACCACAGATGTGATTGTACCATCAGCCAACCTTTTTCCTGATAGTGTAGTGACCAACCAACCTCCTGTCATTGAGAGTATTGATGGGGATATGAATGTAACGGCAGGTGAGGGTGTTTTGATTTATGTCAATGCAACCGATGCCGATAACGATACGTTGCAATACGCCATGAGTGGCAATGATTATCTAACCATAGATGAGAGTGGAACTATTACGGGTGAGCCGTTGGTAGAGGGTATCTATCCTATTACGGTGAGTGTATCGGATGGAGTCAATGAGCCTGTTTATGCTAATTTCTCCTTGATAGTCTCTTTCGCAACTTTGGGCAATCATCCACCCGTTCTTGAAGATATTAGTAACAAATGGGTTAAAATTGGTGATGCACTAGAGACGATTACTTTGAATGCTACCGATGAAGATAACGACACACTAAGCTTTAGCGTAGTAGGTTTACCCAGCGGGGTAGAGTTTGACGACATCAACTTAACCATTAGCGGTACACCCTCACAAGAGGGTAACTATACCGTCATCGTAACGGTCTTGGATGGTCAAGGCGGAAGCGATAGCGATGAGTTTTTGATTGAAGTAAGCGAAGATAACACGACAATCCCTATCGTGGAAAATGCCGATGATTTGTGCTATAGCGATGCGGTATATAACGGTATGTTTTGTATGGATATGGGAATGTGCAAAGGAGGTTTGGGGTGCGAAACAACTATGCCTTTGAAAAACACCTCCGTAACAAATCTCAATCAAGTCAATGTCTATCACGATGAGAGTGGTATGGGCGGTACATTTGCGGATGATTGTAGCGTTGCTCCAACGGGGATTTGTGAATCAAGCGATACTTTTGACATGGGACCTATGGGTATGATGGGCAAAAATACCCATTTTATATTCAGTGGTGACATTACTCCCGATCAAACCGATGCAGCCATATCAACCAAAGCGGTGTTTAGTGGTAGCTGTTTTTCAAGCGAGTCTCTCTATGCTACCTATATGAAAGAGGGAGTCATGTATAGAGGCAAGGTTAAAGCGTGTGACGATACCCCGACCGACCCTGAGCCTCAAATTAACCAATGCGGACTCTTCCCCAGTGCCTTGCAGACCTATCAAACGCTAGAATTTGGCGGCGGTGGCGGTGGCGGTAGTGATACGGTTGTTATTAATGTCGATAACATCGTAGCTACGGCGACCAATCCACCCGTCGAAAGCGATGGGACAACAACGGAGGCTATTTGTACCGATGTGGATGGTTCTACTTCCAATTGTGATGTAAAACCTCCTCATATTATCGACTACAACGTACCCTTTAAGCGTACATCCAATGAAGCCAATGTCAATGTAAGCAGTGATACAACCTTTAGCGAACTCAATTCGGCAAACTATACTGTCACGGCACGAAACGTCAATGTCACGTTCAGTGCTGCGCAACCTTATGCGGGTGGAAGTCGTAAATATATGATGATTGGGAATCTTGATAGCTACAACAAAGCAGGGATTATTTATACCTTCGATGAGGGGGATTACTATATCAAATCGTGGAGACATCAAGGAGGCGATTTGAATATCCGAGTCAATGGCAAAGTAAGAATCTTTTTAGATACCTACAGCTCATCTGACCCTTACTCTATCAAATGGGAGGGTAATGAGTTGCATGTCAATGATGGAGGAGTTGCTTCTAATCTCTTTATTTTTGGTAAAGGAGATTTTGATTTCCCCAATAGCGGTTCGGCTAAATATTTTGTTACGGCATTTTTCTATACCAAAGGCGATTTTAATTTGGCTGCCAACTCCAATTCAGGCGATGGATTTGTGGGAGGTATTACCGCTGAGGGCGATTTGCTTATCAAGAATAATCAAAAGTTTAAATATGACCCAACAGGGCTAGATGATAATGGAATGGGTGCGTGTGAAGCCTTTGTGGAGTTTAAATCAAACCGATACACTTTCAAAGAGCCCGCCATTGATGGATCGGTGGAGTATTTGCAGTATGAAGAGGTTGAGATTATTTTAAGTGAAGTGGTGGATAAAGATATTGTTGTCTCCTTTGGGACGTTTGATGGTAATCCATTTGATGAGCGTATCCATGCGCAAGCTATCTATGACTACATCCCCGATCAATCCAATCCCCAAGAGGTTGTTATCCCAGCAGGTCAAACAAGCGTAAAGGTAGCTACCGTCATCGCACGAGATAACTTGATCGAAAAAGAGGAGACATTCTTTGGAAAATTGGGCATGATTAACGGTGCGGGTATCGTGGGGCTAGGAAGTCTCACCGAAACCAACCTTACTATCGCCGAACAGACCGAAGATGATGTACCGATGTGTTTTGAAGATGATTTCAATGGAGCGTTGGATGATAAGTGGCGTACACTTTTTTCAAGCGGTAGTTTTGAGCCAGGTGTTGTGACTGTCAATGGTGATGGGCGATTGAGACTTACAAAAGATGCTACCAATCTTGCTACCGCTGTTACCAAAGATTATGAATTTTTGGCAAAGTGGAATCTTATCGAGGTAGAGTACTTTCAATACGCTTACGGTGGGTGTAACGGCGGTGGTTTAGGTAAATGGGGGGCGGATGGTATTGTAATGGTACTTTTTGATTCGAGCGTAGGACACTCCCCAGAACCAGGGTCATACGGGGGTTCAATGGGATATGCCCAAAGAACTGGAAAAGAAGGCTTTGAGGGCGGTTGGATTGGTCTAGGAATAGATGAGTACGGAAACTTTTCAAATCCTACCGAGGGAAGAAACGGGGGTGTAGGATTCAAACCCAATAACGTCACCATTCGGGGTTCAAGTGGCGATTTGGATGGAAGTACACGCTATTATGGATACAAATATCTAAAATCCAATATCAATCTTCCTCATCCCGTGGGTAGTAAAAGCAAGACCAATGTGAATTACCCTGGAGATAAGTACAAATTGCGCATTGATGCAAGAGACCCCGCTAAACTTTTGATTAAGCTTATGCAAGATTCAGGTAGTGGTTACAGCACAATTATTGATGAGTTTGATGCTAAAGATCCATCTTATAATCAATCCCCAACACCTGAACGTGTACGTATTGCCTTTACATCGGGTACAGGGAGCGGATGTAACAATCATGAGATTGATGAGCTTACCGTCAAGGGAGTGTGTCGTGTCTATAGCCACGACGTTTACAACAAAGGTCCTTTTGATGGTTGGAATACCGATAGCAATATTGGAGAGAAGTTTATCCGTACCAAAATAGTCGATCAAGAGTTTACGCTATTGATAGCAGCACTTAATCACGAACGAACACAGTATGACCTCAAAGAAAAAATTCATGTTGGTTTTCCATTCTTTGCTCAAGCCCAAGCCAATCTCACGGCAAGAGGTTTTACGGGAAGTGTGGCAGCGTATGATATCAAAGTCGAATACAAGCTTGTCAATACCGAAGGAAGCCCAACGACTCCGCCTGAAATCACCTCAAGTGTCATCAATAATGACATTACAGGACAACCCGATAATAACCTCTTCAACGCCACAAAGCATTTTGAATTGGGACAATCCAATCCTATCAAATTGAAAAAATTCCACGTCAATGGTGCCTATAAAAATGTACGTATTCGTTTTAAAATGTGTGCCGATTACGATAAGGTCACCCAAGAATATACCGTCTATCCCTATGAGTCGTGTCCTATTGATTCGTTGGCTACCACTGACGAACCCAATAAATTGGCGTATCGTTTGGTCTATTCAGAGGATGATTTTGCTATTCGACCTAAAAACTTTACTACCAATATGGGTACTGACTATGTCGCTATGCGAGGTGCTACGATACAATTTAGAGCCCTTGATGCCAACAATGACCCGACGCTTCTCTATAACCAAACGCAAGGAACATCGTTTAATGTGGGAGTCACCAATGCCCTTTCGGGTGCTAACAACTGCACTATTCCTACTTTGTCGCCTAATATTAACTTCATAAATGGTGTAGCCGATAATAACTACACCATTTCAGATATTGGAACATATGATTTCTCTATTTATGAGAGATTAGGAAGTGAGTTTGCTGTAACCGATACGATCGATACAGTCGATAACCAACGATTAATCCCAACGTTGGATGTGAGAAATGTGCGTATTTTGCCCAGTCGTTTAACGCTAGGAGCACTCAATCTCAACAACTTCAACAATCTAGCCTATACCCATCTATCGGGAATGGGACCCCTTGGTACATTGGATACTACCATGGTGGCAACGCTTGGATTTGGAATTACAGTTCTCAAAGACGACAATACAACCGCACAAAACTACACCAATCAATGCGTAGCGCAAGATGCCAGTGCGATCATAAGCTATACGCTCTCAGAGCTATCCGATACGACTTCATTGACCAATTTGCGTTACCGCTTTAATAATAAGGATTTTAGTGCAACAGTCGATAGCAACAATTTGAACGGTAATCGTTTCAATCTCACCACTATTCCTCGTGATCTCTTTAATGCAGGTAGTGCCACGGTAGCGGTTGGTTTTAACTTTGATAAAAATTTAGACGTTCCATTGAGTCCTTTTAATTTTGCTATTAGCGATATTAACGTTTCGGAGGCATTTGGTTTGAGTACGAGTGCATCGACATTGCCAATAGCCAGTACACTTAGCGACCTCAATGCTACTTTTGTCTATTCACGCGTACGACCATCAGAGACCGATTTGTATTACGAAGAGATATTTGCACCCTCGCACACGACACCTATTTTGAGCGACATCTTTTGTAGTTTTGCAGACGGTTGTGCATCGTTTGGAGGATTGAATTTGACCTCAACGGACGATCAAGAGGGTTGGCGTATCAATAGTGACTTCAATAGCGCAAACAATGAGGGCAATGCACCCGTATCCGATACCAATCCCAACGCAACGGTAACGCATGGCAATGATAATTTGGTAAACGGTGAAAACCCCAATCTCAATATCGCCTACAGTGGGACAAGGAGACAAGAGGTAACCGTTACCCTCAATCCACCCGCATGGTTACGCTACAATCGTGACGACCCCGTTACAGGACAACCAACCTATGTGATTGAGTTTATGCCATCCAACGATGCAGGTTGGTCAGGGGCAGGAGAGACAGGAAGCGTAATCGACAACAATGCAAGTATCTCTACCGATAAAAAACGGATGAATTGGTAGAAGATGACAATGAAATGCTTCTACCCAAAAAGCCGCAGAGCCATAGCCATGATAGAGCTTATCTTTGCTATTGTGGTTATGGCGATTGTTTTGCTTAGCGCTCCGATGCTTATCTCGCAATCAACCAAAAGCACCTATGTGGGATTGCAACAAGAGTCCATCAATGCGGCCGCAACACAGCTTAATATCATCTTAACCAAAGAGTGGGATCAAAACAATGCCATTACCAATATCGATTCAAGGGTTCTTTTTGTAGGTGCAGGTGATAGCGAATTGGCTCTTCCTACGGGGCTAGATAGAAGAGTGGGAGTACCAGCTAATAGCTCTCGTAAATTTGTAACAGGGGAGGGAGCATCAGCCAATGCCTCTGCTCCAAGTACTTTTGGAAACGGAAGCGGGAATGATAGTGCAGGGTTTGATGATGTCGATGATTACGAAGGCGATAAGGCTGTGCTTAGAGAGGTTGCTAATCCCACTGCACGTTATGCCGACTACAAAGATAGAAACATTAGAATGGATACAACCGTTCGCTATGTGAGCGATTCGACTGGCTATGCAACGGCACGAGTTACATTTAATAATCCTTTTGTGGCCTCCACGACTGCCAACTCCACCAATATCAAAGCCGTAAGCGTAATGCTCACATCCACTTCAAGCGATACCGAGATAGCTTCAAAAAATATTACGTTGAGTGCCTTTATGTGCAATATCGGTCACTACTCATTTGCACCTCCAAGGAATGTACCATGAAAAATATACAATCCAAAAAAGCCTTTAGTATGATTGAGTTGATACTTGTGATGGTGGTATTGGGTATCGTTGCCTCTATGGGGGCTACCATCATCGCACAAGTCTATGGCAACTACATCATGCAAAAAGGTATGCACAACAGCTCAACCAAAGTCGAGTTGGCATCCTCTATCATCTACAACTATCTATCGCAACGCATTGCCAGTACGACAGTAGGAAGAGATGTTGATAACGCCACAAATATACTCCATGTCAATGATATTACCAATCCCGATAATTTTGAGGTGTTAGAGTGGTACGCAATGGCGGTTGAGAGCTTTGGTGCAAACGAAGCCGATAATCGCCCTGCATGGAGTGGGGTGTGCGATATTGAATCGCCCCAAACAACAGGAGGCAGTATCGATACCCCAGGTTCAAACCTAGCACTTCTTAGCGAAATAGCTTCCAATCTAACCGATGGTGGAGTCGATGATATGGCACTTATCTTTTCGAGTCGTCGTTTTAGTACTGCACTTGCCTATAATGTCGCTTGTATGGGATATAGCAACTCCAACTGCATTGTAGGAATCAAAGGTGTGGACAGTGCCAACAGTGTTTTGTTGCTTGATCAAAACTATACAATGCGTATCCACGAGCAGTATCAGCTTACCCAAAGTGCTTACGCTCTTGTACCCGTCAAACAAGCCGATGATGGTAGCGGAAGAACACTCTATCG
>DYMA01000184.1 GCA_020721815.1 Sulfurovum sp. | reverse complement strand
TTACAATAATACTGTAATAAACTTAAGCTATCACTATCACCTGACCCCTATGCCTCAAAATACTTCTGCTTATCCCACGAATTCTTAACAGCACATTTCACAAATAACCCCTCAGCCAACCCATCACCACAGCTATCTCGTCTATTGCAAAAAACAGGGTCAGAGTTTTTACATTTAACTCGGCGTAGGCATTAAATGTAAAGAATGAAATTTATATCCGCTAAATTTTTCTGTTTTTAAGCATTTATTGACCCATTTTGCTCTATCCCTTCACCCCATCAACCCTAGGACTTAGCAAAAACTCTTTTGTTTTAAAAAAATAAATTACAAAAGGGATTATCCAAAACACCATCGAAAGCCTCATAAGGGGGTTGTATAAATGCTCAAAAAAAGGTACTAAAGCTCTACAAATCGTAGCAAGTAACAACATAACAACACCAGTTGCTATCCACCAGTGTGATTGTAAAACTCTTCCAGTATGCACATAAGCGATGATAACCATCACCATAAAAAAGCTTATCCCAAAAGCACCCGTGGTTAAAAAGTGTCTAAAATGATTTTCGTTGCCCATACTGGTTAAATTTGCATACCCTAAAAACCCATATCCCAAAGCCATCATCACAATGATTGAACCTAGATAATAGGTAAATGGTTCATTTAAAAGGGATTCAAATTTGAGATTGTAGTCATTTAAGACCCCAAAAATCGCTGCGGCACTTGCAAATCCAATCCAAGCAAGAGCCGAATTTGTGGGATAAAAAAATTCAATGGTAGTAAATAATATCACTGCAAAAATCGCTAAATTATAACGATAAGGTTTTGCGACAAATACATCATCAAGGTTTTTTCTCTCCATGATTTCGTTTATTGCTTCCATATTGACTCGTCGTAAAGCCAAAAGCGTAAGTACCATAAAGCCGCCCAAGCTCGCCTTTAAAATTGCATAACTATCAAGTGTGACAAGCCCAGCTTTTGAAGCAAAAAAGAGTGCTTGTAAAATTGTCAAAGTCACAATCGTATAAGCGATACTTGAGTGTCTTTGAAGAGGATCCAGAACAACCGATTTAAAAGCCCAAGCGATAATGTAAATCCACAAAGCAAGATTGGTAATCGCTACAATATACACACCCAAAAAATCGATAAACCAAAATGATATTCGTCCAAGTAGCCAAAGTGCAACTATGCGACAAAGAAGTTTCCCTACAATCGGCACAAGTCCAGGGAAAAGTTCAGGAAGTCCCGTAAAGATAAAAGCCATTATCCCACCTATCCCTACACCATAAAGCATCTCATAGATATGCCAGACAAGTGGATCATCAAAAATATTCAGAACTCCACTGAAAACAAATCCCCAAAGGAAGATCAAACCAGCCATATAAAGAGGTAGTATCAAAAACAGTGGACGAAATCCATATGCCAAATATGGGGGGATATTTGCCTCGTCCGGATAAAATTTATAGTGTTTTGTTGCATTTAATTTTTCCATTATGACCTCATTTTTATCTCAAATGTGTTGATGACATCAAGGTCATCTAAAAATTCTTTTGTTTTAGAAAAGACAAAATTATCATCTCTATTTTCTTTTGGAGTATCGATTTTATAAGTTTTCAAAATCTCCCCAGGGTCGCTTTTGAGTAGCAAAATCTTATCACTGAGCCGTATCGCTTCCATCAAATCATGTGTGATAAAAAGTACCGCCGTACCGAACTCTTTCGCTCCTTCAAGTACAAAATCTTGCAACTCTCTTTTGAGTCCAATATCAAGCGCTGAAAACGGTTCATCTAAAAATAAAACTTGCGGTTTAGTTATCAAAGCTCGTGCAAAATTGACTCTTTGTTTCATTCCGCCACTTAAATCTTTGGGATATTTCGTGAAATCTTTCTCTTCAAGTCCAAATCTAAGGGCGATTTGACAGGCTTCATCGTATGCTTTTTTGTAGCCTATTTTTGAGATAATCGGGAGCATAATATTTTCTAGCACGGTTTTCCAAGGGAGCAATCTTGCATCTTGAAAAGCAAAAGCAGAACTTTCAAAACTATTTGTTATTTCCCCCTCTGTCACATCCAAAAGCCCAGCACAAAGTTTAAGGAGTGTCGTCTTTCCACCACCACTTGGTCCAACGATAGAGATGATTTGATTTTGTTCCAGTTTAAAATTGATATTGTTTAGAATTTGAGTAAAGCCAAAATAAAAATTGAGTTCTTTTACTATTAATTTCGCCACGATTCCACCTCTTTTTTGATAGGTTCAAGTATGATATATTCCACCACAAGCAAAACTCCTATCATTGTGCTTACAAGTGCTAAAGCCGTTGGTGTATCAAGATGACTTCGTGCTACTGCTAAACTTGCTCCGATTCCATCGTTTGCACTTAATAGTTCCGCCATAATCACTATTTTCCAACTCATCCCAAGAGCCGAAACCCAAGATGGGAAAAGATATGAAAAAAGATGAGGAAAGTATAAATCTTTGGTCTTTTGCCAAAAGCTCAAACCAAAACTATCCATCATCTCTTTGAGGTCGCCCTCTAAAGTACGACTCCCTTGTAAAGCCCCCACAAATACGATAGGAAAAGAAGCGACGACAACGGTAAACATCACTGTCATATCCCCAAAACCAAACCAAATCATCGCCAACACTATCCAAGCAATAGGAGGAATACCCACTAAAATTGTAACTATTGGACGGCTCATTACAGAAGCGGTGATAAAATATCCAGCCACCAATCCTAAAACAGTTCCTATTGCCAGAGAGACACCAAAGCCCAAAAGCCCACGGTGTATCGTCAAAGTCAAATCACTCAAAAAACTTTCATCACCAAAAAGTGTTCCCATAGCGATAGCAACCTCTTTGGGAGATGGCAAAACCAAATCCCCATAAATTTGATTTCCAAAGTCCCAAAAAGCCAAAAAAAGAAATATCGAAGCGATACTTCCCCATCCACTCCACAAAAACCAAGGAAAATCACGGATAATTTTTAGAAGCGTTTTCATTTGTAGTAAAGTCCACTATCAGGCATTTTTCCACCTATAAGTTTTGGCTCAATCTCAAGTAAAACTTTAAAAAACTCTTCTAATTCTTTTTGAGACTCTATAGCACTTTTTGCTTCAAGTTGAACATTTGGTATCGAATCCGCAACTGCCTCTGCTTTGAAAAACTCTATATTTTTAGCGACTAGTTCTCCAGCCTCTTTTGGATGAGTTTTATACCATTCAAGCGATTTTGTGTACTCTTCCTCAAATCGTTTTACTATATTTGCATCCAAATTGCCTACAACTGCAAGCCCTGCTTGTGGAATTTTTGGTTCACCTTGATAAAGCCTTCCCCACTCTTTTTGAAGATTGATTCCTCTGTATATCATAGGAGCTATGAGGCTTACAGGAAATGAACCTGTTTTTCTCATAGCCATAGAAGTTGCGGGTTCAGCTAACAAAACATTATCTGCTCGTCTTAAAATTAACATCTGCATTGCATCAGGCGGAGTTGGGGCATAAGAGATTTTAAAATCTTTTTTAGGGTTAAATTCAGCTTTTTTGATGATAGCTTGAAGGATAATATCAGGCATATCAGCACGAAAAGGAACGACTATCTCTTTACCTTTGAGGTCATTTATTGTTTTGATATTTTTATCTCGTGTGATAATCTCCAAAATCCCCCAAATAGGGACATTGAGAAGTTTGATATCTTGTCCTTTGTTATACAAATTTGCCGCTACATTCGTAGGAATAGCCACGATATGAGCCTCTTTTTTGAGTAAAATTGCTCGAAGCTCATCCGGGTTTTGCCACAATCTAAACTCTACTTTTTTAGCTACATCTTTTAAAGCTCCACTTTGAATCAAGTGAAAAAGAGGGTGGCTAATAGTAGCAACCGGTCCGGCGATAACCAATTTTTCTTCCGGTTTATTCGCATTGTTTGATTTGCTTTCTATTGTTTTATTGGCTGTGCCAGTTTCATTGGGCTTGATGATTTTGTTTGCAAACAGCAATACTATCGTAACAATTATTACGCCAATTAAAAATATTTTTTTCATAAAATTCCTTCGTATAATATATTTATCAATCAAAGTTTAAAATATTGATTGAGG
>DYMA01000011.1 GCA_020721815.1 Sulfurovum sp. | reverse complement strand
CACGAAGCTTGGGGCAAGGCGTATCAATCCCGATGAGGAAACTATCAACTGGAGAACCGCACGTACGGTTCGGAGGGAGGGGAGGTGAAGCTTCTCTACCCCTATAGAGGAAAGCTGGAGCTTCGTAACGAGTAAAAAAAGGGCATTGTATTATAACACGGTGCTTGTTTTTGGTATCAAAACTACTCCATGGCTTAATGGCAATCTTTTCATACCAAGGGGAGTTATGAAATATCGAGTGATTTTTTCAAATCTTCAAGAGTTACAAAATCCCTTTGGCTACTCTTTTTTGCCTCCCTTAGGTCAATCAAATCTTCATAGTCCTCAAGCATCTCTTCTATCTTTTTATACTCATCAAATGGTAAAATTACATAATCATAAGTATTATTATTTTTGATATATTGGGGGTGTAGCGTAGTCATTTTTGCACTCCTATTGGTAGCTTTCTTTTCTGTGTTTGATTCTGTAGATTATAATCAATTGACCTTCAATCTCGAATAAAACTCTATAAATGCCAACTCGTAAACGGTATTCAGGGGTAAAATTTGTTAGTTTTTTTACATCACCACTCAAGCCATCGCTTAATTTTTCAATTTTTGAAAGGATTAGTATCTGATACTTTTTATCCAACTCTGACAACTCTTTTTGAGCTTTTTTGTCAAACGAAACAACATATTTCAATCAATCCTCCCACAAATCTATAAAAATATTTTACCTTTGTTGCTCTTGTTTTTAGCTTGGGTTAGATTAGATTTTTCCCTTGTTTCACACTCTCTGGAGCTTCGTAACGAGTAAAGCATTCAATAGCCTCCAAATGTTCGGCTAAAGCCGAACCTACAGCTCTCAAAATGTGTCATTGCGAGGCACGAAGCAATCCACAACGTTTGAGATTGCTTCACCCTAAAGGGTTCGTAATGACCAATTTAAATCTTCTTGCAATACGCCTCATACCACGCTACAAACTCGTCAATGCCCTTTTGGAGTGGTGTATGGGGAGCGTAGTCAAAATCCTCTATTAGTCCGCTTGTATCGGCGTAAGTCGATTCGACATCTCCTGCTTGAATATCCATAAAATTCTTTTTTGCCACTTTGCCCATGGCTTTTTCGAGTGTCTCTATAAACTCCATGAGGTTCACGGGAGCGTTGTTGCCAATATTGTAGAGACGATAGGGGGCTAATGAGATAGAGGGATTGGGATGGGTGGGGTCAAAACTGGGTGAAGCAATGGCGGGATGGTCAATGACTTTGATAATACCGCTGACAATATCATCAATATAGGTAAAATCTCGACTCATTTTGCCGTGGTTAAAGACTTTGATAGCTCTATCGTGCCTCAAAGCGTCCGCAAAGAGCATAGGGGCCATATCGGGTCGTCCCCATGGGCCATAGACGGTAAAAAACCTTAACCCCGTAGTGGCGATACCGTAGAGGTGGCTGTAGGTGTGTGCCATCATCTCGTTGGATTTTTTGGTAGCGGCGTAGAGCGAGAGGGGATGGTCGGTGTGGTGGTGGGTGCAAAAAGGTTGCGATTCATTGAGTCCATAGACGCTTGAAGAGGAGGCGTAGCAGAGGTTTTGGACTCCGTAATGGCGACACGCTTCAAGAATATTTAAAAAACCTACAATATTGCTTTGGATATAGGCTTTGGGGTTTTCAAGTGAGTAGCGTACTCCCGCTTGTGCCGCCAAATGACACACACCATCAAAACGCTCTTTTTCAAACAATTCATTTATTGTGACATCATCTTCGAGAGGAGCATGGATAAATCGATGCTTAGGATAGCGAATCGAAAGTCTCTCTTTGTTCTCTTTTGGTTCAATACCCAACTCATAAAGCCGTGCGTGTTTGAGTTTCACATCGTAGTAGTCGTTGATATTATCAAGCCCCACCACTTCATCACCCCGTTCAAGCAGTGCTTTGGTGAGATGAAAGCCAATAAACCCAGCACTTCCTGTTACTAAAATTTTCATTTCTATCTCCTCGTAGTATTCATTTTTTAACGGATGTTACGCACTTCCGAAATGCCATTCCGTTTGCATAAGGTCGGATTGGTATGGGTGTGAAATAATAACGGTTCGTTGGTGGCGATAAAACGTGGAAATTCATAATACGGTGTTTGTTTCTAGCGAGAAGAAGTTAAGTGGCATAAGTATTCTATATTATAAGTTTAAACGAACGAGAGAAGTTGGTTACTATTTTTATTTTACACATTCGTATATACCTTTTCCTAAAGCATCAATAAATTGAACAATGTTATTTGCTTCATCTGCATCCATAATCTCTTTTGAGCTATTTTGGATATTTATATCTGCTTCATGTACTATTTGATTACGACGAGCAACGATATTTTTTAGATATGTCTTGATATCTTTTTCTGTCATAACCTGCAAAGTGCCAATGGGCTGAATAATCTTCAAATGAATCTTTTGCCATTTATGCTCTTCACTCCAAATATAACTCAACGCATCCGCTATTTTATCTGGGTCTTGAAAACTAAGCGTTTTGTGCTTGAGAAAAATTTCCCGCTCAAACCAATAGATTGCTGTTTCTTCTTGACTTTGTGGCATTTCAATAGTGCTTACTTCTCGTATTTTCATCAAAGTTTCAAGAGAAATTCCAAAGCTGGAAAATTTCTTTGTTTTTGTTCGTGAGCCATTAAATACCTCTATCATCCCTTTTTTTACAAGCTCGTGGATTAACTTATCTAATGCACTAACAGCATACACTACTTGTGCTCTCAATAAGTCAGATAAGTCTTGAGGGTACGCAAGAGTATCTTTTAGATGATTGTAAATGGGATATAATTCTTTGCAGGAGATTATTTGCCCATTGAATTCATTACTCGATTTCAGCATTGTCTTTTACCGCAATCAGTTGCTTTGCAATGGTTTCAAAATCTTCATAAAAACGATTTCGTTTATTTTTCATATCTATTGCAACTTGCCCACTCTCATGAATTTCGTCATCCAATAAAGCAAATACAGGTACGCCTGCTTCATTGGCTTTGGGTAAAAGTCCTTGAAAATCAGGAATTTCTGCCAAGCAAAAATTTTTTGGGATGTTTGCTTCTTTGTAAATTGCATCGGTAAATAACATATTTGCTTTTTGAAATGACTCAAAAAGTTTATTTTGCATAATATCTTGTATTTCAGCTATATTTTCTCTGTATGGCTTTGCCACTTTTCCGTTTCTGATATTAAATCTTTGTATTAACCCACCAATAAATTTAGGACGACTATCTGATAATGGATAAGCTGCTTCAGCAAATAACTCTTTTGAACGGTCAGCCCAATCTACCCATTTTGGTAAAACTACGGCTAATGTATCTAATGCCATAATAGAAAAAGGGTCTGGATTTGTTGGAATGAAAAATCCATCACTTAATATAAAAAGGTTTTGATTAATCGCGCTCAATCCAGGGTTTAAATCAATCAAGACAAAATCAATGTTATATTTTTCAGATGTTTGATTGATAAGTTCGTTAAAAGCCCCTGGTAAATTCTGCAATGCACTAATAGCATTATTGGAGTTTTGAGCCAAACTTAACGAAGCATCATATTCACTTAAATTGGCATGACCTGTCAATAGATAGAGGTTCTTATTTCTCTCTGGTGAATAACAGTCCACTGCCTGAATAGGTATCGGCTTACCGCCAAAAGCCATTTTTACGCCATCTTTTATATTGTGATACTTGGTTGCATCCTCGGTATAATATTCATCAAATTTTTCACCTAATACCAATCCTGATAAATTACATTGAGGGTCTGCATCGACCAATAAAACTTTTTTTCCAAGCATGCCGAGCATCCAACCAATATTGTATGCGGTTGTTGTCTTGCTAACGCCACCCTTATGATTAAAAAAAACTATTTTCATAATTTACTCCCTTTTATCAAACTATTTTAAAAAACACACTCTCATCTATCCCACGCAATTCAGAGTGTCTATACGATGTTCAACCATTAACAATTAATTATTCTCAGTCCATATTTCCACTCAGACAATGAGAAAAAGCAAAAAATATCTACATCAATTCTACCATAAAAATATCATATTCCAAAGGAGTTTTGTGAAGAAAATATATAACCCGCAGGTTTGTATTGCACCTTTAAGTTATCGACTTTAAAGCAATTTCTTGTAAAAATTGGCTTTTTGATTACAACCCAGCTATCAATCGTGCCATCTCTAGTTCTTCGTTGGTGGCGATAACGGCAATAGGTAATGAAGTGGGTGCGTGAATCACGTGGGCGTTTTGATGGTTGAGGGTATCATCAAGCACAATGCTTAAATGTTCCATATTTGCCAATACTTTTTGACGAATAAGCGGTGCGTGCTCACCTATCCCGCCTGTAAAAACAATGCCATCAAGTTTGCCCACAACGGCGAGATAAGCCCCGATATATTTTTTGATACGGTAGCAAAAAATCTCAATCGCCAAAGTCGCTTCGTGGTTGCCATTTTGGGAAGCCTCGATAATCTCACGCATATCGTTCATACCGCAAATGCCCAATAATCCGCTACGTTTGTTGAGTATCGTATCGACCTCTTGGGGGGCTAGGTTGTATTTTTGAGCGATAAGCAAAGCGATAGAGGGATCAATATCACCGCTTCTTGTTCCCATTACTAATCCTTCAAGAGGCGTAAAGCCCATGGAGGTATCGATGCTTTTGCCCTCTTTGATAGCTGCAATACTTGCACCGTTGCCTAGATGAATGGTGATGAGATTGGGGTTTGGGATAGTATGAAGTCGGGCAAACTCTTTGGCAACAAAGCTGTGCGATGAGCCGTGAAAGCCGTATCGACGGATTTTATCAACCTCGTAATATTTTTTGTCGATAGCATAGCGGTAGGCATAATCGGGAATGCTTTGGTGAAAAGCGGTATCAAAGATGGCAAAGTGTTGAGCATGAGGATAGACCTCTCTAGCGGCTTTGATACCCAATAGATTGGAGGGGTTGTGCAAGGGAGCTAATGAAGCAATGGAGTCAATTTGGGCAATTGCATCGCTATCAAGCAAGGTAGGCTCTACAAAAATATCACCGCCGTGTACCACGCGATGGGCTACTTTTTCAATCGCATCGATTCCACTTGCTGCAATAAGTCGCTGCATCACCCCAAAACCCTCTTGGTGTGAGGCGATTACAAGCTCCTCTTTGTGCGTAGTGGTGTTGTGTTTTGACGTTACGATGGAGAGGTGTTCGCCAATCTTTTCAATCGCAACAGAGAGCAGCTCTCTATCGTCGTCAAAAAGTTTGGATTTGATAGAGGAGCTACCTGAATTGATGGTTAAAATGTGCATAAAAAGTCTCCTTTGGGTGCTAGTGTAAATCGTAGAGGGATTTGAGTATCTCTATTGCGGCATCAATGGATTTTTTGTAAGTCGTCTCATTGGCGGTATGGTATCCGATGGTAGGAATTTGCAACGTTGTGCCTTGAATGGTTTTGGCGGCGTGGATTAAGCGTCCCAGCTCTGTAACCCCAATAGAACCGCCCACAATCCCCTCTTGTCTCATTTTGTTTTTGAGATAGGCATCTTTGAAGTGGTATTTTATCTTTTTATCAAGTACTATTTTTTTGATTGCAGCTTTGAGCGGAGAGCGAAAATAGCCATTCTCATCACGGTTTCGCAGTACAATGTCCAAATTGGCAATATCTTCCAAAGTAGGATAGGGACTCGTATCAAGTACCAAAAGTTCTTCGGTGCTTTTGTCAAAACGTCTAAACCATTCAAGGATAAAACGCCAACTCTTTCCTGCCTCCTCAGAAGCACTAAAAAAAGCCGTACCTTGGTAGCCCAAATGGTAGAGATAGAGAATGATAGCAACCGAGAGGACGTTATCGAGTTGAGCTGAGACTAAATTCTCTTCGATGGTGAGCTTATCCATAAAGGCAATAGGCGTAGAGGGAAGAAGGTGCTCAAATCCAGCGACTTTGAAGATAATGTTGTTACGCCGTTGGCACAAAAAGGCATCTTCGATGATCCCAATCCCCAAATAACTACCGCTGTAGGGGTGATAGGCTTGTACCTTTTGATCCACAAAACGGGTGGTGAAGTTTTTGAGCATCTGTTCGGAGTTGGATGTGCCTTGCAAATCGGCTTGGTTTTTGGCGATAAAGGCGGCGTATTGAAATTCATTATGCCCTGTACAGATAAGCCCATGCCTATCGACGTGAGCCGATAGATAACCGCTTTGGGGGTTGTTGCCTGTAGCCACAAGCAATCCATCGTAGTACTCAACGCTTAGTTCTAGCTCTTCGAGTTCTCGTTTGAGAAACATAAAAAAGGAGTGTTCAGCTCCCACTACACTGGGTACACGAATAAGTTGTTTTAAAATATCGTAAAAAAGTTCCATTATGCTCCTATATTATCTCTTTTGCGTCGCTTTTTCTTGCTATCATCATCCTCTTTGGGGGTTACATTGGTCGCAATATAGTCCATAATTCTTCCTGCGATATCAATACCCGTCGATTTTTCAATCCCCTCAAGCCCAGGAGAGGAGTTTACCTCCATGACAAGTGGCCCTCTGGTGGAGGGTATCATATCAACGCCGCAAATCCCTAGTCCCATAGCCTTAGCAGCAGCCAAAGCGGTGGCTTTCTCTTTTCGATTGAGTTTATGGGCTACGGCTTTGCCGCCTTGGTGGAGATTGGAGCGAAAATCCCCTTCAGCCCCTTGGCGTTTCATAGCCCCAACAACTTCACCATTGACAATAAAGGCTCGGATATCCGCCCCTCCTGCCTCGGCGATAAACTCTTGCACAAGCAAATTGACATCCATACCGTAAAAGGCTTCAAGTACCGATTTGGCAGCTTTGTCGCTATCGACCAATACCACGCCTACTCCTTGTGTTCCTTCAAGTATCTTAAGCACCAAAGGCGCTCCACCGCTTAGGGCTATAATATCTTTGGCACTTGATTTATTGGAAGCAAAGACGGTTCGGGGCATATCGATTCCGTTTTTGGAGAGAATTTGCAAACTGCGTAACTTATCACGGCTTCGCTTAATAGCCAACGAACCCGTCACAGTAAAGACATCCATCATCTCAAAGTGTCGAACCATGGCTGTACCGTAAAAGGTACGACTCGCCCCAATACGGGGAATGATAGCATCGGGGGCGGGGATTTGTTCGCCGTGGTAATTGACCATTAGCTCCCCTTTCATAATCTCAATAGAACATTGAAGATAGTCAATGACGCGCATCTTCCAGCCCCTTTGTTCTCCTGCTTCTACTAGACGTTGGGTTGAGTAGAGCGTTTCGTTACGTGATAAAATATAGACTAGCATTAGTATTCCTTTGTGCCTAGATACTCTTTGGATACATCGACCAAAAATCGACCACTCATAAACTTACGACCGATAAGCATAGGGTATTTCATATCGCTTCTATCTGTCAAGGAGATAACGGATTTGTATCGTTTGCCAAAAAACGCTACCGTGACTCGAATAGTAGCGCGTTCTTGCATCAATCCATTGGAGCTTTTGATACGTTTGATTTTGTGGATGGGCAAACGCATGGTTTTGCCGTGATAGGCAGGATGAATCTCATCAAGCAGTGTAAACTCAACCTCATCGCCATCAATCCAAATATCATCGCAATGCAAAGCGTTGGAATCAGCTCCCGTATCGACTTTGGCATCAAGATTAAAAAGCTCCAAATCAATAATGGATATACTCTCTTTGGCACCTATAACTTTTTTGTTTTTCACCTCTAAATCTCCTTTGTGCTAAGCAAAGCCACCTTGGCAAATCGTGGGCATTATAGCATAAAATAATGCTTATTTGATAAACATTTTATCGCTTTAAACGCAATTGTTTGCACTCGCAGCAGACTCTATCTTGGCTATGGTTTGGGTTGTGGAACGCCCCTCTACAAAATCGACGAGTTTTACCTCTCTGGCAATATCGCTACCTATTACCTCTTTGTCTTTGTAGTCGCCGCCTTTGACCAAAATATCGGGTTGGAGGGCTTGAATAAGATTGTAAGGGGTTGCTTCATCAAAAATCACCACATAATCGACGCTCTCAAGAGCAGCAAGGATATAGGCTCTATCCTCTTGGCTATTGATAGGGCGGCTCTCACCTTTGAGACGGCGTACGCTGCTATCGGAATTGAGACCCAAAATTAAAACATCTCCAAAAGATTTGGCGGTGTCAAGATACTCCACATGCCCACGATGCACAATATCAAAACATCCATTGGTAAAGACAACGGTTTTGTTTTGGGCTTTGAGGCGTTGGGCGATTGTCGTAATCTCTTCAAAGCTTTTGATATGCGAGGCGATAGAGCTTTGATGAAGTGAGCTTTTGTACTCCTCTATCTCATCAAGCGTGGCGTTTGCACTTCCCAGTTTGCCCACGACTACCCCCGCTGCGGCATTGGCAAACTCTACGCACGAGAGAATATCTTTGCCTTGTGCCAACCCAAAAGCCAAAGAGGCAATCACTGTATCCCCCGCACCCGTGACATCATAGACCTCTCTAGCTACGGTGGGTTTTTGAATGAGTTGCGCGTTGTGAAGCAGGGCAATTCCCTCTTCGCTAAGGGTAATAAGCGGTATAGTAACAATATCTTGTAGGGCTTGTAGGGCTTGTAGTAGTCCTTTGGAGTCCTTAATAGCGATACGTGTCGCCTCTTGTGCCTCTTTTTTGTTGGGAGTGAGTAGATAGGCTCCTTTGTATTTGCTATAATCGCTCCCTTTGGGATCGATCAAAACTTTGATGGAGTGACGATTGGCAATGGCAATAAGCTCTTGGGTTAGGCTTTGGGTCAAGACTCCTTTGCCGTAATCGGAGAGTATAAGGCTATCAAAATGGGGGATAATGGTTTTGAAACGGGTCAAAATTTGCTCTTGTGAAGCGGTACTAATATCCTCTTTGGACTCTTTGTCGTAGCGTACGACTTGTTGATGCGAGGCGATAATGCGGCTCTTTTGGGAGGTTTTGCGTCCTTTTTGAGTAATCAAATGCTGCTCAACCTCTCCCAAAAGCTTTTGAATATCCACAGCGGTATCATCATCGCCCACTACCGAAAGAACCCCAACGTTTGCACCAAAAGCCAACAGATTGCTAATCACATTCCCTGCACCTCCCAGCCTCTTGTCCTCTTGGGCAATATCCACCACTTGCACGGGTGCTTCGGGAGAGATGCGTTCACACTTGCCCCAAAGATAACAATCAAGCATCAAATCACCCACAACTAAAATATTCATCGTCTGCCTTTAGAGTATTTGGTGCAAAGCATTGGCTTTGGTCATCCAGCTATTGAGTCCATCCCAATCCTCTTCTTGTATCAACGCTTCGCACTTGTGCAACTCTTTGCTGAGGCATTGAATAGAGCTTAATAGGTTCTCTTTGTTTTGGCGAAAAATATCCTCCCACATAGTAGGCGAACTTTTGGCGATACGGCTCATATCCCTAAAGCCTCCTCCTGCTAGTGTCAAGATACTTTTGGGGTCTTCTTGATTGAGTACGGCGTTGGCTAGAGCGTAGCTAAGGGCATGGGGCATATGCGAGATATAAGCGGCACGTCTATCGTGTTGATAGGAGTCCATCTCTACGATTTTCATATTGATAAGCGTAAATATCTCACGAGCCACTTGGACTTGATGTTCACCTGATTTATCAATATCGCACAGTACCAATATTTTATCGTTGTAGAGGCTATCAAAAGCTGCACTAGGGCCAAACTTCTCCGTCCCTGCCATGGGGTGAGCGGCTACGAAATGGGTACGAAGCGAGGCTTTGATGGAGGTTGAGATTTTGTGTTTGGTGCTGCCCAAATCAATGATAGTCGTATCGGGTGCAATCGACCCAAAAGCGTTGATGGTTTGGATAATGGCATCGACGGGAATAGCCAAAAAGATAATATCGCACTGCGTGATACGCTCACTATCATCGCTGCACTCATCGACTAGCCCATACTCCAATGCCTCTTTTTGATGCGTTTTGTTGTGGTCAAAACCTATGATGTAGTAGTCGTTTGAAGCCTTTTTGATAGCCAATCCCAAAGAGCCACCCATTAGCCCCAATCCAATAATCGCAACCCGCTTTTGGTTCATTGTATATTCCACCTTGTTAATTTAGAGAGAGGATTATACCATTATTGGCGTTAATTTTTTCTCGCTTCATCTCTCCTGAGGTAAAACGAGAAAAATGATTGTTGCTTTTTATCAATTTGTTTTCTTTTTTCTTTTAGCAACCAAAAAACAGGACTTTGCATCATTTTATTTTCTTGGATAACCCATTTTGCTTTTGTCAATGTGGTGAGAGAGAATAAGCGTATTTATCTCATTCATAAACTCACTTTTATTGTCAATTTGTTTTAATAAATAATCTATCAAAACGATTGTATTGTAGATGTAGCCTATGGCGTTTTGGTTTGAAATAGACTTTAACTTATTTGGTATTTTGGGCGTTATTTTAAATGTCTTGTTGTATATTCTGCTGTGATGGGCTATATCGTTTCTAAGTATTGATAAGTGATATAGGTTTGGCTCATAGACTGATATATCTAAGTTGTAACATTTAGCAATGGTTCTTTTGAGTTGTATATCTTTGATGTTTTTTGTAAATTGAGATAATATACCAAAAGTCATAACTTCTACGCACACCCATATTGGGGGCAACTCTTCATTGTATTTACTCTCATAATGTTCTATAAAAATAGGTTTGTTATTTCTACTTAGTTCGCTTCTAAATTTTTTATAGGTTTTATCAAATTTATCTTTATCTAAAAAATTTGACTCAATAAGCGGGTGTGGGTCATATTTCCTAGATAGATAATAAGCAAATTTCGTTCTAGCTGATATCTCTATCTTCTCAATCACTCCAAATAATAGTAATTTCAATTTGCTATCAAACTCATAAATATTAATAATCTCTTCAAAGTAAGTATCATCCTTAAATGTATCATCTTGATTTTGAAAAGGCGACCAATAACCACTTAAACGATAATAATTGAGATTGAGTAAAGATTTTTTTGCCATATTTTCATCGTGAAATAACATACCACGAGATTTTA
This sequence comes from Sulfurovum sp., assembly GCA_020721815.1. Lineage (GTDB taxonomy): Bacteria > Campylobacterota > Campylobacteria > Campylobacterales > Sulfurovaceae > FS08-3. The sequence continues at coordinate 14,028 of DYMA01000011.1, read as the reverse complement.
AAAGAGTTATTTGGGCATCTATATCTAAAAAGGATTTATTGTAGGATTGTTTTTGAGAAGTCATCAAACGCCCTTCCCCTGTGAGCATTGTAAAGAGGCTTGGAAGGTTCTATCAAAGTAATTATAGCCGATATATAGTAAATTATTACTTAAAATGGACATTTTCACTCTCTCCCCTCCATTACGTTGCCCCCCCTCACTCCAAATTTTCTCTCAAAGTCTCTATCAAATCTATCGCCTCTTCTAGCTCTTTTTTGTAAATTATTACATCATTATAATGTGAGCCACTATTTAAAATAACTCTTCTGAATGTTTGCAATTGCGTTAAACTGTTTATGATTGCTTGATTTTTTGCTGTTTTTGCATTTTCAAATGCGATGGCATTTTGAATTAATCCATTTAAATCCAATGCTTTACAATTTCTATTGACCAATTTTTCAGGTGGCAAAAATTTACATAGGAGTTTTTCGATAGATTGTCTCAACAAATTGGCACTGCAATCATAATTTTTAAGATGCTTTTGAAGCTTCGCTTGTTCCAATAAAGAATTTGATGTTTTCAAAAAAGGTATTTCGTATCCATCATTATGCCTATCTACATAAATCTCAAAAGCCTTCCACTCCATTTTGTCCTTAAATATCTCAAAAAGCCCTTTGTCGTGGGTGAAGAAAAATATTTGAAAATCGCTAAATTCACTTTTTAAAATATCCACCAAATGCATTCTGTTATTCATATCAAGGCTTATGAGCAAGTCATCCAAAACCAATATCTTTAAACTTTCATCTTGCAGATATGAAAACTGTTTTTTGATAATGGCAAAGTAGATGCTCATCGCAAGTGCCGAGAGTCTCGCTTCGTTCAAAAAGAGATGAAATTTGCCTGTATCTTGCTCGAAATAGTCTATTTTCAAAAAGACTGTTTTGTCAAAACCATCAAAAACTATCTCACTAATTTTGAAATTATGGTCAAACTTTTCTAGTGCTATGTTTATCTCTTCTAACAAAACATTATTGATTATTCTTTTAAATTCTGCAAAATATTTTTCACCCCTTAGAGAGCTTAATATTTTATTGTCTCCTATCGGATACTCTCCTAAAATTGCCTCAAAAAAGCTGTAGAGATTTTTTTCATCATTTGCTGATTGCTCACTGTAAGATATTTGCAATAATTTTTGATAATTGAGCATTGGCATGAAAATAGAGAGATTTTTGATAAAAACATGATTCTCCTCGGGCTCCAAATAGTCTCTATCGATTCTAGCTCCCTTGCCATTATCGAACCAAAACTCCAAAAAAGTATCACTATCGTTTGAAAATTTATTGACACATGATTCAAACTCATCAGCTTCTATTTTTTTCTTTGCCAAGAACTCAAAAGCCTTAAAGAGTGAACTTTTACCGCTTCCGTTTTCGCCATAAATCAAAACATTTTTACCGTCTATGTTAAAGGTGTTATTTTGCTCATCATCCGTAAAAAATCTAAAATTATTGAGTTGTATGGAGTTGATTTTAACTGGTTTAACTTGTGGCACTTTTATCTCCTCGATTTTTTTCACTTCGACACTACTATTTTTTGAACTGTTTTGTGGCATAAGCAAACCTAAACCAAGTGCATGGTCAAGATAGCCTCCAAGAGTCTCCCTAGGAAGCTCCAAATGTGTTAATTTTGCAATAGCTTCTTCGATTTGTTTATTAATATCTTGATGAGTATATGCTTTGAATTGCTTCTCGTAATCTTTCAAAAAATGATCTGTACGAAGGTCTTTCGCTATTTTATTGAGTTTTTCCGCTATGGTTTTTTCCCTTAACGACGATATCTTATTCATAGAGTTCCCTATTTCTACCGCTCCCAATGAACTTGTTTCAAAAGCATCTATCCAGCTATTTTTCAACTCTCCGCCCATTGCTAAAAGTTTCAATCTCTCTTTTTCGGTCATCTTTTTTCTCCATTGATTACTTCTACTTCAGGCACATTTCTACTAAACAACAACCCTCTTTTTATCCCTTTTTCTTCATCCATCACATTTTTGAGTGTTTTGATGTACTCTATCTTGAACTCATCGCTATCGTGTTTGCCAAAAGGTTTGATGAGTTTGGCTACCTCATCATTGATGAAGCAATCATGTTTTTTCATAGACTCTGTAAAATAAAGTCCATACACCATGACATCCACAACCCATTCAAAAAACCTTGCTTCATCTTCTAGCTTTTGAGATTTTGCAAAAATAATATAATCCACCAAAATCTCAAATGGTTTTGTATCTTCAATATTTTCAATTTTTGGGAGTGGGAAAGGATTCATGTAATCTGGTCGATAGGCAAAATATCCGCCTCGTAAAATTGAGCTTGTTTGCTGTATAAAAAACCACATTAGTTTTGAGTTCAAAATTGCCAAATAAAATTTATAGCTCTCTTCAATATGTGGATATTTAATCATGCTATATTGACCGACATGATAAATCTGGTTATTATCCAATGTCATACTTGAGCCATACGAAATTTCGCTAAGAATAATTTTTTCTTTATCAGCATCAATAATTCCCTGTTTTCTTCCAAATTGAAACCATTCACCATCAATATTAAATCTTCCGCTCTCTCTATCCTTTAAAGCATTCTCACACTCTTTGAGATAAGCATATCCTTTTGGAAATAATTTTTCTAACTCTTTTTCATCAAACAACTCTACTTTTTCTTTACCATTTTCTATTGTTTTAAAATATGGGAAGATTACAACTTTGTCGGTTTTAAGAGTTTCATACCTGTGAATTTCTTTACCTTTTAAAAGTTTTCTTGTTAAGCCTTTTTCAATTTCGATTGGTCTTTCTAAGTATTTTGAAAAGCCTATTACTATTTCATTTTCTTCTTTGCAATCATGTAAAATATAGATACTATCTTGACTTGTTTTTAGACCTTGAAAAATCTTTTCAAAAACATCTTTAACTCTCAAAGGTTGCTCATCAAGTTTCGCCAAAACTTTGGCTACTTTATTATCGCTAAAAGTCCAAGCATCGTTATTTAATTTCTTATTTTTTGTGACGGTGTATTTCTTATCAGTTATAGAGTCCAAAAATTCTTTAAGCTCACCGTTGGTTTGCAAATCTTTCTCGACTCCAATATAGGCAACCGTGTCAGATTTGTTTTTGAACCACACTAGCGAGGTATAAGTAGAAGCATTAAAAACTTGATACTCACGAAAAGAGATAAATTTAAAAAACTTCTCTTTTACAACTTCACGAAGCCCTTTTCCAAAAGCACTATTGACCCATTTGTGAGGCATGATGAAGTTTACAAGCCCATTTTTGCCCAAAAGTTTAATAGCTTGTTCGGTGAAAATAACATATAAATCATAACTTCCCGTAGCCGATTTGTAGAGTTTTTTATATTTTTCAGACTCTATTTTGTCGATGCCTTGCACTCTCAAATACGGCGGATTACCAATGACGATGTCAAATCCCTCTTTGATATTAAACATAAAATCACTATCAAAAAACGGTGCGACATTCACGGGGTCAAAGGGATTGTAATCGGTGAGTTTGTTTTCCAAAGCTGAGAGTAGATTGGTCGCTTCTTCTTCAGCAAACATCTTCTTTTGTGTCTGTATATACTCTTTTTTTATCTCTTTTTTTCGTTCTCCACTTGCTTCAAAATACTCATTTTTTAGGTTCAACAAATCACCCTCAAGCATAAAATATTCCAAAGAGGCAAGTTGTGTGTTTTTTGGTTTTGGCAAAAGACTATTAGCACACACAAATTTAAACTCCAAGTTTGGCAACGGTTCAGGTTCTCCCTCTTCATCGACGATAAGCGAGAGGAAAAATCTTAGCTTACTTATCTCTATGGCGATAGGTTGGATATCTATGCCATAAATCGTGTTTTTGATGATGGAGAGTTTGCGGATATAGTCTTTGTTTCTGTTTTTGTGGGTATGCTTAAACTCTTTGCTTTGGAGTCCAAACCATATAGAAGCATCCTCATCGATAAGGCTTAAAACCTTGACAATCTTTTGGAGTAGCCCCATAGGAAATGCCCCCGAACCGCACGCAGGGTCGAGGATTTTGAGTTCAAAGAGTGCTGATAATACTTTGGCTTTGTCGTAGTCGTTTTGTGGCTCTTGATTTTTGAAGATGATGGTTTGGAGTGCCTCTTCCTCTATGTCTGTTTTGGTTTTGAGATATTCAAGTAGCGAAGAGTTTACCATATAATCGACTATCTCACGAGGAGTATAATAACTTCCTGTGCTTTTGCGTGCATTTTGGCTCGTTTCAGGGTTGATTTCAGCCAATAAATTTTCAAATATACGCCCAAGCATTTCAGGGTCTATAGAGAGGTCGCTGTCTTCGATGGAGTTTTCATCTATCGTAAAATTGAACTGGTTGAGATGTTCGTAAAGCTCACTAAAAAATCTATCATCTATTTTTAGTGTATTGATATATGAGCTACAAATTCCGCTCCATTCGTAATAATCAAGATGCAAAGGCTCAAAAAGCCCACCGTTTAGAAAGGGGATAGAGTCGTTTGTAAATTCATCCTTTCGTTCGCTCTTTGGGGTGTTGAGCTGTTCAAAAAAGAGCGGTTCGAGTTTATCGTGATAATAGCCCTCCACAACTTCAAAAATATCATCAGGGACAAGTGATTTTTTGTTGAGAAATTTGATAAAAAGTATCCGACCGATGAGCCGTATGGCAAACTCTTTTTTGCTATTTTCATCGTTTGAGGGGTAAGTGAGGTATTGGCTGAGTAATTTTTCATACTCTTTGATAAGCCCTTTGTAAAACTCTTTGGTAAGCTTCTCGACACTAAAGGCATCCAAATAATCTTGCTTTGTGCTATTTTGGTTGAGAAGCGAAAGTTGAGCTATGGCTGTTTTGACGGGGATATTTTTGCCAAGTTCAAAGGTGTATCTTTTGGAGGAGGTGATAATATCATTCTCCATATTGGTCGCCACCAAAGAGAGCTTCCAATTCTCACTCTCATCACTCACTGTCGCCATGAGAGCAAGATTGAGGGTATTATTTTTGGTTATTTTTTCTAAGAGTTGATTGTATTTTACTTTGGCTTTGCTGATTGGATTTTTGCTTTTGAGGAGTATGACTTTGAGTTGGTTTCGGTCGCTAAGCTCCCCCTTATTGACAATCACTTTATAAGACAACGCATCATCAATGGGGCTAAAAATAGACTCACCATCTACTCCAAGCCCGAGATTTTCTTCAAGAAATTTCTTGAAGCCCTCTTCACTAAACGGCTGTGAAATAAAATCTTCTATCTTCATCTTCGTCCTTGTTGTATATAGAGTTTTGTAGTGATATCGGCGTGATCCATAACTTTTGTTTGGGTAGCACTCGAAGCGGTGAGAGTGGTGAGAGTTTGGGCAATGTCACTACCGTTACCTAGCTCTAGTATCTTTGCCCCAAGGCCTTGTATCGATTTTGCCTCTACCATCTCTTTGGCATTCTCAAAAAGTTTTTTATCTATGATTTTATCATCCCTATACCACTTTTGTAGAAGCTTTATCGCCCCTTTGTCTTGCTTTGTGAGCTTGTTTTTGAGGTCGTTATTGGTAAATATCTTTGTATTCATCTTCATAATATGATAATCGATACACGCATCTATAGCCGATGGTATCGGTGTTGCCTCTTTGCTCGTTTCTATAGATTTGATAAGTGTGAGAAAATCTATATCCTCCCATAAAGCCTCTTTACGGTAAAAATAAGATATAGAGCCTACTTTGAAAAAAGCAAGTTCACACGCCTCATCACCCGTGAGACTCACCGCACCCTCATGGATACGGCTAAGTTCCGCAAACTCTTTGGGATACTGCTCTTTGAAAGTGCGAATAAGCTGGAGATAGTGTAACTCCTCATCGTTATCCTCACTCACCCCAAATGACTCAACCACCTCATCATCAAAGAGTATCTTACTATCCTCTCCCAATGTGTAGTGAAAAGATTGAAGCTTGATAAATGATTTCTCCATGAGACCTATGACTTGATTGGACTCATCGACGGGCTTGAAACTAGAGATATTGAGAGTCTCAAACTTGCTTCCTATACGGTTGATTCTCCCCATTCTCTGCATAAGCTTTGTAGAGTTCCACGGTAAATCATAATTGATAAGCGTATTGCTTCGATGGAGATTGACCCCCTCGGCTAGAGTATCGGTTGTGATGATAATGCGATAGTTGTCTTGAGGATTTTCGTGGTTGGCATCGAAATTTTCGGCGATAATCTCTTCGTTCTCTTGTCGGTTAGCCGAAGAGATGAAGAGTGTTTGGGATTTGAGTGGTTGAGGCATATTGGACTCTAAATAGTCGAGTGTATCGCTATATTCGGTAAATACTACTATTTTTTCACTATCACTATACCGCAAAACATCCAAAAAAGTATCATGTTTTGGGTCGCCCTCATTCTCTCTCCATATCTCAAGCAACTCCTTGAGGTAGCTCAAATCTCGGTTGAGATTATAGAGATACTCTTGAGGATTTTTAAAATCATCTTGCCCGAAGACAATACCCTTAAGATAGACCCTCTCATCTCCCTCTTTGGTCACTTTCACATAGTATATCTTATCACCCTCATAGATATATTTTCGACTCTCATTGGTATTTCTACCCAATACATCGGTAGAATTTTTACCCACATAGAGTCTATTGTCTTCCAAGTCCTCGATAAACTGAGAGAGTGCGACAATAGAGTTTTCAAGCGATATTTTAAAGGCATAGAGTGAACTCTCAAACCTCTTGATAAGTGAGTATTTCGCCAAAGTAGAGAGGTCGTTGTCGTTGAAAATATTGTCGCTGATAGTGGGGTGTTCCTCTTTGTATCTACCTTTTCCTTTCTCATTGAGATTGTTGAGAACCCTAAAACGCTCATACTTTAATTTGAGTTCGAGATACTCTATCGTAGTGGTAAAATCACTAGAGAGTTCACCCAAGCGGTATTCTAATGGATTGGGTTTTTCTACTTCTGGAAACTTTTCAATATTGTGTTGATACATCGGGTGTGACTTAATATCTGTTCGTATCCTTCTTATGAGTAGTGGGCGGAGAATGTGCGTTTTGATCTCTGTTGCGATACGCTCAAGCTCAAGCTTCACCTCATTTTTATCCGAAATATTATTGAGGTTTTTATGGGAGCTAATCAATGGACTAAAGAACTTCTCCAATGACACAAGATGGGGCAAATTGGAACCATTTTTATCTTGAAAGAGATAGACTTGATTGGCTATATCTTCAGGGGAGTTGTTTTGAGGGGTCGCACTCATCAAAAGTACTTTTTTCCTAAAAGGCATCTTGCATAGCTCTTCTATCTTTTTGTACCTCTCGGACTTATGATTTTTGAGTTTGTGGGACTCATCAAGGATGATGATTTGCTCGTCTGATTGTTTTGGTAATTTATCGTAAGTGCATAATCTATATTGATTGGGACTGATTCCAAATTTTTTGAGGGTATCCTTCCATTGGTTGTGTATCGCAGGGGGTGCGACGATGAGACTTTTGTAGTCTAATACTTTCAGCACCCCAACAGCAATGACGGTCTTACCAAGCCCAACAACATCACCCAAAATAGCACCATTGAAGCGATTGAGTCTGACAATAGCACTATTTACGGCATCTTTTTGATAGTCAAAAAGTTGTATCTCTCCATCAACATTGAATTGATTGTCAATAATATCTTTAAAATACTCTGCTAGTACATGGTAGAAAGTATCGCTATATTTGGGAACATCTTCTTCTACTGGTAACTCTTTGAGCTTAGGCTTGATATGCTTCTCAAAGTCATCTTCGGTCAACTCTACAGAGTTTGCCCATAGCCGCTCAAAGACCGCTACAGCATCTTTGACATAGTGCGAATCTTCTATCTCAGTATTGAGTTCAAAATTGCCCTCAAGACCATTATGTGTAAGATTGGATGAACCTATGATAACAGAACCTCGATATGTCGTATCCGTGCCTGTGTGGTCTTCTATAGCTTCACCTCTGAAGATATACATCTTAGAATGCACATCTTTGCTTGGTGAGATGCGGACAGTGATTTTTTTCTCTCTTATTAGATCTATCATGGAGGCAAAATTATGATGTGCTTCATCGGAAAATTCTAATTGTTCCTCACAAAATTTGGCTATAAGTTGAGTGGCATCATAGATTGCTTTATCGGTATTTATCCCCACTAAAATACGAGCATGGGTTATGCCAGAGAGGTTTTCTGCTATCTTATCAAACCCTGTAATACGAAAATATCCAATCAAGAAATCCAAATGAGTTATTCCATGCTTTGACTTATTCTTTAAAATGTGATTTATTTTATTTTTAAGCGTATTTTCGCCCTCGTTGGTAAAAAATTTTGAACGCATGCAATCCTTTCCTTTCTTTCTCGTTCTACCTCTCCTAAGAGTGTGAAATAACTGTTAAAAAAGTGCTTCGACAAGCTCAGCACGAACGGTTTTACGCTATCCGTTCACCCTGAGCCTAGTCGAAGGGTTTATTATTTCACACTCTCTCCCGAGGTGGAACGCATACAAAAGCTAAAACAACCTACCAAAACCTCTCACTCTTGGGTGGCTTTACTTACAACTACCGCCATAATATCGGTTGAAGCTATATCGGCTCGTTCAATGATGATTTGCAGTTTGTCAAAAAGCTCCAAATCATCATTGCGAATATGTACCACTACGCCTTGAATATCGGCTTCAAGCAAGGCTTTGGCACTGTTGTCTTCAAGTTCTATAACCGTCGCTCTAAAGCTTTGCCCCTCTTGGGTTTTTGCCCATCTGGCAAATTTTCTATCTCTAAAATCCCACTCGGCTTTGGTGGACTCTCGCTCTAGCGAACTTACCCGAACACAAAGCGATTTGATGTTTCGCAAAAGATACTCCATCTCCTCTTTGTCGCTTCGCAAATGAGCCTTGATAAGACGGTGCAAAATCAAATCGCTGTAGCGGCGAATAGGACTGGTAAAGTGGCTGTAGTGTGTAAATCCTAGCCCAAAGTGTCCCACATTCTCATCGGAGTAGGAGGCTTGTTTGAGCGATTTGATAATCAAAGCATCCACCTCTTTTTCCAATCCTACACGCTGAGCTTGGATTTGTATTTTGCGAATAAGGTCGGGAGAATCGCTGTAATCCTCAATCAAAATCCCCAAAGGAATCAAAAGCTCCAACAACGTTTCAAGCTTTTCAAGACTTGGTGGCTCATGGATTCTAAAGATAGAACTCTCTAGCACCTTAGCACTGGCTTTGTTGGCGACAAGCATACACTCTTCGATAAGGGAGTGCGAGGGAGTTCCCGTTCCAATCGTGGTGCTTTTAAGCAGATGAGCTTTGTCAATCTCAATGCGTATCTCTTCGCTTCTAAAATCAAACCCCTCTTTGAGTCGTGCTTTTTTTAGCCTTTTGGTCACCTCATAGAGCGGTAACAAAAACGCCAACATCTGTTTGTCTATGCCCGTTGCGTTTGTATTATCTTTGAGATAGGCATCAATCTCATCGTAATTAAAGCGGCGTTTGGAGTGGATAATAGCCTCAAAAAACTCCTCCTTGATAGGTTGCAACGTTTTTGGGTCAAGATGGACTTTGGAGACAAACGCCAATCTATCGGCATGGGGTTTGAGAGAGCAGATATTTTCGCTAAGTTCTCGTGGGAGCATAGGGAAAGATTTGTGCGGCAAATAGGTGGTAAAGGCTCGAAGTTTGGCTTCGATATCAATAGGTGAGAAGTACTCCACATAGTGACTCACATCGGCAATAGCGACATACAAAATAGAGTTTTGTATATCCCAATAGATAGCATCATCAAAATCTTTGGCACTTACAGGGTCGATGGTACAAAAATCAAGCGCTCGCAAATCAATGCGTCCCGTATGCTCGTTGGCATTGACTTGACTCTCTACCGTTTTGGCTTGATTGATGGAGTCTAGTTCAAATTCATCACGACGATGGAAGAGAGCCAGTGAGATTTTTTCATCGACTTTTGGGTCATTCAAATTACCCATAATCTCTAGCACTTTGGAGGTATCGTTATCGACTTTTAGCACCGTTCCTTGCTCAAAACCTTTGATATCCATCCCCTCCATTTTTGCCTCTGTGGGCAAAGCGTTTTTGATATTGAGCAGGGCAAAGTTCCCGCCCTCATCGTGCGTCGTGTAGGCGATGGTGTAGAGGTGGGCTTTGGAAATGACCAACACAACCTTTGCCGAGGCTCTTCCTCGTTTGGCGATGATACGTTTGACGACGACTACATCACCATCTTTGGCTTCGCCTATATCTTGGGTATCGATAAGCAGGTCTTTTTGCTCTTTTTGGTGGGCTTCTAGGTAGGCTTGTGGGGCTACGCCTTTGGAGATGTAGAGCCGTCCGCTTCGATAGATGCTTTTGAGTCTCCACAACCCCTCGACTTGCTCCAACGCTCCCATATCGTAGAGCCTATCAAAAGCCTTAAGCTCTTGAGGCTCTATATCGCTTCTTAGACACCCTTGGTTGATTTGTATCTCAAATGCTATCATAGAGACTACCTTTTGGCGGCTGTTTCTACATCAACAAGCCAACTTGCAAAATCTTCCACGCTGTAGTAGCCTACTACCTCTTTGTAAAGCTCATTTTGGGGTGAATAAAAAAACATCGTTGGCACATAGGTGGCTTTTAGCCCGTAGCTTTGTGCCTCTTGCGAGTTTTTGATGGTGCGTACCACAACGTAGTTTTTGAGTTTGTTGAAAATCCTATCATCGACAAGGGTGCGATGTTTCATCTTGCGGCACCACGGGCAATTGTCGGTCTCAACGTAAATCATAACCGTTTGGTTGTTCTCTTTGGCTTTGGCAAAGGCAGTGGCTATATCTTTTTCCCAAACTATCTCATTGGCAAAGATAAAATTAATAACAAATAGCACTAAAAAAGTTGCTTTTTTCATGGTTTCTCCGATACATTTGAGTTATTATCTTTTGGAGAGATTATACATAAATATATTTAAAAACCCTACAAGGCAGACTTGATTTGGTGCTTGAACAAGTTTGCAATACAAAGAGAACTTCCAAAATCATCCCAAAAAATGCAAAAATCAAGATTGTATCAATTTGATACGTCGTGCTTCATTTTGGATATAATACGAAAAAATCTCCAAAGCAATGACGAAGGATAGAGCCGATTGAGAAAAATAGACTATTTTGAACTGGGAGCTACGCTTTATGTTCCTATTATGCACAAAAATTTGGAGTCCATTATCCAAAGAAAAAAATATCCCTACCTCAAATCCATCGTGATTTGCCTAGAGGACTCTACGGCACTATCAGACATGGATGAGGGCATGAGACGACTAAGTAGGATTTTGGAAGAGTTTTGTATCAGTGATCTAAAGGTTTTCATACGCCCACGTAACATCGAAAATCTCCAAGATATTTTGAAACTCAAAAACATCGATAGAGTTGATGGATTTGCTTTGCCCAAATTTGATACGACCAATATAGAGCAGTATTTGGCTATTTTCATAGAAGAGAATCGTTTTTACATTATGCCTATTTTGGAGACCAAAGATCTCTTTAGCAGTGCGAAGTTGCACGATATTTTGAAAGAGTTGCAACCCTTTAGGGAAAAAGTTTTGGTTATTCGTGTGGGAGGTGAGGATATTTTGAGCCTATTGCATACGTTGCGAGATTGTCACAAAACCCTTTATGAAATAATGCCTCTCTATTTGATACTCTCATCCATCATCAACATCTTTAGACCCAATGGCTTTTATATCTCCTCTACGGTCTATGCCTGTTATGGTGAGGGCAACAGACTTGAAGAAGAGCTACTAGGCGACAAAGAGCATCAACTCTTCAACAAAACCTGCATTCACCCCAGACAAGTACCCATCATTGAGCGCAGCTACCAAGTCACCCACGATGAGTTGGTCATCGCCCAAAGACTTTTGGAAGAAGAAGAGGCGATTTTTAGTTACAATAGCCGAATGTACGAAAAAGCAACGCACTCCAATTGGGCTAAAACGATTATGAAAAGATACAAGATTTACGGTGAAACGGATAGAGGGAGTGGAGTATGAGTCGTATTTGGTTTGGTCGAGGGGTGAGCAATCATGCGCAATTGCTTCCATGGATTCGCTCACATGAAGCCAGTAAAAATTGGAGGCTTTTGGTGAGCCATTTTGACCGCTATGCCCCTTGTCTTGATGAGGGCGATGAGTGTTGGCTTGAAGAAAAAGAGCTTTACGGTGATGCGTATGTCGATTATGTGCTTCATAGTTGCAAAGAGCATGAAGTTTTGGTCTTTATTCCAGGGCGAGAGTTTATCGCTCTCTCTCAAAGAGTCGAAGAGTTTGAGGCTATGGGTACGAAGATACTCCTCCCTGCTTCGACGCAAACACTCACAACCATCCAAAACAAAAATGCATTTTATCGCCAAATAGAAGATTTACCCGTGAGGGGTCCTGCTTTTGAAGAGTTTGGGAGTATAGAAGAGCTAGATGGGTGTTTTGAAGCGATGAAGAGCCGTTTTGCCAAACTGTGTGTCAAACCCGCCGTGGGTGTCTATGCAGCTGGATTTCGAGTCATCAAAGAGAGCATTAACCCTTTTGAAAATTTTTTTGAGCCTCATCCCTTTTGGATTGAGATGAATGATTTGCGATCGATTTTGGCTCACCACGAGAGCTTTGCGACCATGCTTTTGATGGAGTTTTTGGAGGGGGATGAGTACAGCGTGGATTGTTTTGGTACGCAAACGGGAGAGCTTTTTATGACTCCTCGTTGCAAACGACACGGAGGGCAATCTTTGAACGCTCCCCAAGAGGTGCTTGATGGGGTGAGAGCATTGGCGTATCACTTTGACATGAAAGGGCTATTTAATGTACAGCTCAAACACCAAAACGGTATCACCCGAACCATCGAAATCAATCCTAGAATGTCGGGAGGTATCGCCATGACACGATTTGCAGGTTTCAACTTCCCCGTAGCCGCCATTGCAGAGGCTTTGGGAGAGTCTATAGTACTTCCCCAACCAACCCTCGGAGCCGATATTATCCGAAGAGAAAACTACACACTTCGCCAAAGGGATGTTTTATAACTAAAGTCCCACTTCCAAAATGTCACTCCTAATGCGATTTAAAAACCCCCACTGCCTCTTGATACTCTCCCAAATGCTAAAGTTTTGATTGCTTTTGTATATGAATTGGGATATAATAATAAAAACAGATAGGAGTCGGTCGTGAAAACACAAACAACTATTAGGGTTGATGAAGTTAATTATAATCTAGCCAAAGATATTCTCCATCAATTGGGATTAAACTACTCTCAGGCTATCGGTATTTTCAATAATATGATAGTGATGAATCAGGGGCTACCTTTTGAGGTGAAAATTCCCAATCACGAGACCCAAAAGGCACTCGATGAACTGGAGGCTAGAGAGGGCAAAAGTTTCAACAGTGTGGATGAATTGTTTGCTGATTTGGATACATAAGTGTACACAATATTTAGAACGAGTAGTTTTAAAAAAGATTACAAAAAGCTATCCAACGAAGATAAAGCCCTACTCAAAGAGGTTGTTACTCTATTGGCTAATGGCGAAGAGTTGGGCAAAGAATATAAAGACCATAGACTAATTGGCAATTATCTAGGCTGTAGAGAGTGTCACTTAAAGCCTGATTTGTTATTGATTTATAGAATAGAAAACGATATTTTAGAATTGGCATTGACTCGTGTGGGTAGCCATTCTAAATTGTTTAGGAAGTAAAAAACAAACCTAATGCGATTTAAAAACCCCCACCGCCTCTATCAGCTTCGCTTTTGTATCACTCTGGTTCATATTTGCCAACCATTCATCTATCTCACTCCAACCACAATCAAGCACCACTCCACGATACTTCGCTCTCCACTGCTCTAGCGTGAGTGCAAAATCCCTATGGGTAGCGATAGAGCGTAAGATTACAAGCATCTCATACCACATCATCGCCTCTTGATGCTCCCCTAAATGTGCCAAAAAGGACTCTTCTAGCGAATCCTCCCACCCAACTCCCCAATAAAACCTCGTAAATACGGGCTTTGGTGGA
>DYMA01000183.1 GCA_020721815.1 Sulfurovum sp. | reverse complement strand
ATTCCCCATAGAAAGGGCTTTTGATGGGTAATTTGACGGGAAGATTCGTTGTAGGTGGAAAGCGAGAGAGAAGCGGGTGAAACCCAATCACTCTTTTCGCTCTCATAGAGGGCTTCTATCTCTTTTTCACTGTTGTTTTGGATAGCTTGTTTATACTCATGAAGCAACGTAAGCCCATCGGCAACCAAAAAAGAATTGAACAATAGTATAATCACAATACGCAACACATTTTCTCCTTGTTGGATTCATGATTTATTATATCCAATAAGGAGTAAACAAAGAGTAACAAAGCAAAAGACTATTGAACTCTTTCGTTGTCTTTGATGTTGTAGCGTTCCAAAATATCTTGTTGGGCTGCTAGGGCTTTTTCTCTATCGATAATCACCTTAGAGCCTTTTTCGCCCTCTAGGACGATGTATTTCTCTTTGGAGTTTTTGATAAGCTCTACAAATTCATTGAAATCCACAAACTCTTTGCCGTTAATCTTGTCAATCATCCAAAGCGAATAGTTGTAGTCGCCTCGATTAATATCGTGAGCCAATACACTAAGCAACAACACCGCCTCTTTTTTCTTGTTGGATGCCCACTCCTCGGCGGTTTGTCGTAGTCGCAAAAGATACCCTTTTTTGTTGTGCAATAAATTGCGAGTCAAAGGAGTAAAGACATAACCACCCAAAATATAGTACTTTGGCAACGTATCGTATTTGATGGTATCGACGACCAATGTATCGCCTGTACGCTTATTGACTACGACATCGACGTGCATCTTTTTACCCTCTCGGATAATATCAAGCCTAACGCTTTGACCTATCTGTTTTTTATCCATATAATAGGGGTAGTAGGTAAATTCATGTTTGCGAAACTCCACTTTGGAGTCGTTTTGGATATTATGCCCGTCAATTGCGGTGATAATATCGTTGATTTTGAGTTTGTTGTAGGCATCGGAGACTTGCGCAATATCGGAGACCAAAATACCCGAAGTGTTGGCATCCATTTTGTAGTACTCTCTCATCGACTCATTTTCCATTGTCATCGTCGTAAGTCCCAAATCGGCAAACCCATCGTATTTGCCGTCTTTTATATCTTCAAAAAAGTGCTTAATAATCTCTGTGGGAATCAAATAGCCCAGATTTTGAGCGTTTTGAATCCCTTGCATCACCACTCCTGCAATTTTGTTATCAATGATAGCGGGTCCTCCGCTGTTGCCTGGATTGATAGCAGCATCGACTTGAATACCCAAAAAGAGTTCGTTGGAGTGGGCGTATTGGATATGTTCTACCCGTGAAACCACCCCTTTGGTAATGCTTAAGGTTGTGCCACCCATGGGGAAACCATACACCACTACTTCATCTTGCGTTTTGGGCAATTCTCCCAGTTCAAGAGGCTTTGTGCCATCAAAAAAATGCTCATCATCGACTACAAGCAAAGCAAGATCGGCTTGATGCGAAATAAACTCTACACGGGCTTTGTATTTGTTGGGTTCGCCGTTTCGTTGAACCTCCAAAAAGGTGGTATTGGCGACGACATGGGCGTTGGTAAGGATGCGTTTGTTGGCGATAATCGTTCCGCTGCCGTTGGCTCTTTGGATTGAGGTATTCCATGGAGTATCGTAGTTGGGAGATTTATATACCGTATAGATTTTGACAATAGAATCTTCAATTTGGGCATGAAGCCATAGAGGCAAAAAGAGTGCAAGAAGGGTGAGGGCTTTCAAAGGGTTTCCTTTTTTTGATACGATTATAGCATTCAAGCGTAAACGATTTACGCAAAAGGTATATAATAGCTCAAAAATGAAAATTTGAGTTAAACCATGGCAAAAAGTATTATCCAAAAAGCACCCTTTAGATTTCATCCGACACTTTATAATATTCAAGAGAGTTTGGAGTATCTCCAAAAGTATCAAGATACCGATAGCAAGGGGCGTTATCTCTACTGGGATAAGTTTCGCTACCGTATCAAAGAGGGAGATGATGCCCAAAAGGCGTGGTGGGCAACCAAATTTGTACGCTTTTCCAAATCCAAACCTCTGGAGTATTACGACAAAGAGGGCAATATGTTTCTCTTTTGCATTCCCGATACGCTCCAAGCCAAACTCTACAAAATTTCGCATCTCTCTTCAAGCGGTATCGTACCTAATAACTCCATCAAAAAGCACTACCTTATCTCCTCACTCATTATGGAAGAAGCCATCAGCTCTTCACAGCTAGAGGGGGCTTCCACCACTCGAAAAGTTGCCAAAGATATGCTTATTCACAACCGCAAACCGCAAAACTCCGATGAGGCAATGATACTCAACAACTATCTGCTTATGCGTGAAATTAAACACCTTATCAACGAGGAGCTTACCCTTGATACGATACTTGATTTGCACCGAATTGCTACTTTTGGCAGTGATGAAAACGGCAATATTGCAGGTAAATTTCGCCAAAGCGATGATATTGTAATAAGCGATGGCAGTGATACCATCCTCCATCAGCCTCCTTTACATACACTAATCGAAAAACGGCTTCAAGCCGTATGCGACTTTGCCAATACACACCATTTAGGCGAAGAGGAGATATTTATCCACCCTATTGTCAAAGCCATTATGCTGCATTTTATGATAGGTTACGAACACCCCTTTTGCGATGGTAACGGACGTACCGCACGGGCCATATTCTACTGGTTTATGCTCAAAAGCGGATTTGACTATTTTGAGTATATCTCTATTAGTAAATTGCTCAAAGAGGCTCCCAAACACTACGGAATGAGCTTTTATTACAGTGAGATTGATGATAATGATATGACCTATTTTATCGATTATCAGCTTGATATTATTTTACGAGCCATCGATGAACTGCTTACCTATCTCGAACAAAAAAGCCGTGACTTTGAGGAGATCAATACGCTACTAAGCAGCTCTCGCATGGGTGCAACACTCAATTTCATCCAAAAAGATATTATCAAAAAAGCCATCAAAAACCCTGGACGAACCTTTAGTGCCAAAGAGATTGCTACCGATTACGACAAATCCCTCAACAGTGCAAGAAAATACCTCAATGACCTAACCAAACACAAAATCCTAGCCCTCACCGCACAAGGCAAAACTAAACTCTACATCGCCCCATCGAATATTCGTGGAGTTTTAGAGAAAGGGTAGTCTTTTGATTTTTGATTGTGGGTATTTTTTCTCCTTCCACCTCTCCCGAGAGTGTGAAATAATAACGGTTCAAATAGCGTAGGGTGCATTTTGATACACCAAAAGCCAATTTTGCAAGAAATTTCTTTAAAATTGATACTACAAAGGTGCAATACATTGACACCCTGCCATTATTTCACAAACTCGGGAGTGGTGGAATGAGAAATACTCTTAGTGCTTAGCAAATGATATGGCTCTCTCCAAAACCAAGTCTTGTTGCTTGATAATCTCCTCTTTTGTATAATTTTGCATCTCAACATCGACTGGTACACCTTGAGCTTCATATATAATGTCACTAGAGTCCCTATATACTTCATTTGAAAGGCTAAAGTTAAAGCCATTTGGTAGCTTTTTCAAGAGTGCATCTGAAAATACACCTTGTGTTTGTTCGCCAATAAGAGTAACTTTATCGTATGGTTTTAGTGCCAACAAAAATATTTCAGTCGCACTCGCACTCATTTTACTTGTTAATACAATAATCTTTCCTTGAAAAGCATTGGCTTTTGGTTGTGTATGAATTTGAGTTGATTTGGTAAAACCATTGCCCCATTTTGCCTCTTTTGTCATAATAGTTTTACTCTCATTAACAAGCCAATTTGCCCATTCTATACTGTTTTCATCATAACCACCACTATTAAATCGTACATCAAAAATTAAAGTATCAATATGCGAATTGCTCTTGAGCCAATTGTCCATAAATTTGTCAATGAGAGCTATTTGCTCATTATATTTTTCAGAGTTTCCTTTATTGTATCCACTCATTGCGATAAGATTAAAATAAGCAATTGATGGATTGTTTTTTACGATACCATAAGTTAAATTATCATTTAATGTTCTCTTAGGATTTTCTATATAATTATATGTTATGTTTAAAAGGTTGTTCAACTCACTACCAGCACAACTATTGACATCGATTTTAGTTTGACAATATTGTAAAATATCTTCTAAAAAAGGTGATAAAACTCTA
>DYMA01000182.1 GCA_020721815.1 Sulfurovum sp. | reverse complement strand
CTCGTGATCTTATTCATAAACACGGGCTTAAAAACGGCACAAAAGTACGCATCTCAGGGCTTCCTGAAGTTTACACCGTGCGAGACAAAATGAACAAACGCTTTCGCAATAAAATTGACATCTACATGGGAATTGACAAACGTAAAGCGATACGTTGGGGCAGACGCTACGTGAAACTCTCATGGTAAAGCCAGTTTTTGATGATACGCTTTAAGCTTGAATCTTCCAAAGAGATTATTGAGACATTGCAATGGCAACTTTCCAAAGAGGGGAGGGCAACGTTTGAAATTCTCTCTCCCGATATTGGCACTCATTACAGTGGAAGCATCGTAGAGGTTGAGGGTGAGGAGTATTGCTATCGTTCACTCAAAAGTTGGCTTGATTTATCCAATATTTTACACTGCAAAATGCATCTTCCTCAAGCACTTCCGCCCTATTTTGCAAAGCTTACGTTTGAAGCGTTAAGCCTTGAGAACTCCTTTCACCGCCTCCATAATCCTCACGAGAAGTACGGCATAGAGAGTCTGTTTGCCAAAATTAACAAATCGGGCGAATTTGCCTTTGAATACTACTACCAAGAGGCACTCAAAGCGATTGATTTTGACTCTATCAAACGCATTATCAATCTGGGTATCAATCGAGGCGATGAGTTTGCGGCGATTCAAGAGAGACTTAGTGCCAAGCAATTTAATGCTATTGAGTTTGTAGGGGTTGATTACTCGGTATCGGCGATAGAGTATGCCACAAAAGTCTTTGCAAACCATAGCAATGTGCAATGTGTCGTGCAAGATATTGGCAAATTGGATACTGGTTTGGGACGCTTTGATTTGCTTATTACCATCGCTACGCTTCAAAGTGTTGATTCAAATTTCAAAAAACTTTTTATGGATTTGGTGCAACAACTTTTGACAAAAGAGGCTTCGATTATCATGGGATTTCCCAATTCACGCTGGATTGATGGCGAACTCATTTACGGAGCAAAAGTGCCGCACTCCAAAGACTCTGACCTCTCAACGCTTATCAAAGATATCTATTTTTGCAAAAAATACCTCCAACAGCACCACTATCGGGTCAAAATATTCGGAAAAGAGTATATCTTTTTGGTTGCAACCAAAATTTAATCCTATTTTACGTAAACAATAGCTATAATTACTTTCAAAAAATTACAGTCGGAGCCGTCCCATGTTACATGAATACAGAGATGAAATTTCAGCCTTAAAGCAAGAAAATGCACACTTTGCAAAAATTTTTGAGAAACACAATGAGTTGGATCAAAAAGCAAAAGATGCCGATGAGGGTAGATTACACCTCAATGATGTTGAGAGAGAGCAAATCAAAAAAGAGAAATTGTTGCTCAAAGATGAGGCACTTCATATGATTATGGAGTACAAAAAGGCTAACCAATAGCAAACGTTCCAAACCTATCACTCCTTTGGAGTGATCAATGACCTTCAAAGAGCTTTCTCTTCCTTCTGAGTTAATAGACAATCTTGAAAAGTTGGGCTTTATTGAGGCTAAACCTATCCAGCAAAAAGCTCTTCCCATTGTATTAACCCAACAAGACAGTGTGATTCAAGCCCCCACAGCATCGGGCAAGACCCTTGTATTTGCTATCGCTTCGCTTCTTAGGCTCACGCAAACCCACAACAAACCCCAAATTCTTATTTTGGCACCTACTCGTGAATTGGTTGTTCAAATTGCCCATGAGATACGTTTGGTAGGGAGATACATTCAAAATCTCAACGTCACCACGCTTGTAGGAGGAGAACCCCTTAGTCTCCAACGCTCATCGCTTCAAAACAAAACCGATATTGTCGTAGCGACCGTGGGGAGATTGATGGATCATATCTCACGTGAGAGTGTCGATCTTGCAAAGGTAAGTATGCTAATTGTTGATGAGGGCGACAAGATGTTGGAGATGGGATTTCGTGATGAGATTGTCAAAATCGCTTCAATTTTGCCCAAAACAAAGCAAACTTTACTTTTTAGTGCCACTTTCCAAAGCAAACTTGACGCTCTTATCGAACACATTACCACCAATAGAGCCTTTATTAAGCTCGATGATAACCTTCAAAACATTCGCTCTCTTGCCTATAAGACACACAATAAAGACCAAACACTTCTTGAAGTTCTTTCGCACTATCAAGCCCGTTCAACCATCGTTTTTGCCAATACCAAAGTGGAGGTCGATAGGCTCTACGATATGTTACTAGAGTACGGTTTTAGCGTTTTGGCATTTCACGGTGATTTTGAACAAAGCGCAAGAGATGAGATATTTATAGCCTTTAAAAATGGTTCGGTTTGCATTTTGATAGCGACCGATATTGTTTCAAGGGGCATTGATATTGAGGGGGTTGAGATGGTTGTTCACTACGATATAGCCGACAAACCTCAAATCCACACCCACAGAATAGGGAGGGGAGGGCGTAATGGAAGCCAATCGCTTAGTATCGCCCTCTATCAACCCCATGAGACAAGAAAACTCGAAGAGACAATAGGTGCCTTGCCTGAACAAGGGAGTTGCCTCAATGTCCCTATCGTGCCAACTTGCGCAATCATGCAAACCCTTATCATTGATGGTGGCAAAAGCGACAAGCTACGCAAAGGGGATATTGTAGGGGCTTTGTGCGGTGAGTTGGGGCTGGATAATACAATGATTGGCGAGATAGAGTTGCGTCAAAAACGCACTTATGTAGCCATTCATCGAACCCTAAAGCTTAAACACGTGAAGATTAAAATAAAAAAGCGCATTTTTAGACTCTTTTTAATGGTCTAATTGAAGTTTCTATGCTAGAATACAATCAAAAATTAATCTTGGAGCTACCATGTCAATACGGAAAATAGTTCTCTTTAGTACTCTAATTTTGGGATTGCTCAACGCCAAAGAGGATGAGTTGCTCAATTTGCTCTCTCCCAATAACCAAAAAATCATTGAGTACCAAAAGAAAAAAAATGAGCTAGAGAGTGATAAGCTAAGCAACAGTTGGGTTTCACCTGTAACGGCTAGTTATACCAAAACCTACTCAGAACAATACACAACGGGTAGAGTTGATACGGGGAGCTTTAGTATCGGGATAGATCAACCTATCTTCAAATCGGGGGGTATCTACTTTGCTATCAAATACTCCGATGCGGTTCGTGACCTCAACGGTGTCACGATTGATATAGCCCAAAAAGAGATGATTGTCAATGCCCTCTCCATTCTCTACAATATCAAAAAACTCACATTGCAAAAAGCCAAATTGGCGTTGCTAGTCAAAAACGATGAGATTGATATACGACAAAAGCGTGATAGCTACAACAACGGCTTGATTGATAGCAGCTTTTTGGATCAAGCTATCCTCAAAAAGAACTCCGATGAGACGCAACTTTTGGAGCTTGACCTAACCATTGCTAAACTCAAAAATGATTTTTCACTTCTAAGCGATAAAAATCCCAACACTATCAAACTGCCCAAACTCAAACTCATACAAGCCAAACGCTACAAAGGGCAAAATTTAGAGTTGGTCAAAAAACAATTTGAAGCACGAGAGAAGCAATACGGCTCCAAATTGACATGGACAAAATACCTTCCTACTATCTCGGTACAAGCAAGGTACAATGACGGAGACCTCAACCCCATGTTTGCCAACGCTCCGCTCAAAGAGGCGTATCACACCTATGGATTTACCGTCTCGATACCCTTTAGTATCAACTCCTTTAAGGATGTCGAATCGGCAAAAGTGGCCTATCTCGAAGCCCAAACACGCCTCTTTGAAAAACGCAAAGCCATTGACAATGAGTACAAATTGGCTTTGACCAATCTTGATATTCTCAACAAAAAAATCAATTTGGCTTACAAAGACCAACAACTCTACACACGCCTCTATCAACTCACCAAAAATCTTGAAAAAGCAGGCGAGAAGACCAAATGGGATACCCAACTCATGTACAACTCCCTCACTATCAAAAAATACGATCAACAAATCTTCGCTATCGATAGAGAGCTGCAACTCCTTTCGCTGTATGCTAAAGTAATCTAAAAACAAAACAACACAACGACTCTGTTGCGTTGTTTTGTTCCATTTTACTTAAAATTAATTTTTCTATTTGTATAATAGGTATGTGTGTCCAGTTTCACAACGTTATGGTTACCTAGCATTCTAAACACAAGCGATAGAC
>DYMA01000181.1 GCA_020721815.1 Sulfurovum sp. | reverse complement strand
TGGAAAAAGGGCTGGTGCAGGGATTGGAAAAAGGGTTGGTGCAGGGATTGGTAAAAGGGTTGGAACAAGGATTGGTAAAGGGGAGAGAGGAAGGTAAAAAAGAGGCAACGCTTCATAGTGCCGCTATGATGATCAAAGAGTTTGATTTATCTATCGAACAAGTAGCCAATACCCTTAATATCTCAACGGATGAACTAAAAAAGCATTTGGACAATTAAAGCTACTTTTTTAGTAGCCTTGTGCGTGGAGTCGTTTTTGGTTGATGAAGGTGTAGAGTACGGGCAGATAGATGAGATTGAGAATGGTTCCCCATGCTAGTCCAAATCCTAGCGAAATAGCAAGAGGTTGGAAGATAACGGCTTGTCCTGTAGGGAAAAAGATAATCGTCGCCAATCCCACAAGAGTGGTAACGGTTGTAAGCACAATGGGACGTAGTCTTGATGCGGCTAAACGGTAAACATCTTGCAAATCTTGGGCTTTTTTGAGGGTTACGATCATAATAATCCCATCGTTGATAACTACCCCTGCTAGTCCCAACATCCCAATAAAAGAGGGCATAGAGAGATTAAGCCCCATAATGGCGTGACCTATCAAAACGCCTAGCATCGAATAGGGAATGACGGAAAGCATCATCGCCGTCTCTCTAAAAGAGTCAAACATATAGACCAAAGAGAGCATAATAAGCACCATAGCCAAAGCCGTAGCAAACATCATATCCCGTTTGAGTTCATCTTTTTTCTCTTTTTCGCCTTTGAGTGCCACTTTGATACCCTCTTGGGAGAGTGCTTTGAGATCCTCTTGTAGCAGTTGAAGCACCTCGCCTCCTGTGATAATATCGGCATCAACATTGGCAAAGAGGTAGAAGTTTTTTTGGGCATTGTCTTTGGTAAGCTTCTCAAAGGATTTGACCACTTCAAGCAACACCACCTCTTTGAGGGCTACAACGGTGCCATCAACCAGTGTGATTTGAAAATTTTTGAGTGCTTCGAGGCTATCTTTTTGGGTGCTTTCGATTTTGATTTCAAGCAAACCTGCTTCATCGAAGGTATTAGAGTTGATTTTGGAGAGATAGAAATTGGAAAGCAACGCTCCAATAGTGGCCTCATCAAGCCCCAACTGCTCACCGTAAGGATTGATAGAGAGCCTAATCTCATCGATACCAAATTGAATGTTATCGGTGACACTTACCACCCCCTTGATAGCCTCAACTTTGGCTTTGAGTCCATTGATGGTTTGGATAATCTTTTGGTTGTCGTTGGATACCAAACCAATCTCTATATCGGATTTGATGGGCCCTACTTTGCGTTCGACGATGGAGAGATCGACGAGATTAAAGCGTTTTTTGAGATCACGTTTTTCCAAAAAGGCTTTGATTTTTTGGGCGATTTGCGAAGATTGCTCTTGTCTGATACGCCCCTCTTCATCGTAATAGAAGCTTAGATAAGGGGTGATAAATCTATCAACGACATTATCGGCTTTGAGTTTGTGTAGCACGATAGTAATATCGCCTACATAGGGGTAGTTTTCGCTATTACCCGCACTGTCTCTTCTAAATCCTGCTACACCGCCGATGTTTTTGATAGCAAACGCCTCTTTTTGGGTGAGGAGTTCTTTTTGAATCTCTCCCAAAATGGCGTTGGTATCCTCTAGGCTTGTATTGACATTGGCTTTGAGCGAGAGATTAATGGTCGTATCGTCAAATTTGGGAAACATCTGGAATTTGCTAAGCTTCATCCCTACGACTATCAAAAGAGGTACAATAATCATAAAGGTAAACAAAAAGAACTTTTTGTAGTGCATGTGAAAGTGTATCACTTTGCTGTAGAGGCGATTTGGGAGTTCCCATGAGCGTGTTTTGGCATTGGCTTTGAGTGTGTGCGAAGCGTGAATGGGCAAAAAGATAAACGATTCGATAAGCGAAGCTACTACCAAAGCCGAAACGGCAATAGGAATGAGCTTAATCACCTCCCCCATCGTCCCGCTAATCATAAGTGCAGGAATAAAAGCAAAAATCGTCGTAAGCGAAGCAATGGTAACGGGACCGGCCATCTCTTGCGTCCCTTTGATAGTCGCCTCTTTGATATCCATCCCCTCTTCAAGCTTTTGTTGGATATTTTCACTCACCACAATGGCATCATCGACGATAATACCCAAAGCAATAAGTACCCCAATAAGCGAAATCATATTGACCGTATAGCCTGAAAGATAGAAATAAAAAGCCCCTATCACAAAAGAGGTAGGAATACCGATGATGATGATAGTAGCCATTCTAAAATTAATCAGCCACGCTACCAAAAAGAAGATAATAATGAGTCCAAAGAGGATATTGGAAATGACGATATTAAGACGGTCTCGAATCTTTTCGGAGTTGTCATCAAAGATAAAGGTTTGGATATTGGGATTTTTGGCGTTGAATTGTGCAAGCAACTTCGCTACATCATCGGCTACCTTTAGGGCATTGCCGTTTTCGTTTTGTTTGACAAGTACATTGAGAGCATTTTTGGAGTTGATTCTAAAAAGCGTAGCCGAATCCTCGTAGCGTTTAGCAATAGTGGCCACATCTTTGAGCCGTAGCTGTTTACCTGCGATGTTTATCAAGGCTTCACCAAATGTGTCCGAAGAGTTTTTGCTATTGGCCGTCGAGACGAAATAGAAACCCTTTTGTTTATCTTCAATGAGTCCTACAGGAAAGATATAGGAGAGTTTGGCAATGGCTTTGGTAATGGTATCCATGCTTAGTCCATACCCCTCCACCTTTTGAGCATCGACTTTGATATCGTAGTAGAGATCGGAATCACCGTAAATGGTCACTTCGGAGATATTTTTAAGCGTTGAAATTCTATCTTTGAGTTCATTGGCTTTGTTTTTGAGCGTATCGGTGGTAAGCGTATCGGACTCTATGACGATATTGAGCAAATCTCGCTGGATACTAAGCACCCTCACCGTAGGCTCATCCATATCGCTAGGGAGCGTTCGAGAGGCGAGGGCGAGGGCATCTTTGACTTTGTCCAAAGAGTTGTAGGGATCAACCCCTTTGCGAAGCTCCATAACGATAGTAAAACGCCCCGATGTAATCACGCTTGTCATCTTTTCAACATCATCAATATTTTTGAGTTCATCTTCAAGAGGATCTACCGCCATCTTGTCCATGACATCCAACGATGCACCGCTATAAGCCCCCGTAACGATGATTTGATCCAAATCAAAAACAGGAAAAATCTCTTTGGGTGTCTTTTGATAGGCATAGACCCCCACCCCAAAAATAAGAACAAAGAGCAAGTAGTTGAGTCGAGTATGGAGTACAAAAAATTCTATGAGTCTGTGAAACATGGGAGTTTGGCCTTTGTCAATTTGGGGTATTTTACTTAGAATTGATTAATATAGCTTGAAAAGTGTGCTATAATTGCACCCTAAGGTACAGTGGATGGTTGCTGGTAGAATTTTTTATTATAGAAAATTCTGCGAGAGGAAAGTCTGGGCTACACGTGAGACAAGACTCCATCTAACCGATGGCCAGAGTAATCTGAGGGCAAGTGCAACAGAAAGCAAACCGCCTCTCCTTATTTGGCAACAAATAGGGCAGGTAAGGGTGAAACGGTAGAGTAAGAGCCTACCAGTGCCTGTGGTAACACGGGTAGCTAGGTAAACCCTGTCTGTAGCAAGAAGTACACGGTAAAAGTCTCACACACTATAGTACTTCGCTTGAGGGCTATGGCAACATAGCTCCTAGATAAATAACTATCCAAGACAGAACCCAGCTTATAGCTGTGCCTTAGCCAAAACCTCCTAACAATAAAATCCAACAATTATTAATTGACTTTACAATTACTTTTTTCCTCAAGAGAATTTGCCTCTCTGCCTTTATTAAAATTATTTATCCAAATACTTCGTAAGCTCATCAATTGTAATATTAAGCGTATTGGCTACTTGTTCGATAGATAAATCAAACTCTTTTATCATCATAACGGCACTATCAAGCGTTGCCTCTCTCTTGCCCTTTTCAATACCCTTTTCAATCCCAATATCGATACCTTTCTCCATCCCAATATCAATCCCTTTCTCAATCCCTTTCTCAATCCCAATATCAATCCCTTTCTCCATCCCCTCCTTCGTCGCCTCTTCTATCGCATAATCCAATACGGCTTTGTAGTCAAGTCGTCGTTTGAGGTCTTGTTGGTAGCTCCATTGGGCTTCTTTGTCGAGGGCTA
>DYMA01000180.1 GCA_020721815.1 Sulfurovum sp. | reverse complement strand
AATTGTCATTGCTCTCATTTTGGGGATTGATGTTTGTTTATCTTTGGGCAGGTTCACACCACCTTCTCTATTCAACTGTTCCTGATTGGATGCAAACAATGGGTTCAATCTTCTCAGTTATTTTGATTTTGCCTTCATGGGGATCAGCAATCAACATGCTTTTGACTATGAAAGGTGAGTGGAATCAATTGACCGATAACCCATTGATTAAATTCATGGTTCTTGCTTCTACATTCTATATGCTTTCTACTTTGGAAGGACCAATTCAAGCGATTAAATCGGTTAATGCTATTGCTCACTTTACCGATTGGATTCCTGGTCACGTTCACGATGGTGTACTTGGATGGGTTGCATTTATGATTATGTCGGCTCTTTTCCATATGGCTCCTAGAGTATTTAAGAGAGAGATTTATTCAAAATCTTTGATGGAGACACAATTCTGGCTTCAAACAACTGCTGTTGTACTCTACTTTACATCTATGTGGATTGCAGGTATTACACAAGGTATGATGTGGAGAGCCGTGGATGAATACGGTAACTTAATGTACTCATTTATTGATACTGTTGCGGTTCTTCACCCATACTACACGATTCGTGCTTTGGCTGGTTTAATGTATCTAACAGGATTTATTATGTTTGCATACAATATGTATATGACTATAACTGCTTCTAAGAAACTCGAAGAAGAACCACAGTTTAGATCACCTATAGCGTAAGGAGGCAGATTATGTTTCATTGGTTAGAAAAAAATCCATTCTTTTTTAGTGTAGGTGTTTTTGTTGTTATCGCATTTGCGGGACTTATCGAGATTCTTCCAAACTTTGCAGAGGCTTCAAGACCCGTAGCAGGACTTAAACCCTACACTGTGTTGGAGTTAGCAGGTAAAGAAGTGTATAAAAAAGACCACTGTATTGCTTGTCACTCTCAGTTGATTAGACCCTTTAAATCGGAAACGGATAGATACGGTATGTATTCACTTAGTGGTGAATATGCCTACGATAGACCTTTCCTTTGGGGTTCAAAAAGAACAGGTCCAGATCTTCACCGTGTAGGAAACTACCGAACAACCGATTGGCATGAAAATCATATGTGGGATCCAAAATCTGTTGTTCCACAATCGATTATGCCAGCATACAAGCATCAATTTGCAAATATTGCTGACATTGATACAGCTTATGCTGAAGCCGTAACGGTCAAAACAATCTTTAACACTCCTTACGATGTAGAGGGCGGTGTCAAGCTTGGAACATTAGATGAAGCCAAAGCAGCAGCATTGGCTGAAGCCAAAGTGATTGCAGCAGATATGAAAAATCAAAATGTAAAAGATGCGGTTGCTCGTGGAGAGATTCCAGAGATCGTTGCATTGATTGCATATATGCACAGATTGAAGTAAGGTTAAGGAGTATAGCGTGGAGATAAGAGAGATACAAGCGTATGCGAATTTCTTCTTTACTGTATTTTTGGTATTTTTACTCTATGGATACATTATCCACCTATATAGAAGCGAAAAAAAAGGGGAGAGAGATTACGAGCAGTATGCAAATATTGCTCTCAACGATGAGATAACCGATGCTCCCGTTGAACGTAATCCTAAAACCCTAGACAAAAAAGAAAAGGGAGGCAAAATAGATGAATAGTTTAATAGTTAAAGCACTGGCATTTTCAGCGGTATTAATTATTGCAACATTTGTAGTTATGAAGCAAATGAATGTTAATTTGGATGACCCAATCAACCAACTTACATTTTTAGGTGCTATCGTAATTGCTGTATTATCATTTGGTGTATCTGCAAAGTATATCAATCAAATGAAGACAGACAAGGCTGAGGGTGAATTGGCCAAGGAAAATTGGGATGGAATTGGTGAGTATAAAAACGAACTACCTGCAGGTTGGGCGTATTCGTTTTTGGCTGTAATGATTTGGGGTATTTGGTACTTTTTGGTTGGTTATCCACTCAATGCATTTTCGCAAGTGGGTCAATACAACGAAGAGGTAAAAGCTTACAATGAAAAGTTTCAAGAGTATCACAAAAACCCAAACAAAGAGATGGGTGAGTCAATCTTCTTAGTACAATGTGCGCCTTGTCACGGTGAAACAGGAGATGGTCTTTCGGGCAAAGCACAAGATTTTACATCAAGATTTACCAAAGATCAAGTTCTTTATGTCATTAAAAATGGTCAAAATCAACTCAAATACCCAATGGGTGCAATGCCTGCGGGTATGGCAACGGGTGCTGATGCTGAGGCAATTGCTGAGTATGTGGCTAGCGGCATGAAAGGTGAAGCACCTGCATCGTTTGTAGCGTGTGCATCGTGTCATGGAGCTGACGGCAAAGGAATGAACGGTATGTCACCCAATTTGGTTGAGTACGATGAAACCGTTGTGGTTAATACGCTTAAGCATGGTAAAAAAGGCAATATTGGTGCAATGCCATCGTTTAATACTATGCTTACAGATGTTCAAATGAAATCATTGTCGGCTTATATTTCGACTTTGAAGCAATAAGGAGTAGATTATGGCAGAAAATACTAACAGAGGCGTGTTCGTCTTGGATGGTGTTACGGGTATGTTAATTGCTACTGTATTGCTATTGACAATCTTGGTAGGTTTGACGGTATGGGGTATTGGTGTACAAAAAAAGAGTGCAGCAAACTATTACGACCCAACACCGCTAACGAGTAGCTTGGATAATGTCAAAGCCAACAGTAGAGATAATGCACAACATGCATTTAAAGATGCACAGTAAAAGGGGCTTATAATGTTATCAATTATGGATAAAGTACTTAGCTGGACAATGGTTGTGATGGCACTCATTACATTGTGGTCTGTTTTGACAGATAATCACCTATTTATCAACTAAATATGCAAATCAAAAGTATAGCATGGGCTTTTGCCCTGTTTGCTTTATTCTCTCACACACTTAACGCAAATAATATTCTTAAAGATGATTTTGTATCCATTCAAGCTAGACCCATTGTTCAAGATATTATTGTCGAAGCCAAACAAAAGTTAGGTATTCATATCTATGTGGTGAGTTCCAATGAAAAGCTGGAGCAAAACGCAAATCTATTTGAATACGTCAAAGCCTATGAGAGCAATATTAGTAAGCCGTATGTGGTACTCGTTTTTGTGCCTCGGTCTATGCGTGTTGGACTTATTCCTTCCTCAACAGATGTCGCTTTGCTCTATAATGCAAGTGATGTAAAAGCTGCATTGATAGATGTGGTAGCATCTGCCGATAAAAATAAATTAGAAGATAAGTATAATATTGGTATAGTACAAGGTGTATCTGAACTCGCCGAACAAATAGC
The DNA here is from genome assembly GCA_020721815.1 of Sulfurovum sp. Taxonomy (GTDB): domain Bacteria; phylum Campylobacterota; class Campylobacteria; order Campylobacterales; family Sulfurovaceae; genus FS08-3. Next base: position 910 of record DYMA01000180.1, on the reverse strand, counting down.
CAAATCCAAAGGCGTTGTTTTAACCAAAGTGATACCCAATGACACCAAAGAGGTGATTAATATCTTTCGATACATTGTCTATATTGGGACTGCTTTTGTGATTTGGATTTTTATGTTTAGACCATTATTAAGGAGATTTAAAAATGACAACAACCCATAAAGAGAAGACCTATTGGCCTCACATGATTGTTGGATTTATATTTATGGCAATTGTATTGGGCTATTGGACGATCAAATCAGCCTCCTCTATGCCCGTACAAGAGTCCAACACCTATATGCAAAAGTATCAACTTGTCGATATCAATATCAATGAGATGTTGGCTAAAAAAGAGGCATTTAATAGAGATTTTACTATTGAGCTTTTGGATAAAAAAAGCATTGTCAATGAAGACAACAAACACTCAAATCTTAAAAAATTTGAATACATAGAGCTAACGCAAGGCAAAAATAGTTTTCAATTTCATATTAAGAGTTTGGGCAATGCAACGCTGCAAGAACCTAAAGTAAGTTTTCTTTTGACCAGACCCCATACACGAGAGGATGATAAGTATATTCAAAATGTTGGGTTAAGCAACGGTAACTATAGCGTTGATGGTGTTGAAATATCCAAAAAAGGTCGATATGTGATTCAATTTCGGGTTGATACTAGCGACGGACGTATCGGGTATTTTCAAAAAGATGCCTATTTGAATTAAAGAAGAGATTTTGTGAACCAAAGCTTCAAAAAGTTCAATGCGAGATAGTATGTACGATGCCGTAGTAGTGGGTGCGGGTGTTGCGGGTTGTGCGGTTGCCCATGCTTTGCACCAAAAAGGGCTAAAGATTTGCCTAGTCGATAGAACCGACGAGATTGCTTCAGGCGGTAGCGGTGCGGCGGGTGCTTTTGTGTCGCCCAAAATCGGCAAAGCCT
>DYMA01000179.1 GCA_020721815.1 Sulfurovum sp. | reverse complement strand
GGATGGCAATGAGCAAGGATTTACCAAATCGGCGTGGGCGTAGGAACATCAAAAAGCTAGAGGGGTAGTTTTCTATCTTTTCGATATAGGGCGTTTTATCAATAAAATAGAAATCTTCACTTTTGAGTCGGATAAAGTCGCTGATACCGTAGGGGATTTTTTTCATGGTTTTGCTCTTTTTTTGTTTTGATTATAGCATAGTTTTTATAATCACATCATCTCTTGTCTCTTTGGGTGTCACGTACTTACACCATCCCGCTAAAATAGCCCTCTTTGTCTATTAGCTCTTGGGGAGTGCCGTGGTCGATAATCTCTCCGTGTTCAAGCACATAGATGTAATCGGCACTTTTGATGGTGCTAAGACGGTGAGCAATAGTGATAAAGGTTTTGCGTCGCATAAAGGGGGCTAGATTGGCAAAGAGACGGCTTTCGGTTTGGATATCAAGAGCCGATGTGGATTCATCGAGGATTACCATGCTAGGATTGGCAAGTATCATACGGGCTATTGCCACTCTTTGGCGTTGTCCACCGCTAAGCTTAATCCCCTCTCTTCCTACCATCGTATCGAGTCCCTTTTCAAGTTTTTCAATCACGGTACTAAGTTGGGCAATCTTAAGTGCCTCATCAATCGCTTTGTCGCCGTACTCTTTGCCAAGGGTAAGGTTGAAGCGTAAGGTGTCGTGAAAAAGCTTAGGGTTTTGAAGGATGAGATAGATATGTTCACGAATGACCCTTAAATCAATCTCATCGGAGTTTATGCCGTTGTAGAAAATCTCTCCGCTCTCATGGGGATAAAATCCTACCAAAATATTCGCCAATGTCGTTTTGCCGCTTCCACTAGCTCCTACGAGGGCGATATTTTGATGCTCTTTGATGCTAAGCGAGATGTTTTTGAGAATAGTGTCATTAGTATTGTAAGCAAATGAGAGATTTTTAACCTCGATAGCCAAAGGTTTGTCAAAAGGGTTTGGCGAATTGGGGATACGTTTTTCTTGATGCATATCCAAAATCTCATTGAGACGCTTAATCGCCTCTTTGGCGTTTTTGAGGGCGTATTGGAAGTTGATAATATCTTGCGTAGGGGCTGCCATAACCCAAAGGTAGCTAAAAATTGCCATCATCAGTCCAATGGAGAGGCTACCGTAGGCGACAAACAAAATACTTACCGCTCGAAAAAGCTCATAACCGCTTTAAAAAACAAGAAACGACAACCGCATCGCTGCTTCACTTTTGTAGCCAAAAGCAATCTCACGCTCTCGCAACTCTTTGGCACGGAGTTGAATTTTGTCAAAAAAATAATCCTCTTTGTTGGTAGCACGAATTTGAGAGAAAATATCGAGCGAATCGACCAATGTGCTTTGAAACTTTTCGGTAGCAAGATTCTCCTCTTTTTTGAGTTTACCCACATTGCGAGAGAGTTTGGCGGTAAAAAAGACGACAAGCGGGTTGGTAAGGAGGATAAAAATAGCCAATTGCCAATCAATAACAAGCAACACCACAGCGGTAAAAAAGAGTGTCAAAATCGAGATGATAAATTTGCTCACCGTTGCACCAATAAAGGTATCAATGGTATTAATATCGGTGATAAGTTTGGAGGCAATAGAGCCGCTTTTGAGCATCTCATACTCTTTGAGCGAGACGGTTTTGAGGTGTTTTAGGAGTGTGATGCGTAAAAAATAGCTCACTTTTTTGGAGATAGCAAGAAAAATTTTGGTCTGCCAAATCGACAAAACAAATCCCCCAATACGCAGCAACAGCGTCAAAAAAAGCACAATCAAAACATAGCCACTAAGCGTCGTCTCGACGATATGCTCTTGAATAAACGCTACGATAATTTTCTCTTTGTCAAGCAATAGCTCATCAACGAGCATAGGAATAAGTAAAGGAATAGCCACGACCATCAAAGTCGAAAGCACAGCAACAACATTGCCTTTAATGAGTTGGCTTTTGTATTTTAAAATTTTGCCAATAATGATTTCAAGGGTAATAGGATTCAAACGGGTTTGCCTTTATTTTTTTTGCAATATCTCTAGCAATGAACTAGCCATTTCACTCTTTTTGTACTCTTTTTGAAGCTTTGTGTAGATACGCATCGCTTTTGCTTTTTGATTAAGCTCACGATAGCACACCCCTATATTATAAAGCGTTTGAGCTATTTTATCGTAATAAACTTTAGGGTTGTAGGTGACTAGAGGTTCGTAAGCATTCTTAGCTTTTTGAAAATATTTTAACGCAAGATTTGGTTGAGTTTGATTGAGATACATAAAGCCTACATTGTTGTACGTTAGTGCCAATCCTCCACGGTATCGGCTAGGATTTTTGTCACTGATTTTTTTATATTTTTTGAGTGCTTGTGAGTAAGAGAGATTTGCATCTTGAAATTGTTTTTGTTGGGTATAAAAGTTACCCAAATTATTAAGTATATTGGCTAAAAGCTCATGATAATCTGAGTTTGTGGTATTGTGTTCAATGAACTTTTGAGCCGTTGTTTTGGCTTTTGTGTAATATTCCATTGCACTTTTATTTTGATTATTTTTAGCATAAGCAATACCTAGATTGTTATACGTCATGAGCATTTTGAAACTATCCAACGATTCTTCAATCTCAAGAGCCTCTTTGTAGCATTCAATTGCTTGATTGAACCGATCTTGTTTTTGGTAGATTAGTCCGATATTATGGAGAGTATCGGCTACACGTTGGCTAAAGAGCTTTGGATTGTTTTTCATTAATTTTTTGCGTAACATGAGTGCTTCTTTGAAATATATAAGTGCTTCATCTATTTGGTTATGCTTTAGATAGATTGTTGCCAATTTGTGTAGTGTCATGGCTCGTTGATTGCTTTTTAAATTTTTAAAGAGTATCATCTTGTAGATTACTATTGCCTCCTCATACTCCTCTTGTTTGTCGAGATAGTTGCCGTACTCAAACCATGCTTTGTAGCTATTATTGTAAAAAATCATGTTTTTGTAGGAGATTTTGGCTTCTTCGTAACGCTTGTCTTCTATCAAAAGTCGTGCTTCCATTTGAAACTTTTGGGCAAACTCTTGCATTTTTTTATCTATTTCTCTTTGTTGGTCTTGAACTTTTTGGCTTCTTAGAAATTCCAAAGCCATTTGATTGCCTTTTGTTTGGCGTATTTCTTTTGCTTTGGTAGCGACACTTAGGCTTAATGTTTCAAAAAATTTTTGATTGTCTCGAATCCTCTCATTTTCATCTTTGAGTCTCTCTATCTCATTGTCAATCCTTAGGCTTTGTTCTATTGAGAGATTGGAGAAGAGTTTTTGAGTTTGGAGTTTTTGAGTTTGGAGTTTTTGGATTTGAGTTTGATTGATTTGTATTTGTCTTGTATCTCTATCGACAACTTCCAAATTGGGCAATAGCGATAGTACAATCACAAAAGCCACTATCACCCACGGTATCCATTTATCGTTTTTGTGTTGAAAAATTGTGATTGAATCGATATGCTGATGGACGTGATTGTCTTTTCCGATGATAGCAATACCACTATTATCGCCTCCGATAGTCATTGTATTGCATTGATGGGGACTTTTTTGCTCATCGCTTTTGTTGATTTCTACCCATGAGAGCAACGCAATCAAGACAACGCCTAATCCCACCAACTCAATTGAACCATGCTCGAAGACAAAAGCCCCCAAACTCCAATACCAAGCATTGCCTTGCAAATGAAACCAAGTTGATAGAGCCGTGTCATACTTCCAAACGATGGCTTGTTGAAGCGTAAAAGCAGTGAGAAAATAAAAGACACTGTAGAAGCTTTTGGAGGATTTGAACATTTTAATAAAATCCGCCAAGGTTTTAAAAAATGGGTTTTCCAACACCTCTTTAAATCTATCTAAAAACTGCATTTTTGCTCCCCGCTTGTAGGTGCGATCATATCGCACAAAAGGCGTGTGACACGGTCACACCTACTCATTACTCACTCTTACCAATCCCACATCCCCACCTACATTACGAATAATAGGTTGTTGATAGTCAGGGTTGTTTTGTGGCTCTTTGAGCTTATTGGATAGTTCAACGATTGAGATAATGCCATCATTGTCTTTATCTACTTTTTTGTCTTGCAGTGCTTGTAATACTCTATAGGTAAATACTCCATTTTGTATCTTTGGGTCAGATGATTCAAAAGCATAAGTTCCTTTGGTAGTAGAAAGCAACATATGTACTTGTCAAGTTTCACCACGTTGTACCATCCCCTTTAAAGCAATAGCATAAAACT
>DYMA01000178.1 GCA_020721815.1 Sulfurovum sp. | reverse complement strand
AAAAACTCTCAAAGAGATGCTTTGGAGGTGGGATGTATGGTAGAGGAGACGGATATTAATGACCTTGATGAGTATATCGCTATTGCTGGAGACAAGGCTGATTTAGTAGAGACCTTTGGATTTTTGCGAGATGGGAGCTACAATCACTACTGGGCGTTTGACAAAGGGCTTAAAAACATAGGTGTCAGTGAGGGGTGTTGTGCTTTGGGAAGCGAGTGGTGTCACCCCGAATATCCTCAAAATACGCAAAAGGGCAAACGATGAGAAGTGCGTTACTCTTTTTAGGCGTTACTCTGGCTTTGATGGCGGAAGTGCCTAAAGTCCTAAGCGATAACGGTTGTCTAAGTTGCCATAATGTCATGGGTCAAAGCGATAAAGCCCCCTCATTTACAGGAGTGGCTCGAAAAAATAGCCGATGGTACGATGAGAGTGCGAGAGCGAAGATAATAGAGAGTATCCAAAAGGGAAGCCAAGGCAAATATCCTCGCTTTGGCACGGCTCAAATGCCACCCTACCCCAACCTCACTCAAGCGCAACTCGATGAGATAGCTCAATGGATATTAAACCAGTGGAATCAAGGTAGCGGTATGGGCAACGGTATGGGTAATGGAAAAGGTAATGGCATGGGCAACGGCAGAGGCAATCAAGGCGGTATGTAGGCGATTATGAAAATTCTCTATTTGGAAGATGATATTACGCTAGGTTCTACCATCGGTGAGTTTTTAAGCGATGAGGGGTTTGAGGTAGTGCTTGTTTACAATGGCATACAAGCACTCGAACGACTCTACAAGGAGAACTTTGATTTGCTTCTTTTGGATGTCAAAGTGCCAAAAATGAGCGGTTTTGAACTCCTTAAAGCCCTAAGAGAGGCTCATATTGCTACTCCTACTATCTTCACGACTTCGCTTAATGGTATAGATGATTTGACTAAGGGCTACACGCTAGGGGCGGATGATTATCTCAAAAAGCCTTTTGAATTAGAAGAGCTACTCTTTCGTATCAAAGCCTTACTCAAACGAGAGTATCGGCTCGATAACGATACGATTGAAATAGACAATGCAACGCATTACAACACCAATACCAAAGAGCTACACTGCGGCATCTATCGCTACACTCTCAACCCCAAAGAGGATAAACTTTTACGCCTTTTGCTTCAACATCAAGGGGCGTGTGTCTCTTTTGATACCATTTTTGAGCAAGTGTGGAGCTTTAGCGAAACCCATTCGCACGAGAGTCTAAGAACCTATATCAAGAAGTTGCGTCAATATCTAGGCAAACAGAGGATTGAGAGTATCAAAAAAGAGGGGTATCGCCTTGTCTAATGCCCACAAAAAGACCATTATCAATGTGCTTATTCTCTATTTGACTTCGACGCTATTGCTTTTGGGAGTTTTGGTCTATGGCTACTACCACTACTATCAAGAACAAGAGCAACTACGCTACCAAACCAACATGAAAGCAAACGCCAAAAAGCTCCATGTCAAACTTCAAGAGATACACAACACCTTAGCAACAAAGGCTTCCTATCCCCAATGTAAAGGAGTCCAAAGTGCCATCTACGATAGAGACAAAAATCTCCTCCACTCCACACTCCACACCCAACTATCGCATTGGGATAGGGAGTTTTTTCAAAAAAACGGCTATTTCTATCTTGTTTATGAAGTGACTCCTTACTATATGGGTGCGGCTTTTATTGTGATAGAGCAAAAAGCTCCTAAGTTTTGGGATAGCATAAGTACCACGGCGATGCTATGGGTGGTTTTGATAGTGATTGTGCTACTAGCCACCTCTATTTTTTTGGTGAAGCTCATTCTTAAACCCTTGCGTGACAATTTGAAGCTTCTTGACCAATTCATTCGTGACACCACCCACGAACTCAACACCCCCGTGGCGACTATCTTGACCAATATCGAACTGCTAAGTCGTCTCCCTATCGAACCCAAAGTCCAAACCAAAATTGACCGCATCAAAGTAGGGGCTTTGACCGTATCAAATATCTACGACGATTTGGTTTTTTTGTTGCTCAATCATCAAACCTCGGTACAAAATGAGAATCTTTTGCTTAGCGGCATCATCTTTGAACGATTAGGCTATTTTGATATTCTCTTTCGTGCCAAATCGCTTAGAGTCGTTTACGAACCCCACAATGAGTTTGAAGTGAATATGGATAGAAAAAAATTGATTCGTTTGATTGATAATATCCTCTCCAACGCCATCAAATACACCCAAGTGGCTACTACGATTACGATTAAACTCCACAACAATCGCCTTAGTATTGCCGATGAGGGTGAGGGAATGACCCAAGAGGAGATTGGCAAAATTTTTGAGCGCTACACACGATTTAACACTTCGCAAGGGGGTTTTGGTTTGGGATACAATATCATCTACAATATCGCCAAAGAGTACAATATAGCCATTACGATCGATTCAAAAGTAGGAGAGGGAACATGCGTCATATTGGATTTTTAGTCATTTTAAGCCTTTGGGTGGGGGCTAATAACTTTGAAAGCCATTGCAAAAGTTGTCACGGCATGGAGCGTCAGCTTCATATCTTTATGCACCGCTACACTCTCAAATACAGCTCACAAGAGCGTATCCAAAAAGCGATGTTTGAGTATATAAAAAACCCACAAGCCTCAAACTCTATCATGCCACTAGGATTTATCACCCACTGGGGCGTCAAAAAGCCTACAACACTAGACGACAAAACCCTCAAAGAGGCAATCGGGGAGTATTATCGCCTCTACAATCTCTCCAAAGTGTGGGAGTAATCCTTTGTTTGTTGCGAAGCTAAAATGTTTAGCACCAAACTTTAATAAGCGTCTAAAAGTAAATCAAATATAATAACAGTACTTTAAATACAAAAGGAGCTACCATCAACAAGTTTGCCTCCCTATTTAGTTCTATCCAAAAAGATGAGATTGTACCGCTTACGATGCTTTTTTTTCACTCTTTTTTAAGCGGTATCGCTCTTCTCTTTTTTGAGACTACTGCCAATACGATGTTTTTAACCCATTTTGGTATCTTAGAGCTTCCTTATGTCTATATTTTAAGTGCTTTGGTGTCGATTGCGATAGGGTACGGATACAGGCATTTCGAGACACGGCTTGATACGAAAATGTTGCTCAAAATTGCATTGGGATTTGTGCTTTTGATAGTGATAGGTTTTTTTGCTCTTATGCGTATAGGCGATATTGCTTATACCTCTATGGCACTTATGGTCTTCAAAGATGCGGTGTGGATGCTCGTAGGAATAGAGTTTGGAATTTTGACGGGCATTCTCTTTACTATTCAGCAAGGCAAACGGCTCTTTGGGATAGTGATGTCAGGAGAGATATTGGCAGGGATTGTTGGGGGATTGTCGGTGGGATTTATTCTCAATTTCATTGATATTGCCCATCTCTTGCTTATTTCCATTGTCGCCCTTTTGCTCTCTATGTTGATGCTTATGAAGATGATAGTCAAATTTTCGCACCGCTTTGAATCTCTATCGAGTCAAAAGGAGTACTCAAAAATCCCCGTTTCAACGCACAAGATTTTAAGCAATAACTACTATCTGCTCTTTTTTGGCGTATCCATTGTCACCTTTTTAGTTTTTTATACGGTTGATTTTATCTTCTACTATTGGGTTGAACAAAACTTCAATGACCCCAAAGAGTTGGCGAGTTTCTTTGGACTCTTTTTTGCTTTGCTTAGCAGCATTAATCTTGTCGCTTCACTTTTTATTTCGGGCAAGATGCTCAGTCGCTTCGGGATACTTTTTGGATTGCTTGTGGTTCCTCTTATTGCTTTGGTAGGGAGTGCGTGGCTTTTGGCGATTGCTTTAGCCTCTTTGGGGTTTGCTTTTTTTGTGGCGGTAGTGTTTAAGCTATTGAATGAAGTTGCCGATAGCTCTATGCTCAACCCCACCTTTAAAATCATCCATCAATCCATCCCAATCAAATATCGAACCAAAGTGATTGCGTTGCACACGAGTGTTGTTGAGCCTTTGGCAATGGGAGTTGTTGGGGTCATATTGTTGGCACTAACCCAACTCGAAAATATCGCTGCTGTATATGGTTTGCTTACGGTTGCAGCGTTTGTGTGGCTTTTTTTGTCCAAACCTCTCACAAAGCAATACCTTCTCTCCATTCAAGAGATGATTGCCAAAAGAGAAGCCTTAGAGGAGGGGATTGTTCTTGATAATGCAGCGCAAAATCTCTTTGTGGAAAATCTCAAAAGCACCGACGAACTGGAGGTAATCTACTCACTCGATTCGCTTATTAAGATGAGGTATGTCGATAGGGATAACATTTTGGTTGAATTTATCCATCACCCTAGCAAACGGGTACGCCTCTATCTGCTTGATTTGGTATGGCACAAAGAGACGGGTCGTTTGGTAGAGACTTTGGAGGAGCGTATAGAGATTGA
>DYMA01000177.1 GCA_020721815.1 Sulfurovum sp. | reverse complement strand
ATTTAAATATTCCCAATACAGATGTCCTTGCCCAAAACTCTCAACTTTTGTAATATCATTTATTGTTTTATTTTTAAACCATGGAAAATATTCATAAGATAGAAAATACTCTCGATTGTCTGATAATATCCATAATCCATGACTTGATATATTAGTTACTTCCGTTTCCAAAATGTTCCTCCCATGCTATAATAAACTCTTCATATTGTTCTTTTCCATCAAGGAGAGAGTGTGAAATAATAAACCCTTCGACTAGGCTCAGGGTGAACGGATAGCGTAAAACCGTTCGTGCCTAGCTTGTCGAAGCACTTTTTTGGCAGTTATTTCACACTTTTAGGACGATAGGAACGAGGAAAAATCTATTGGCTTAATCACAATACCTTTTAGTAATATTCTCATAAGCATCGATGCGTCTATCTCTCAAAAAGGGCCAAATGTCTCGTACGGATTTGGTGTAGGCGTGGTCAATGTCGGCGTAAAGTATCGTCTCCTCTTGATGGGCTGCGTGGGCTACCATTGCTCCACCGCTATCGCAGACAAAGCTATTGCCCCAAAAGCGTATCCCCTCACTCACTCCACTGCTATCTTTTTCAAATCCCACACGGTTACAACTAAGCACGGGAATGCCATTGGCAATGGCATGAGAGCGTTGTATGGTAATCCAGCTATCTTTTTGACGCTCTTTTTCCGCCTCGCTATCACCATCAAACCACCCAATCGCCGTAGGATAGATAAGCATTTGCGCCCCTTTGAGTGCCATGAGTCGTGCCGCTTCGGGGTACCATTGATCCCAACAAACCAAAACGCCCAAACGCCCCACAGAGGTATCAATAGGCTCAAATCCCAAATCCCCAGGAGTAAAGTAGAACTTCTCATAGAAGTTAGGGTCATCAGGAATATGCATCTTGCGGTATTTCCCCGCTACGCTTCCATCACGCTCAAAGACTACGGCGGTATTGTGATAAAGCCCCATGGCACGCGCTTCAAAAAGTGAAGCCACCAGCACCACACTAGCCTCTTTTGCGACACTTGACCAATACTTGACATCGTCATCAAAGCTCAAAGCATAATCAAAAAACTTCGTATCCTCGCTTTGGCAAAAGTACTCATTTTGATGCAACTCTTGCAACACCACAAGCTTGGCTCCCTCATTTGCAGCTTCTAAAACTTTGGCTTTGGTAACCGCTATAGTATCCTCTTTTGTACCGTAAAATTTTTGTTGGATAAGGGCAACTTTCATCTAAACTCCTAATTTTATGATGGGTTGATGATGCTATCGGCTTCTTTGAAGATAGTATCAATATTGGTTTTGATCCACTGCTTATCCATCCATTCAGCAATGCGCACCTCTACGCCTTGTACCAATATACCAAAGTGTAGATGATCCCCAAGGGCTAGTCCGCTCTTGCCTGTTTTGGCTATTTTTTGCTCGACATCGACGTTTTCTCCCTCTTTGACTGTGATAGCGGAGCAGTGACCGTAGAGCGTAAAAAGCCCCAAACCGTGATCAATCATAGGCATATCGCCGTAGATTCCGTTGTAGGCGGCATAGACAACTTTGCCTTTGTTGGAGCTAAAGATGGGGGCTTGTTGGGTGCTGGCCAAATCCATACCGACATGGTAGGAGATAGAGACTTCGTTGGATTTCTCTTTGTAGTAGTAGTGGCGTTCATCGCCAAAAGTGGCTACAACAGCAGCTTTTTTAAGCGGATGAAAGGGTTTGATTTTCCACTCTTTGAGAGGCTCTTGCGAGAGGGTTTGGGAGAGCTTGTGAATAAGGTCTTCGTTGGCGATACGCATATTTTCGTTGATGGCTTTGAGTTTGCCCAGACGATCGGCGACATCGTATTTCTCATCGCTTTGGGCTAGTTCGGAGATTTTACCATCGATAAACTTATCGGTTGCTTCGATATAGGAGACTCTGTATTTTCTCTCTTTGAGATAGATAGGGATAGGAAGCTCACGCTCATTACCTGCTCTATCTTTGGCTACGATTTTGGCTTCAAAGTTCTCTTGATTAAACTCCCATGCGATAAGTGAGACAAAATATCCCGCTTTTTTGTAGGGTTGGACTTTGAATTTGTGCTTTTGGGTATCGATGTAGAGTTCTTTGAGGTTCTCATCGGTGGCTTTGAAAACCACCAAAGCACTTCCCCCTTTGGCAATGCTGTAGGAGTGGGTAATGACTTTGAGTTTGGGTTTGGTATTGTCGATTTGAAAGGTAAATTTTTGGGTTAAGGTGTTTCCTTTGAGAAAGTTCCAATAACTCTTGTCGCTTACATTGACAACAATATCAAGTGTTTTTGCTTTTTTGGAGAGTGGTATATTGGTAGGAAAGAGTATCTCAATGCTTTTTTGATTGAGATTTTCCGTAATGTTCTCTTTGGCTAGTTCAAACTTATGTTTGCCATCATCGACAATGACTTGATAGCTTTTAAGAAAAGTGTTATCGCTCAACTTTATTTTGAATGGCTCTTTTTTGTCCCAGTAAACAGAGTTGTCCATAGATACCCTTGGGGCAACTCTCTCAAATTTATCGGATGTAGTGATAAATCCTCCTATTCCCATGACAAAAAGCACGAAAAAGATAAATTTCACCAATCCACCTCCCGATTTTTTTCCATAGAGCGATTTGCTTCGATTGACTTGACTCACGCTTCTTCTCCTTGTAGTAGTTGCTTTAGTTTTGCAATTATATCTTGAATAAGTTGTTCTAATGTAATATTTTGTTTATCGACTCGAAAAGCTGCCGCACTTTTGTGACCGCCTCCGCCAAATGCAACCGCTACAAGCGCCACATTGTGATAAGCAAATTTGCTACGAAGCGATACTTTGTAGAGGTTGTTGTATTCGATAATGGTAACACCTATCAAAGTGGTTGCTAGGGTATCGCTAAGATGCAAAATAGGATGGATATCAAGCAGTGATGCACCCGTGGCTTCGCAATTGGCTTGAGTAATCACCATCGTAGCCACTCTCGCATCCAAATGCAATCTCAAAGAGCCAAGAGCCAAAGCCATTAGACGCATAGAGGCTAGAGAGTTGCGACGATTGAGATTGAAAGAGACCTCTGTGTGGTTTACACCGTAATCCAAAAGTTTTTGCACCCACGCAAAGGTAGCCGATGTGACGTTGTTGGTTGTGAAATTTTTGGTATCGCTCAAAAGAGCTGCATAAAAAGCCGTAGCGGCAATTTTATCTATCACAAAATCCTCACTCCCCTCAAAAAGCTCAAAAAGCGTTTGCGAAGCACTCACCGCATCGGGATTGACAATATTGAGCGTTCCAAAGTTTTTATTGACAAAGTGGTGGTCGATATTGACCATCTCACGCCCTGCCACATCAAAGCCAAACTGTTGAATATCGCCGCAATCACAAGCGATGATTAAAGCGTTGTCGTAGTGCATTTGATTTTTGATAGTGTGATAGCCTTGCAAAAAATCGACTCCGTAGGGCAAATCTTTGGAGGCATTGACCACCTCGACGCTTTTGCCGTATCGTTTGAGAATATGAGCCAATCCCAACGCCGTGCCGATAGTATCGGGGTCGGGATTGATATGGGTAATGATAGAGATGTGTGTGTAGCGTTGCACAATGGATTTGAAAGCATCGTGATATCTATACATCCATCATCCTCATGGAGAGATCTATCCAGTTGGCTTGATGTATCGTAGCCCCCGTACTAATAGCATCCACTCCGCTAGAGGCTATCGTGCGAATATTGTTTAGGGTAATATTTCCACTGGCTTCTAGCAAAATATGTGGGAAGTTAGCATTGCGGTAGGCAACTGCTCGAATCATCTCTTCAATACTCATATTATCGCACATAATAATATCTGCTCCTACTCTGCAAGCCTCTTTAAACATCTCAAGAGTTTCACACTCTATCTCGATCTTGCTTGTAAGAGGTATCTTTTGACGCGCTTGTGCCATAAACGCTCCCAAATCTTTAATGGTTTTGAGGTGTGTATCTTTGAGCATCAAACAATCATCGAGTCCAAAGCGGTGATTAATCCCTCCGCCCAAACGCACCGCATACTTTTCAAAATCTCTCAATAGCGGTCGTGTTTTGCGGGTATCAAGAAGTCTAACGGGAAATTCGCCAATAGCCTCAACGTATTGCTTTGTGAGCGTTGCAATGGAGGAGGCGTGGTGTAGGATATTGAGAAGGGTTCGTTCAAGCATAAGCAAAGTCGTATTGTCTCCTTGAATAGTGAGCAAATCCTCACCCTTGCCAAAACTCTGCCCATCATGAAAGCACCAATCTATCGTGACATCATAAAGCTTAGTTAATGGCTCTACATACTTTTGCCCAGCCAATACTCCATCGCTTTTGGCAACCACTCTAGCCTTAGCAGGAGTTGGCTCTACCACACGGGCAAAGAGATCACCCCTGCCAATATCTTCAGCCAATACG
>DYMA01000176.1 GCA_020721815.1 Sulfurovum sp. | reverse complement strand
CTAATGGTAATCTTAAGCCACTGTTTTTTGCCCTCTTTGGTGTAGTTTTTGATTTCGCCTACAAAGGTCTTGTTCTCTAGCAGTATCTTCCACATATCTCTATAAAACCCTTTGGGGGTGGCGGGGTCTTTGAAGATGGAGTGATTTTTGCCAATAAGTTGAGCCTCGCAGTAGCCGCAAAACTCCTCAAAGGCTTTGGATACGGAGGTGATACGACCGTTGAGATCGGAGGTGGTGTAGAGTACCGATTGACTAATGACATTTTGAAGCCGTTTGAGTTCATTGGTCTCTTTGGCTATCTTTTGCTCCATTTTGAGCCTATGGGTAATGTCGTGCGCAACGGATATCATAGACTCATCACCATTATCGTCGATGTAGCTTTGGGTTTCCTCTATGGGAAAGCTTGTGCCATCTTTGCGGGTATCTATCCCTCGTGAAGCAAGAAACTTTTTGCGTTTGAGCCGTGTTGCATGCTCTTGCCAATCGAGAGACTCATCTTCGGGCATGGGTTGTCGAATCTCCATTATCTTTTTGCTCAAAAGTTCTTGTCTGCTAAATCCCAACATCAACGAGGCTCGTTCATTGACATCGACAATTGAACCATCTTCAAGACGCACCACATAGACCGCATCGGTCACATTATCCAATAAAAATTTTGCCCTATTGAGTCGCATAAAGATAATCGTGATGTATGTATTGAGTGCAAAATAGCTCAACAACAGTGCAATCAAAAAGAGAAGAGTCGATTTGACAATAAAATCTTTGATACGATGTTGAAACATCGAAATATCTTGGAAGAAGACAATGCTTCCTATGCGACTCCCTTTGGCATCATGAATATCTTTTTTGATTACGCTGTAGCTCTTTTTTTGAATTTCAAAAAAGTGATCGTTGTTGATATTGAGCTTTTGAATATTCTTCAAAAAGCGATGATCTGGGGTAGTGCAAAATGTGCAGATACTGTATTTGGCATTGATGCGATAGAGATTGCCTTGAATCTCTTTGGGGATGTATTGATTTTCGAGATAGACATGCCCTTTGAGTCCAAAGACACTGTAGAGCCTCTCAAACAACATCAACGGCTTAATGCCCAATTCAATATACCCAATAAGCTCTTTTTTGTCATAAATAGGCGTTGTGTAGCGATAGGCGAGTCCATGAATACCTACCTCGAAAAAGGAGGTTGTTTTTTGGGTATCAACTATGGCACGAACACACTCTCGAAAACGTGTGAGATCATCCCCGTAGCGAGTGGGGTTGTGCATTCTTAAAATGGAGATGCCCTTTGTATCATAAAAGTGCATAATCTCAAAGCCTTTCATTTGATTTTTGAGATTTTTATAGTCTATTTTGAAAAGTTGGGCTATTTGGGTTTGGTTGTGTTCTTTGATTGCCTCTATTTTGGCTTTTGAATCGACTCCTTTGAGAATGATTTGGCTTTGATGCTCCAATTGCTTGTGAAGCATCTGTTTGGATATATTCTCGTAGAGCTTCTCAACGCTTTGGCGTGTATCTTCTTTGAAGAGCTTAATATCTTGATAGGTGTGTTGGTAGTAGGTTACAACAAATACAATAAACATAACGGAGAAGATAAGCAATATCGTCGCTATGACACGATTTTTCTTTACGGGGTAGTGCTTCACGATTGTTGCTCTTGATACAACGCTGTAATATCGCTACGCAAAGAGATATACTCCTCTATCTCCCCATCACTATTGATAATGGGCATAATGGAGGTCTTGACAATATAGGTTGAACCATCTTTGGCTCTGTTTTTGACTACTCCGCTCCAGACTTGTTTGTTTTGAATCCTCTCCCACATATCTTGGAAGGTCTCCTTGGGGACATCGGGGTGGCGTACAATGTTGTGGGGTTTGCCTATCAACTCTTCGTTGGCGTATTGTGAGAGTTTGCAAAACATACTATTGACATAGGTTATAATCCCTTTGGGATTGGTCTTGGATACAATCACAGAGATATCAACAATGTTTTTGTACGATTCAAGCAGTTGGGTTTGGCGGGTAAGTTCTTGTATGGTTTTGTAGTACTCCACTAGCTGATCAACCTTTAGGATAAACTCCTCGGCAAAGATGGGTTTACGCAAGGCATCACTTGCGCCGTTTTTGAATGAATCCCTTACGACATTGTAGCTTCGATTGGTATCGGTGAGTACAATAAATGGGATAGATTTATCAAGGGTTGATTTGACATCGGTCAAAAATCTAAAACTCTCTTTGTAGCTAATATCGAGGATAACGAGTGCGTACTTTTCTCGTTTGAGCAGTTCATAGGCTTGGATGAGGTCATTGACGAGATTGACTTGATAGTTTCTGGGTTTGAGAATATCTTTAATCTGTTCGCCTATCTTTTTGGATTTTTCAATGACCAAAATTTTATTAAACTCCGTATTGCTTTGGACTTTGAGAATGGTTTTGTAGATGGTGTAGGCTTGATAGGGAAGATTATCAATATCGACAATAAAATCAATAACACCTCGAAAATAGAGATACTCTTTGTAGTGAATATCGCTGTTGTTGGAGAGAACAATTACCTTGGTGGCATTGAGATCGTGAATACTTTTGATAAAGTCTGCTCCATCCCCATCGGGTAAGTTTAGCTCCGAAACAATATAATCAAATGAACCATGAGCCATTGCCATCTTGGCATCTTCGATGGTATAGAGAGACTCACAATTAAACCCTAGACGTTCGAGTTGATAGTTTAGGGAGTCTGCTTTGTATTTATTGCCCATAAGAATCAAGAGATTGAGATTGAGTTTAAGAATCTCATCCATATCAAATTTTGTGTACACATCTATATCGCCTTGGACATTGATACGGTAGCCTAAACCGCTTTGATTTTCGATAATCCCCGTGTAGCTCTTTTTGCGTATTTTGCGTACCACCGTACGAAGCGTATCGATAGAGGCTGTCTCATTTTTGGAAATGGCATTTTGGAGCCGTTCAAAAGCGACAAAACCTCCTTGGGCTTTGATGAGTTCATAGACCAAACTATCCTCTTGGGGAGTGAGCCAAATGATATGGCTATCTTTGATAATGCGTTTTTGTATCTTGTCGTAGAAGTAGGTATTGCCTAGATTAAAAAGCAGTGTCTCCTCTTGGATGGGAGTCTCTATCGGGGAGAGTAGGTCAATCTCTTTTTTGATACCGTAAAAAGAGTTCTCCTTAAAGAGCAGTCGATCAACTTTGAGGGGAATCATTTGACTAAAGAGTGCTTGATCAACGCTTTGGGTGAGTACAATGATACCCTCTTGGGAGTTTTGGTTTTTTATCTCTTTGATAAACTCCAACCCACTGCCATCTTTGAGATGGGTATCAATAAGAACGATATCGCATTTATTGAAAGAGTACTCTATAAATGCCTCTTTAATCCCCTCAATGTATTTGACATTGTAATGATTGTCGATTAAAAAGTGCAGTAACTTTTTGGAATAGTGTTTGTCCGAATCGATATACAAAATCTTCGTTTTGTTCATTTTTTGCCTCAAAATTATCTATCTAATGGAATGGTATAGAAATAAAATGAACAAAAAATGAAATTTACCTCAAGATATTGGAATTACTCTTAAAAAAAATATTAAAATTAATGGTATCGTGTTCATTTTATGTTCAAAACTAGCCAATACTACAGGCATGGCTAAGCTTGGAGATGTTGTCGATAAGGCATTGGGTGAGTTTGATAATATCGGCGATATAGGGAATAAGATGCTCCCAAAAAACCGCCAATATTGTCCACGAAAGTACTACGAGGGTATAGTTGATGCTGTAGCGATCTTCAATATCGACGTATTGTCGCAAATAGTACCAAAAACGAATCGAAAAGTAGAGAATAAATCCCCAAATAATAAAACTAATGTAGTGTTCCACATCCGATGTGTGTTCGTGCATGAGCATCATAATCACGCGTGAAAGGGCGTAGAGAAACATCACATAGACGGGGAGTATAAAGACTCGTTTGTTGTCTTGAGGATCGTTCTCCTCTTTGTAGTAGGAGATGCAAAGATTATCGAGTGGCTTTTTTTTTGCTGTTGATGTTGCGTTTGATTTTGCGTGTTTGACTAAAGAGAAAAAGAAAAATAATCGCCGTATTAATAATAAAAAAGGCGGTTAGTAGATAGAGAAGGTTGTGCAACCACTCAACGTTTGCCGTGCAGTCGGGGTAGTTTTGCAAAACCGTCAAGAGAATGACCATCATCGTCCACACCACTCCAAAGAGCCAAATTTGATTGTAGAGCCATGAAGCGATAAATTTTGCAAAACCAATCATAGTAGCTACTTTTCGTTTTTGAGTGAATCGTGGGCTACCATGGGCTTACCTGTCCACTCTTTGAAGATTTGACACGCCACCTTAGCCCCCTCGCCATTGGCAATAGCAAACATCGTTTTAGCTCCACTTGCCAATCCAGCCACATAAAGC
>DYMA01000175.1 GCA_020721815.1 Sulfurovum sp. | reverse complement strand
CTACGCCTTCTATCTTGATAAGCATCTTGATGATGAAGAGGTACCTATTCAAGAGGTTTTTCGTAGAGTACGCAACGGTATGAGCCGAGATTTTAACGGCACTCAAAGAAGTTCGGTTGTCGATATGCTTCAAAACAATATTTGGCTTCAAGCCGATAGAGCCACTATCCCCAAAGTAGCGACCTATTAACGATGAAAAAACTTATTATACTATCAAGCCTCTTATCAACTCTTTTTGCCGATATGTCCAATCGTACGATGAAAAATCCCGATGCATTCATGGAGGCTTCGCCCAATATCAAAGTGGATATAGGCTACACCTCTTACACCATTCATGTGACATCCAATGAGATAAATAGAGCCATTGATTATACGATTCAAGAGTCAAGCATAGGGATTGGTTATGCGTGGGAGGGCGGAAGTGTAGGTATCACAACCAAAGTAGTACTGGATGAACTCAAAAGCCATTTGACACTGGAACAAATCGACAATCCACTTCACGACAAAGCCAACATCAACAAGCAAGATTTTTCACTTTATGCCAACTACACCCTCTCAAAACACTTAGGGCTTAATGCTGTCTATAAATACATCAAGCTCCAATCCAACGATACCTACAACAATTTTTACGACTACGATACACACTTCAACTACACTACCAACGGCGTAGCCCTCTCATTGGTCTATACTTATCCTATTGGGTATGCGGGTAGTGCTTTGAGTTTGAGTATGGGTCTGCTCTACTCTGGTGCTGATGTTGAGATTTATGAGATGATTAATGGAGTAGCCAATGATACCTATATTGATGAGCAAAAGAGTGCTTGGGGAAGTCGATGGAGTATAGGGTATCTTTATGAGTACAACAATCATACCGCTACTTTTTTGGTTGATTGGTACCATTTGGAGTTTGATAGACTCGGTATTCAATCTCATTTTTTACAAAAAAGCATCGATGAGGCACTCCTTGTTGAGCGAACATACTCCGTGCGTTTTGGGTATGTTTATCAATTTTAAAAGGGTTCAAAGATGGTTGTGTCTTTGATGGTTTCGAGTTCTATATCGTACTCTCTATTGTAAGAGCGAATGGTGTCGAGACGCATATAGGGGCTTGATAAAATCAGTGCATCAAGATTGATTAAATAGCGTGGCGTGTAGAGTAGATTTCCATCAAAATAGAGTTGGCTCGTTGTTTGTTCAAAACTAAACACCGCATTGATTTTGGGTCTATCAAGATACTCGCAATCCATTTGGTATATCTTGTGGTCACCGTAGAGATAGAGGGTATCCAAAGAGTGAGCGATAATCGTTGTGGCATTTATCTCTTGCGTGGATAGTAAATTGAAATTACCATTGGTAAAAGCATAAATTTGAAGGGATTGGTTTGGTGTAAGAATATAGATAGTGTGCATCTCATCCATTATCATTTGAGCATCGTTGCCAATACCCTCAAGCCTATAACTACCAACTTGAACAATGCTTTCCAAATGACTCAAATCGTAACGGTTAAGGATAAATCCACGGCTATCAAAATCAAAACTGTAACCATTTTTGGCAACAATTTGATTAAAAAGTGGCAAATCATAGACAAAGCTCTTGTTGGTATCGACGATACGGAGTTGATTGGCTTGATAGATTAAGTAGCTACTATCCATCTTGCCCAAAATATAGCCTTGATGATGCGAGAGATACCCATCAACTCTTTTGGGTTGATTGAGTGTTGAAATATCGACCGTAACGATTGATTTGTTCTGAGCAGATAGTAAGATTTGATGCTTATCCAAATCAAGGTAGAGTCCATATTCATCGCTTGGAATTGCAATAGAACTTAGAGTTTTGTCTGCTTTGGTATCGTAAATAAAAAGTCTGCTGTTATTTATGGAGTATATAGTATGGTTGTGGTATTTGATTTTGGTAGGTTTTAGTTCAAATCCGCAAAGCATTGAAGGGCCACATCCCGTAGCGTTTTGGTCAAATCGTTTAATGACTTTGGTATCAAAGATATATTTGTAGCGACTTGAAATATTGTCTAAAATTTGATTGACAATGCTAAGATAGCGTTTTTGAATGGAGGCATTGAGGGCTTGGCTATCGATAGTAGGGTTAAATATCATTGCATCTTGAGCATCAATTTTGCCATCACTATTAAGGTCTTGCATTAGAATTGTTTTTGCAATTTTTGCCATTTGTTTATCTAGCTGATGGTAATTGTTGTTGATTGTATCGACACTGTAGAGATAGAGTATTTCACTAAGGGCTGAGATATGCACCACACCACCATTATGGGTAAGCCACTCTTTTTTGAGGATGAGTCGTAATACTCCTTGATTTGTAACGGCAAAATCATCCTCTATCCCATCTTCATTGGTATCGGTTTTGAGAGCGACTCCGCCTCTTATCTCGTAGATATAAAAATTTTCATCTTCCAATAGATGGGTATGCAAATCAAAATCACCCTGTTCGTTTGTGTTGGTTTGGGCAATGAGTTCTTTTGAGCTATCGCTATGCAGTGTGTAGATTTTAACGGTGGCGTTGGTAAGTTGCCCAAGAGATACTTTTGCAATGCGTGTGAAGTTTGTGACATTAATAGTAAGGTTTGCCTCATCAAAACCAAAGCTATTGATGGCTTTGAGGCTAAGGGTGTATTGAGTTGCTTTAGTCTGATGTTTGATAAGGCGTATATTGCCCTCTTTGTCTATCTCAAAGTTCTGGCTTCCTGTGCCATTTAGCTCAAATCCCACAAACTCCCCATCGCCTTTTTGAAATGAAATGTTGCCAATTGTATCGCTTACATGAGCATAGATGGAAGTATTGAGTGTCGCATCATCAATTTTTGGTTTAGCATCCATAGTATCTTCGACATTAATCGATAAATCTTTGTAGCTCCTATTTCCTGCTTCATCTTGTGCAAAAAGTCTAATTGTATAAGAGTTGTCGCCATCTTTATCGTAAGGGTTTTCAAAATCAAATGCACTATCTCTAAGGGCTAACTCTCCTTGATGCGAAATAACAAAATGAGAAGTGTCATAACCATCCAAAGTATAATCAAGATAAAAGTTTACCAAATGGCTATCTAGTGCATCAATAACATCGACTATCTTTGTATTCTCCTGCACTTGTAGGGTATCTTTGGTTTGAATAGTGGGGCTAATAGTATCGTGTACTACTTGCAATGGTGTGGGTTGGCTAACGCAATCCGTTTTCATATCCTATTGCCAAAGAGAGCTTTTGTGTAGCGTTGAAGTGTTCAATGGTTCGTGTTAGTGTGAGGTTGGTTTCATCAAAAAGGGCTATTTTTATCCCATCAATATAGAGATTGGTACCTTGTTGTCCTTGAATGGTGAGATTGTACTGGTTTTGATTGGTGTAGATTGTAGATGTTTGTAGTAGGGGTTTTGTGAGCGGTTGCCTATAGGATTGATTTGAACTCATTACCTTGATGGTTACAAACGCCTCTTTGCTATAGCCTTGAGCGTTATGGGCTTTGATGGTGTAGTCGTAGAGATATTGACGGCGATAATCCAGGCTTTGGTTGAGCCTAATAGTGCCATTGTGTAAAAATTCAAAATCACTGCTTTTGCCATCGATAATGGTAATATTCATATCTTGCGTGGCATTTTGGATAGCCAATCTATCGATAGTTGTACCTACTTGTATGTTATCTTGCACCTCAATCGTAATATTATTTTCATCAAATAGAGGAATACCTGTATGTTTGATGATATGGGTTGCAACCTCATCAATGGTAGCGTTTATCTCTTTGCCAATAAGTTGTGCGATATACTCCCTAAAAGAGTCCAAATCAAAATCATCAACACTCTCAATAGCTACTTTGGTAGCCAAAGTTTCATTAATATCAATCTTCTTTTCAATATCCCCATCATCATCAAGGGCTTGTATAAGCATTCCAAATTTGATAACTTTGTCGTTAATTTGATCTTTGGATATACCTACCAAATCTTGAAGATGTATGGCTTGTCCATTTTGGTAGCTTGTAAGAGTACCCAGTGTAAGCGATGCGATACTAAAAGTAACCGCTCCTTTGTTGCACATGGCTACACCATGCTTGAGTGTGCCATCGACTTGATAGGATTTTGTTTTGCCAACATAGTTACCGCAACGATAATCAACACCATTAACGGGTGCATCGATAAAATAGAGATATTTATCCGATTCAGGCTCTGTTGGTGCTGTACCACCCCCGCCGCAACTGTTTAATAAAAACAAAAAAAGAGTAATGAGTAGTTTAAAATATTGCATCATTTAAATCCAATTATGAGTTTGTAACCCAATTATAGTTAATCATCTCTTAAGTTTCATCTAGTTATGTTAAAATTCTTCTTATTAGTGCAGGGATTGAAATGAAAAAAACTTATAAACTCTATTGTGCAGTAGTAGCAGTGCTATGGATGATGGGATGTGGTGGTTCGAGTAGTGCAACGCAACGCAACCAAAGCAATAGCAATAGCGAGATAAATCAAACAACACAATATGAATCCAATGCAACCCAAAACAATACCGCAATACAAGAGAGCAATCAAACAACTCAAGCAAAACAAGACAATCCTATTCAAAAGGAGATAAATAGTAGCAATGAAACCAATATCTCAATCCAAGATGAGAGCAACAATAGCAATGTTCAAACGAATCTTCCCGTCAAATTACCCATCAAAAGCCCTTTCTATGGGGAATG
>DYMA01000174.1 GCA_020721815.1 Sulfurovum sp. | reverse complement strand
TAGGGTCCTCATCAGCGCAAATCATCTCAAGTTGAGCGAGTCGATTATTGACCGCATCGCTCTCAAAATCCCCCTCCATGTAGAGCTTCTCTTTCTCTTTTTGAGCTTCAAAAAGGCGTTTGTTGCCGTACAGTACCGCATCCATTAGGGTGAAATCCTCAAAAGCGTATTGATTTTGTCCCAATACTCCCATACGGGCGTTGGGTTCGATTTGTACTTCACCGTCGGTTGCTTCAAGCTCACCTGAAAGAATCTTTAAAAAAGTCGATTTTCCTGCTCCATTAGCCCCAATCAAACCGTATCGTTTGCCTCTATCAAAGGTGATGCTTATTTTATCAAACAGCACTCTTTTGCCGTATCGTTGTACCAAATTGACTGTACTTAACAAATTGTATCCTTATTTCTCATCTATAAATTTTTTCTCTTATTTTAGCATATTTGGCTTATAGTGTGCTATGTATGGAGAGGAGTTGAATAAAAAAGATAACGCTCAATGCGTTGAGGTGTAAATGGAGTATAAGTATTGGATAGACAAACGATACAAACCCCAAAAAAAAGTGGGGTTTGTCAGGACTACATCATACCGCCCATGCCGCCCATACCGCCCATGTCAGGCATTGAGGGAGCTGATTTTTCCTCCTTGATGTCGCTAATAGTCGCCTCGGTTGTGAGCAACAAGGAGGCTACCGATACAGCATTTTGCATCGCTACTCTGCCTACTTTGACAGGGTCCACAATTCCCGCTTCAAACATATCGACATACTCGCCTGTTGCTGCGTTGAATCCTAGATTGATATTGTCTGATTTGAGTACTTCATTGACAACCACTCCCGCATCAAATCCCGCATTGGCAGCAATTTGCTTCATGGGAGCCATCAAAGCACGTGTAATAATATCCGCACCGATTTGCTCATCGCCTTCGAGTTCCATTGTGACTTGTGAAGCGGCTTTGACAAGCGCAGCACCTCCGCCAATAACAATACCCTCTTCAACCGCCGCACGTGTAGCTGAGAGTGCATCATCGACTCTATCTTTTTTCTCTTTCATTTCGGTTTCGGTTGCAGCACCGACTTTGATAACGGCTACGCCCCCGCTCAATTTTGCCAAACGCTCTTGAAGCTTCTCTTTGTCGTACTCACTACTGGTTTGAGCAATTTGCGATTTAATCTCATTGATACGTTGCGCTACTTTCTCTTGGTCGCCTTTGCCATCGACTATAACGGTATTATCTTTGTCGATTACAATCTTCGCGCATTGTCCCAAATCGGCTGGTGTTGCTTTGTCTAGTGAAAGACCCAACTCTTCGGTAATGAGCGTACCGCCTGTAAGAATAGCAATATCATTAAGCATTGCTTTTTTTCTATCACCAAATCCTGGGGCTTTAACGGCAGCGATATTAAGCACACCTTTAAGACGGTTAAGCACCAACGTCGCTAACGCTTCGCCCTCTACATCATCGGCGATAATCAAAAGCGGTCGTCCTGATTGTTGAATCTTTTCAAGAATGGGAATAAGGTCTTTGAGAGTTGTAATTTTGCTCTCTACCAATAAAATAAAGGGACTATCAAGTTCACACGTCATCTTTTCGGAGTTGTTGATAAAGTAAGGTGAGAGGTATCCTCTATCAAACTGCATACCCTCAACAACATCGAGTTCATCCTCTATTCCTTTTGCCTCTTCGACAGTGATAACACCATCTTTGCCTACTTTTTCCATCGCTTGGGCGATGAGTTCACCAATTGATTTGTCTGAGTTTGCTGAAATGGTAGCTACTTGTGCGATTTCGGTTTGATCTTTAACCTCTCTTGCCATGCCTTTGAGTGCTTCGATAATCTTAGCTGAAGCTTTATCCATCCCTCTCTTGACTTGGATAGGATTGGCCCCTGCGGTAATATTTCTAAGTCCCTCTTTGAAGATAGCATGAGCCAAAACCGTTGCGGTAGTGGTACCATCTCCTGCCTCATCGGCTGTTTTTGCAGCTACTTCTCGCACCAATTGAGCGCCCATATTTTCGAGTGGATCGCTTAGTTCAATCTCTCGTGCTACCGTTACACCATCTTTGGTGATATGAGGAGAGCCGTAACTCTTTTGAATCAGTACATTTCGACCTCGTGGCCCCATAGTTACCTTAACGGCATCCGCCAATTTGGTTACACCATCATACAATCCATTACGTGCTTTATCTGAAAAAAATATCTCTTTTGCCATTATTTCTCCTTAATCTATTTTGCAATTGTTTATTTACTGAATAATCCCGTAGATATCGTCGCTATTTAATACCAAAAACTCTTCGCCATCCAAAGTAATCTCTGTACCATTGTACTTGCCAAACACAACCACATCGCCTTCATTAATGCCCTCATCAGCTGCATCAGGACCTACTGCTATGACGCTTCCTTGTAATGGTTTTTCCTTTGCTGTATCGGGAATAATAATTCCTGAAGCGGTAGTGTTAGACTCCTCTTGTCGTCTAACCAAAACTCTGTTTGCTAATGGTTTAAATGCCATTTTTTTCCTTCCTGTATAATAGATTTTGCAATGGCATTATAATAACAAAAATTTAATAAAAGGTAAATAGAGTTCAATAATTGATATAAAAACTCTTTAGTGCTTTGCAATAAAGTTTATTGTTGTTAAGTATGAAACTAAACTACTAGAGAGCATCTCATCTATTATTTTTCATAATTATTAACTATATTGCTATTTTATTAAAATCAATAGGGTACAATGGTGTTAATGCAACTTCACAAATTAAGGATTTAATGATGATGCCAAAAGAACGCTACGGCAAACTTAAAGAGTATCTCTCTCTCGAAAACCCCATACTTACCGACGTGATAACTCACTATGAACAGCTTGACAAATTGGGTCACGCCATGGGATTTATTGGCTACGATGAAACCTACACAAGCCATATCTCATGGTGGCCTATGATCTCGATTTTAGGGACATTTTCTGCGGGTAAATCGACCTTTATCAACCACTATGTAGGCAAAAAAATTCAAGAAAGCGGCAATCAAGCCGTTGATGATAAATTTACCGTAGTATGCTACGGAAACAACGAAGAGGCGGTTACGTTGCCTGGTCTTGCACTCGACGCTGATCCTAGATTTCCTTTCTATAATATAAGTCAAGAGGTTAATAAAGTCGATCCAGGCGAGGGCAACCGTGTCAATCTCTATTTGCAACTCAAAACTCTCAAATCCGATAAGCTCAAAGGCAAGATACTTATCGACTCTCCTGGATTTGATGCCGATAGTCAAAGAGATGGGATACTTAGAATTACCGACCACATTGTTAATATGTCCGATTTGGTGCTTATTTTCTTCGATGCTAGACACCCAGAACCTGGAGCGATGCGTGATACATTGGAGCATTTGGTAGCTGCTACTTTAACCCACCGTGATGCTAACAAAGTACTCTATATCCTCAATCAAATCGATACCACTGCCAAAGAGGATAATTTAGAAGATGTAATAGGCTCTTGGCAACGAGCGTTGTCGCAAAAAGGACTTGTCTCTGGAAACTTCTACTCTATCTATAATGAAAATGCTGCCAATATTTTTGAAGATGAAGTGCAAGAGGCACGGCTAAAAAACAAAAAAGATAACGATTTAGCCCAAATTACGGAGCGTATGGACAAAATCAAAATCGAAAGAGCCTACCGTATCATCAAAGCCGTAGAGGATTTTGCACAAACGATGAAAGATGTAAAAATTCCACTCCTTCAAGAGGCTTTGCTAAGCTGGAGCAAAAAGGTTTTTTGGAGTAGCGGTATTGTTTTGGCACTCCTTGTCTCGCTCTTTATTGCCCTTGAAATCCAATTTGATTTAAGCAACTCTTTGGAGATATTTACGGGAGTTTTGGGTGCGACAATTTTTCTCTTTTTGATGTTGCACTTTAAAATCCGCAACTTTTTTGCACGCACCACTGCCAAAAAATGGGAATCCAAAGATCCCGAAGTCGCCAAAGCTATTTTGTACAAAACAAAATGGTGGCATACTATTTTGGGACTCGACAAAAGCAACTGGAAACTCACTATCAAAAAACAACTCGACGAACTCTCGCAAAAAAGTCGTGCTGCTATTCAAAAGCTCAACGACCAATTTATATCCCCATCGGGTCACAAAGAGGAGGCGTAAGCCTTTATTTAGATATTTGGGTATTTGCGTTCATAGCGTCGTAGCATACTTTCATTGCCCATCAAGCCTCCTTGATGGATATAGAGTAGCGTTTTGTCGCTCAAAAACTCTTGATACTGCTCTATCATTAGCCACCCTTTTGGGTCGTAGAGCAAATCAAACTCAATCCCTGTATCGGCTTTGAGTTTTTTCCATATCGCATAATTGTTACGGTAGAGTTTTCCAAAGTGGTATTTTTTATCAAGTTTCAAAACCGTTGGATGAAAATGGCTTTCAAGGCTATTAAATTGCTCAATTAGATAGGATTCATCGCCCACGCACGGCGTTGTATAGACTGTGATAGCGTATTGAGAGAGATATTTTTGCAAAAAAAGTGCCGTCGTACCCGTACCCGAGGGCAAAACAACGACTAAGTTCTCAATGGCATTGGCTTGTTGCCACTCTACTATCTCGTGTGCCAATAGATTGATACCCCATTGAGCCTCCCTCTCTCTTGCCCCCTCCCCTATCCACAATGTATTGGCATCAATAGGGGCTTCTTCTTTGGAAAAAATCACTTTCATGCCATTTTGCAAAG
>DYMA01000173.1 GCA_020721815.1 Sulfurovum sp. | reverse complement strand
TGGGTTTTGGTTTGGTTATGATAGCTAAATTGGATGGATTTTTCAATGGGCAGGGAATTATTTTTTGGATTACTTAGACTCTTACAAAGCCTCGTAATGACGGGAATTGCCACTGCAAACATTATGAAGCAATCAATATTTTTAGAAGTTCCCTATAGTATTAAAATATCTATTAATAAAAAATGATTATAATCTTTTATAACTTAAAGAGAGCCTAACAGACTCCCAATTAGCTATAGTTTTTCTCAAAATCGGCACACAATACCCCATCCTCTTTCCATTGAAGTGTATGTTTGGCGTAGCTCTCATGGCTTGTGGGATAATCCTCTCGGTAGTGAGCCCCTCGTGACTCTTTGCGGCTAATTGCCCCCACAAGCAAGAGTTCACTCATCTCCAAAGCATTGCCAAACTCCAAAAACTCTACGAGATTGTAATTGTTCTCTTTGGATTTGTCGCCTATGCCCATAAATCTAAACTCTTTTTGCATTTGACGCACAGCAGCTAAGACGGCTTTGAGTTTGGTCTCATCACGTTTGATTCCTGCGTTGTGATAAAAAATCTTGCCCATAAATTCACGCTTCTCATAAAAATTAATCTGATTGGTAAAGCCATAAACCCCATAGACAAACTGTTTGTCGTGGTTTAATTGAGGATTTGGCAAGGCATTATCCCCCTCAAAAGCCTCGATGTAATCTTCTAAACTTTGGGCTACCTTTCGCCCCATGGTGATGATTTCAAGCAACGAATTGCCACCTAGACGATTGGCTCCATGAATTTTGGCGTTACTGCACTCTCCAATCGCAAAACAGCCTCTAATGCCTCGCACTTCAAGGCTACGTTTAACCTCTATGCCCCCCATGGAGTAGTGGGCTACGGGCTTGATGGGGATGAGTTCTAAAGCTGGGTCAATTCCCTCATGGAGTTTGCACAAATGCACCTCTTGGGGGAGAAGTTCAAGAAGTTTGGTCTCTCCTAGATGACGAATATCCAAAAAGACCTCTTGGTTTTGTTCGATTTGGTCGATAATGGCACGGGCTACTTCGTCACGGGGTTTAAGTTCATCAACGAAACGCTCACCTTGGGCATTGAGCAGATATCCTCCCTCGCCTCTAGCACTCTCCGAAATCAAAATCCCGCTGTTTTTGAGGGCAGTGGGGTGAAACTGCACAAACTCAATATCGCTCACATATCCCCCCGCTCGAATCACCGCTCCTACACCGTCGCCACTGCTACCAAAGGCATTGGTAGTAAAGTTGTGATACAACGCACTGTATCCCCCTGTCGCCATAACGACCGCTTTGGCACGAATTTCGACTATCTCGCCTTTGGAAATATCCAAAAATGTCGCCCCCAAAACCCTATTGGACTCCTCTTTGGCGGTGATAAGGTTGATAAGGTAGTGTTCATTCAAAAACTCAATGGCATTTTTGATAGCGTTATCGTAAAGCGTGTGCAAAATCTTAAGCCCTGTGTAATCTTGCGAATAACAAGCTCTCTTATGCGTCGCTCCACCCAAACGACGTTGTGCTATATGGCTCTGTTTATCTCTTGAAAAAGGCACACCAATAGATTCTAGCCACTCGATTGCACCACTAGCATCCCTGCACATTGCCTCTATCATCACTTCATCAGCTAAACCCTTGGCAGAGACTAAAGTATCTTCAATATGCGAAGCGATACTATCTTCATCTTGATTGCCCAATGGAGCGTTAATCCCTCCTTGTGCCATAGAGGTTTGGGCGTTGGTGGGATAGTTTTTGGTTACGATTAACACCTCCAACCCTTTGGCTTTGGCATTGAGTGCCGCACTTAATCCCGCACCACCCGAACCGATAATTAAAACATCTAGCATTGCACCTGCTCTCTTTTTGGCTCTATTATAGATTAAATGTTGTTAATCTTCACTGAGAGCTTATCGTAGGTTCGGCTTTAGCCGAACAATTAACCATTGTTGAATGTTTCAAACTCGGCTAAAGCCGAGGCTACAAAAAATAGGTTCGGCTTTAGCCGAACCATTAAACATTGTTGTAAACTTATAAATGCGTACGCAGATAGACTTTGGATGCTTCAAGGGCTTCATCGATTTTGGTTGTATCTTTCCCTCCTGCTTGGGCGAAATCGGGGCGACCGCCACCGCCACCCCCTACGATAGGGGCAATCTCTCGTATCCACCCTCCTGCTTTGATAGGGGTATCTTTGCTCCCGCACGCTATCATGACTTTGTCCTCTTTTTTCATAAGGAGCATTATGGCGATTTTAGGGTATTTGTTTTTGGCTTCATCGATCAAGGCTTTGATATCCCCATTTTCAACCTCGGCTACAATCGTGGCGATACCCTTTACCTCAACGACTTCCAAATCTTTTTTGCTGGAGTTGAGAGCGTTAGTGAGTTCGTTTTTGAGCGATTTTATGTGATCTTTGAGCTTTGCGATACCGCTTAGGGCATCTTGGCTTTTAAGCTCTGTTTTGATAGCGCTTAGCTCTTGACGCATCGCTTTGGTCATTTGGTAGGCTTCACGTCCGCAAATCGCCTCGATACGTCGCACTCCCGCACTCACACCGCTCTCTTTGGCAATCAAAAAGAGTCCAATATCCGAAGTATTGCTTACATGCGTTCCACCGCACAGCTCGATAGACTCCTCGCCAAAGCTTACCACACGTACCTCATCGCCGTACTTTTCGCCAAAGAGTGCCACCGCTCCTGAGCTTTTGGCATCGTCGATACTCATCACTCGTGTAGTGGTTTGGAGTTTGCCCAAAATGCGTTCATTGACCCACGCTTCGACCTCTTCTATCTCTTCAAGGCTCATCGCTTTGGGGTGTGAAAAGTCAAAACGAAGCTTTTTATCGTCGTTGAGACTTCCCGCTTGGGCTACATGATCGCCCAAAATCGCCCTAAGTCCTGCGTGGAGTAGGTGCGTAGCGGAGTGGTTGCGTGCAATATCGTTGCGTTTGGTATCGACTATCACCTCTACGCTATCGTTTTGGGACAACACGCCCTCAACAAAAGAGAGATTAATATCGTGAAACTTTTGGGTATCTTCAATCATTATCACCCTCTCTCCCACAAGCAATCTACCGCTATCGCCGCACTGTCCGCCCGATTGGGCATAAAGGGGAGTCGTTTCAAGCATCACCCACCCCTTGCCATCAAGTGTTTCAACGATTTTAAACGCTTCATCAAGCAACGCAACGACTTTGGTTTGAGCCGTTGTTTGGGTATATCCTACAAAAGTGTTGCATCCGTATTTCTCTTTGAGTTCTTTGAACTCTCCTGTAGCTACCGTATCGCCGCTGCCGCTCCATGAGGCACGAGATTGAGCTTTTTGGGCTTCCATGTGGGTCTCAAAGGACTCTTCATCCAACTCGATATTTTTTTCTCTTAGCATATCTTGCGTCAAATCAAGCGGGAAACCGTAGGTATCGTAGAGCTTAAAGGCGACTTCTCCTGAAAATTTCTCGGTGGTATTTTCGAGTTCTTCATGGAAGAGTTTAATGCCCGATTCAATAGTGGTCAAAAATCGCTCCTCTTCCATCATCATAGCACTCTTAATGGCTTGGGATTTTTCGATCAAATAGGGGTAGGATGCACCCATAATGTCGTTTAGTGTATCGACGAGTTGGTACATAAAGGGTTTGCGAAGCCCCAAAAGGTATCCGTGTCGAATAGCACGACGCATAATACGACGCAACACATACCCACGCCCCTCTTTGTCGAAATTAACCCCTTGTGCCAACAAAAAAGAGACAGAACGAAGGTGATCGGCTATGACTCTAAAACTTGCGTTGCCGTTGTACTCTTTGCCCACGAGGCTCTCAATATGGCGGATGATGGGCATAAAGAGCGAGGAGTGGTAGTTGTTGATTTGCCCCTCTTTGATAGCTACGACACGCTCTAGCCCCATACCTGTATCAATGGAGGGTTTGGGTAGCGGTGTAAGTGTGCCATCAACGCTTCGTTCATACTGCATAAAGACAAGGTTCCAAATCTCCAAAAATCTATCGCCATCGCCTCCCATGACATCTTCGCTACTATTGAAATGCTCTTCACCTTGGTCGTAAAAAATCTCACTGCATGGCCCGCAAGGTCCCGTATCGCCCATTTGCCAAAAGTTATCTTTGTCGCCAAAACGCATAATACGGCTAGGGTCGATATGTTTTGACCACAATGCAAACGCCTCATCATCATGGTTGTGAACCGTAACCCAGATTTTTTCGATAGGCAAATGAAGATACTCTTTGCTTGTCACAAACTCCCACGCATAGGCAATGGCATCGGCTTTGAAGTAGTCACCAAAGGAGAAGTTGCCTAGCATCTCAAAAAGGGTGTGGTGTCTAGCGGTGTAGCCTACGTTATCAAGGTCGTTGTGCTTCCCACCCGCACGGATACACGTTTGCGATGAAGTAGCTCGTGGGTTTGTGGGGATAGGGGCTTGAGCGGTAAAAATATCTTTAAATTGCACCATTCCTGCATTGGTAAAGAGCAACGAAGCATCATCGGGGACAAGGGGAGAACTCTCTACTATCGCATGACCTTTGGCACTAAAAAACTCTAAGAAACTTTTGCGAATATCCATAAACTTAACCTTTGAGTAAATAAAAAATTGAGATATTTTATCCAATTTGTGGTTATTAAAAGGTAAAAAATATTTTTTTAGTTGCGTGATAGTGTAGGTTCGGCGTAGGTTCAGCTAAAGCCATCCCTATCTACACAAATCATACATTAAACCCGAGCAAACTATCAA
>DYMA01000172.1 GCA_020721815.1 Sulfurovum sp. | reverse complement strand
ACATCACTTATGGATACGATTGGTAACAGGAGGAGCTAACCGATTAGCCTGTTTGTATTGTTTTATCAACTTGTAGTTGATGGATATTCAATTTTTACAAACTCACTACACCACTAACAATCTATTGCGTGTGTCTTTAAAAAGTTTTCTGTTAATCTTTGCTCTTGATTTTTTAGAGCTTTAAGTTGATTGCGGATAGCTTCATCTTGTATAAAAAATTGCATTTTACGCTCAACATACTCTTTGGCTCCTTCAATCTGTTTAGACTTTTCTATCATTTCATTTTGAAGCTCATCGACTCTATCAAAGTTCAAAATCATCTCCCATTAAGTGAAATTGTAACTCAATCAATCGAGTATAATCCCCACCATCTGCCCTCTTAAGTGCTTTAATATAAGCATCTCGATGAGGATTCTCTTTAGATAGCTGTGCTTCATTCCATTTGGTAGGGTTTAGTCCATTTTGTTTGAGATAGATATTGGCTAGCATCCTTGCCCATCTGCCATTTCCATTGACAAAAGGGTGTATCTGTACGGCTCTATGATGCACTCTTGATGCAATTTCAACCGTATCAAAAGTTTTGTGAGACTCCCAAAAAGCTAGATCATCGACAAGCTTTTTAAGCTCCATATTGACTAAATAGGCTTTGATACCAATACTAAGTTCTACTTGTCGGCTCTTTCCTGCCCACTCCCATACATCACCAAACATCTCTTGATGCAGAGTAAAAAGCCATTTATAGCTAAAGGGAGCTAACTTTTTGCTAGGAGTTGCTGAGAGATATTTGATGGTCGCTTTGGTAATATTTTTGGCTTCATAAAGATAGATCTCTTCAAGAGTATAGTTTGTAGAGCTATCAAGCTTTAGCCCCGATATATCATCCACATAAGTAGCCCCTTGAAGTTTGGTTGCACCTTGCATCTAACTTGCCCACAAGTTTCGATGGTACTCACCGTGTAAAAACTGCTCTTTGGTCTCTTGGATCAAGAGATTAAGCCCAGCATCATCCAATCCTTGTTTCTCAAGAGCAGAGGTATCTTGCACGAGAGAGACAATATAGAGAGCTTTTTGTGTGGCTCTTTGCTCTCTAAGTATATCAATATCAATCATCTCATTTCCTGCGAAGTCTAAGCCTAAGAGATTAGTAATCTTCTCCACGGTACTAAGTTTGACATCTTCACCTGCAAAGAATCGTGTAACAGTACGATTACCAAGTTGTGAGAGTTTGGCAATATTATCAATCGTTAAACCCAATAGCTCTTTTCTATCTTGAACTCGTGCTAATAACTCTTCTCGTCTCATAATGCTCTCCTTTTGTTTACATTATGCCATAAGTGGCTAAAAATTGCAAGGGTTACAAAACATAAGCCGCTTCTACCATCTGCTCATCGACTACTTTGGCGTAAATCTCCGTTACCTTTAGGTCACTGTGTTGCAGATACTCTTTGGCAACTTTGATACCAAGCTTTGAGACTAGCTGTGTAGCAGCCGTATGACGAAGTGTATAGAGTGAGACACGGTGCTTTCGATCACTTGTAGGGATACCTTTGTTAAACTCATCATCCATAATGTTTCTAGCCCCATTGCGAAAGTTCTCATAGATAGAAGATAGTGAGATAATCGCATCAGGTCGAGCCACTGTAGGGTAGGGTACTTTCATAAAGAGATAGATACGGGGACTGTACTTAGAGGCTAGTTCAAACAATCGTGCAAGCTCCTTTTTGGAGAGTATTCTTTGATGGAGTATTTACTGCACAGCTCACGCAATCTTGCTCTATCTTGCTGACCATCATCATCTATATAATAACATTCACACATCTTATTTGCAATAGAGATATACCCAAACTCTTTAGCTACCTTTTATCAACACTTTCCTACAATTGCAACAAAAAACCCAAGGTCGCAAATGAGCATTGAAAACATCGAAGTCTATGGAGCTAGAGAGCACAATCTTAAAAATATCAATCTCACCATTCCCAAAAACAAATTGGTAGTCATTACAGGTATTAGCGGTAGCGGTAAGAGTTCACTTGCCTTTTCGACTCTCTACTCGGAGGGGCAACGACGCTACATCGAATCGCTATCCTCCTACGCACGGCAGTTTTTGGGCAAAGTAGGCAAACCCAATGTCGATAAGATAGAGGGACTCACCCCTGCCATTGCGATAGACCAAAAGACCACTTCCAAAAATCCCCGCTCAACAGTAGGGACGATTACGGAGATTTACGACTATTTGCGTCTGCTTTTTGCCCGTATTGGCTCACAACACTGCCATGAGTGCGGCAAACCTATTAGCTCCATGAGTGCGAGTGACATTATTGAAGAGATTCTTAAATTGCCCGATGAGACCAAACTCAACATTCTAGCCCCCCTTATCAAAGAGAAAAAAGGCACGTTTAAAGAGTTGCTTGAATCGCTCATTGCCAAAGGCTTTGTACGGGCGATGATTGATGGGGTTATGGTGCGTCTTGATGAGGAGATAGAGCTTAGCAAAACCAAAAAACACACCATCAAAGTCGTCATCGATAGAGTCATTATCAAATCCGACAACCGTGAACGAATCGCACAAGATATTGAAAAAGCACTCACGCTAAGCTACGGAGAAGTAGAACTGGAACTAACCAACCACGAAGAGATGGGATTGGCACACAAGCACATTCACTACTCCGAACACCTTGCTTGTTTTGATTGCAAACTAAGCTTTGAGCCTCTTGAACCTGTGAGTTTCTCTTTTAACTCCCCCAAAGGAGCGTGTGGGCAGTGCGAGGGATTGGGTATTCGCTACGACATTGATTTGCATAAAATCATCGATGAAACCCTAAGCATCGACAAAGGGGCTATCAAAACCATGTACGGTTTCAACAAAAGCTACTACGCCAAACTTTTGGAGAGTTTTTGCAAACACAACGCCATCGATACCACCATTCCCTACGCCCAACTCCCTCAAAAAGCCAAAACCATGCTTATCGATGGTACGGGTGAAAGGGTTGATTTCGCATGGAAACGCCACCGACTCCAAAAGCCATGGATAGGCATCAAAGCCTTTGCCAAAGAGCTTTTTAGCGATACCAAAGATATGAGCGACTACATGAGCGAAAACCGTTGTACTGCGTGTGGGGGCAATCGATTAAGCCCTCCCTCTCTAGCGGTACGCATTCAACACAAAAACATAAGCGATATTATCAATATGCCTATCGAGGAGTCCTTGAAGTACTTTGAAAACGAGAGCCACTTTAGCCATCTCACCCCTCAACAAACCCAAATCTCCGCCCCTATTTTCAAAGAGATCAAAGAACGCCTCTACTTCCTCTACGATGTGGGATTGGGCTATTTGGCACTTAGTCGTGACGCTCGTACCATTTCGGGGGGTGAATCGCAACGCATTCGTATCGCTTCGCAAATTGGCTCTGGGCTTACGGGGGTGATGTATGTATTGGATGAACCCAGTATCGGATTGCATGAGCGTGACACCATGAGGCTTATCAAAACACTCAAATCCCTTAGAGACAAAGGCAACAGCGTCATCGTCGTAGAACACGACAAAGAGACCATTATGGCCGCTGATTACATCATCGATATAGGGCCAGGTGCGGGGGAGTATGGCGGTGAAGTTGTCTTTAGTGGCACTCCCAAAGAGCTTGAATATGCCACTACTTTGAGTGCCGATTATCTCTACAATCGTCTAAGTGTCGATTACGCCACCCATCGCCCCCAAAAGGAGTGGTTGGAAATCAAAAACGTCACCCTCAACAACATCAAAAAACTCTCTACCAAAATCCCCTTACGCAATTTTGTCGCCATTACAGGTGTGAGCGGTAGCGGTAAGAGTTCGCTTATCTTGCAAACACTTTTGCCCGTAGCCCAAGAGATACTCAACAACGCCCGTAAAATCCACAAAGTCGATGGAGTCACTATCAAAGGTTTGGAGCAACTCGACAAAGTCATCTATCTCGACCAAAGCCCCATCGGACGAACCCCACGAAGCAACCCCGCTACCTATACGGGTGTCATGGATGAGATACGCAAACTCTTTGTACAGACCAAAGAAGCACAACTAAGAGGCTACAAAGTGGGGCGTTTTAGTTTCAACGTCAAAGGGGGGCGATGCGAGAAGTGTCAAGGCGAGGGGGAGATCAAAATCGAGATGCACTTTTTGCCCGATGTGATGGTGGCGTGTGATGGGTGCGGCGGTACACGCTACAATCCCCAAACCCTAGAGGTACAATACAAAAACAGACACATAGCTCAAGTGCTTGATATGAGCGTGGTGGATGCTTTGGAGTTTTTTCGTCCCATTCCTGCTATCTTCAACAAACTCTCCACACTCAAAGCCGTAGGACTAGACTACCTCAAACTCGGACAAAACGCCGTAACGCTTAGCGGTGGAGAGGCACAACGTATCAAACTTGCCAAAGAACTAAGCCGTAAAGATACAGGCAATACGTTGTATATTTTGGACGAACCCACCACGGGGTTGCACTTTGCCGATGTCGATAGGCTTACGGGAGTCTTGCATCATTTAGTAGAACTGGGCAATAGTGTGGTGGTGATAGAACACAATTTGGATATGATCAAAAACGCCGATTACATCATCGATATGGGATTGGAGGGCGGTGACAAAGGGGGACAAATCATCGCCACAGGCTCACCCCAAAGCGTAGCCAAAAACTACCCCAAAACCAAAAGCTACACAGGGGAGTATTTGGCTAAGGAGTTAGGATAGACTCTCTTTAGAATGAGAAAGGGGGTATCCCCGAGATTTATTGCTTATCCAAATGCTTTTTAAGCTCATCCATAGAGATATTAAGCCTAGAGGCTACTT
>DYMA01000171.1 GCA_020721815.1 Sulfurovum sp. | reverse complement strand
TTAAGCATTCCCCATAGAAAGGGCTTTTGATGGGTAATTTGACGGGAAGATTCGGTGTATCCCAAAATAGTTTGATTGTAAATTATAGTTGATTGGCTCTTAGAGTTTTATGAACCAATCTATTGCGTTGTGCATGTTTTATTTAATGTTGGAATATCCATCTCCAAAAAGCCAATCTCTTCGACAATGGATTGGCGAAATCTATCAAGAGGGGAGCGGATAGAGTAGTATGCCCATCTTCCTCGTCGTTCGACTTTCAAAAATCTAGCCTCTTTAAGGATTTTAAGATGTCTTGAAACTCGTGACTGAATCATCTCAAAAGCATTTTCTATATCGCAAACACAAACCTCACCGTTGAGTGCGATGAAGTTAAGAATCTTCACTCTTGTCGTGTCGTTGATAGCACCTATGGTTTGTAAAAATATCTCCATCTCTTTTCTCTTTTTTGGTTTTAGGTAATACGCATCACCTCTTCAATCGATGTTTTGCCCTCCAAAAATTTCAAAAGCCCATCTTGTTGCAAATCTCGGTAGCCCAAAGAGCGAATATCTTTGAAATCTTTGTTCTCATCAAAACACTTCATAAGCCTATCATCAAAAGGAACAATCTCCATAATAGGCACTCTTCCTTTGTATCCTCGATATTGACACACTTCGCACCCTAGCGCTTTGCAGGGATTTAGAGGAGAGCTAATCTTATCTACAAGGGGTTTTAAATCGTAGGCTTCTATCATCTCATCGCTTAGTTCTATGGGTTCTTTGCAGTGGTTGCAGAGTTGTCTTACGAGTCGTTGTGCCATCAATCCAATAATGGAGGATTTGAGCAAATAGTACTCTACGCCAATATCCATAAGACGGCTAATCGCCCCCAAAGCGGAGTTGGTGTGGAGCGTAGAGAGTACGAGGTGACCCGTAAGGGCGGCTTGAATGGCAATTTGAGCCGTCTCGCCGTCTCGAATTTCACCTATCATAATAATATCGGGGTCTTGCCGCAAAATAGAGCGAAGGGCTTTGGCAAAGGTATAATCAATAGAGGCTTTGACTTGAATCTGGCTCACTCCCTCAAGCTGATACTCCACGGGGTCTTCAACGGTGATGATTTTGGTAGCCTCATCGTGAATGTAGTTGAGACAGGCATAGAGTGTAGAGGTCTTACCGCTACCCGTGGGACCTGTGGTAAGCAATACGCCGTTGGGGCGTTGAAGCAACGATTTAAGCCGTGTGATATTCTCATCATGAAGCCCCAGTTTGTCAATCTCTAGCGAAATGGATTCTTTGGAGAGAAGCCTAAGCACAAAACTCTCCCCAAAGGCTGTAGGCACACTAGAGGAGCGAATATCGATCTCTTCTCCTGCGATTTTGACTGTGATACGTCCATCTTGCGGCAATCTGTTTTCGGCAATATTCATTTTGGAGATAAGCTTTAGTCGTGCTGTAACGGCTTGTTTGAGATGCATAGGGATAGTATCGACGGTTTTGAGCATTCCATCAAGTCTATACCGCACTTTCATCCCTTTGGCAAAGGATTCAAAGTGAATATCGGAAACCAATCGTTGCGAGGCT
The DNA here is from genome assembly GCA_020721815.1 of Sulfurovum sp. Lineage (GTDB taxonomy): Bacteria > Campylobacterota > Campylobacteria > Campylobacterales > Sulfurovaceae > FS08-3. The sequence continues at coordinate 3,260 of DYMA01000171.1, read as the reverse complement.
TTGGTAAAGATATTGTTGATAAGCTTTATTACGGGTGCTTCGGAGGCTAGTTCTTTGAGTTTATCAACCTCATCTTCAAATATCTCTTGCGTCTCCTCTTCATCACCCTCTTCATAGAGGGCTTTTATCTCTCGTAGCTCTTCGTGGGTAGCCAGTAGAAGTTTGGGTTTTTTTTGGGTGAGTTGATGAATAGTCGCAATGGCTTTGGATTGCAAAGGGTTGTGAAGGGCTAAAAAAATCTCCTCTCCCTCTTCGTAAACAGGGTAAATCTCATGTTCTACAAAAAAAGCGTGATTGATGGTATGGTTGATTTTGAGTTTATCGCTTTGGAAATCGCTGTAGAGTTGCAAATCGTACTGCTTTGCCAACGCCCAAAGAAGCGTCTCTTGTGAGATAACGCCAAGATTGAGCAACACATTGCCCAAATTGCCACCGTAATCAATGATAATGGATTTGGCTTGAGCAATATCTTCAAGCGAACAACGCTTATCTTCCAAAAGGATGGTTTCAAGAGAGGGCTTTACTCCCATATAGAGATATCAGCCTTATCGTCTTCGCCTCCCACTTCGCCATCAGCCCCCAAAGAAACCAAATCGTAAGGGTTGCCCTCGCCTCCTGGGAACTTATAGGTATAGGGTTTGTTCCACGCATCGCCCTTGATGGGTTTTTTGAGGTAGGGACCATTCCAGCCCTCTATCTCACTGCTTTTTGCCCAAAGGACAGCTAAACCCTCTTGCGTCGTAGGGTATCGCCCCACATCAAGATTAAACGAATCGAGTTGGGTAGAGATAATCTCCATTTGGGCTTGTGTCGTTTTGATTTTGGCATTATCAACTTTGCCAAAGAGTCTGGGTGCTACGATAGAAGAGAGCAGAGCAATAATAACGATAACAACCAAAAGTTCAATCAGTGTAAAGGCTTTTTTGTTTTTTTTCATCAAATCTATTCCTTGTTTAGTAAAGCGAAATTATACACTAAGTTTTTAAATAAGTCTATTTGTGCCTCACGGTTTGGAGCAATCTATTATTCATGCTATGATTTTTGCTCGTTTCGTTATAGCTCATCTTCGAGTTCTAGCTCTAATATCTCTTTGATAAATACCTCCAAATCCTCTTTGCCGTGTCCTGCAAAACCGTTTTGTAGAAATTTGTTGATGCCTTTGCCCTCTTGGTTGAGAATAGGGACGATTTTGATGCCTGTGATTTCGGACAAAAAGTGCGAACTATCCATCTCTTCGTGGGCGTGGAGCAAGATGGAGCGAGAGAAGTTGTTGAGAATATGGTAGTAGATATACAAAAACTCCATTTCGATAAGTTCAAGCCCAAAGAGATGACTGGTGATTTTCCACTCTCTTGATACAACGGGGATAAGTTTTTGAGGTTTGATATTGAGTCCTATCTCCTCTTTGACTTCACGCACAAGGGCCTCTTGAAGGCTCTCGCCCTCTTCGAGCGTACCCCCTGGAAAACCTGTGCGTCCATCCCATCTATCTATCATTATCACCGCTGGGCATTTGATGTGTGCTTGATCTTTGAAGTATCTCCAAGGCGACATTTGACGTACAAAAATGACCAAAAACGTTGCACTCTTTTTATCGGGATTGATTCTCCCAAATTCAATGCGATCTCTATTCAATCCCAACCCCGTGTGTAAAATTGTGGAAAGTATAGCACACAAAGAGTCAATTTTAGTGAAAATAGTATATAATACAGATTACACACTGCTATCTTCCCCCTTTTTTTCTATTTTTTATCACACTTTAACCCTACAAAGGAGTAACCCTTATGAAAAGAGACACGATGCAAGAAGATTCCGTTAAGATTATTTGGAGCGGACATCAAAACTACTCAGCCATGATGAAATACACCGTTGTATCGCTCATCATGATAGCCATTACGCTCTATTTGGCGTTTGCTACAAGCTATCTTTTTTTGCTTTTGCTTATTTTTCCATTGGCACTTTTGACTATTAAGCTTATCCAAACGCAAAAAAGTATTTTTGAGATAAACGACAAGCGTATCATTATGAAACGATTTGAAGAGAACAAATACCTCACCTACGAAGTAGAACTCTACGATGTCAAACATATTATCCAAGAGGAGAGAGCCAACGGGAAAGGGTATATTATCTTCAAGACCGCCTCATCGCTTTTTCCTCAAATCAAAACACCCCTCATGGAACATCCCACCTACATTCACAATATTGTACGAGATGCAATCGAAGAGGCAAAAAAGCAACGCGATACAACACTCACGCCCAAAAACAAACCCAAAGAGTAACAACCAAAAATTGACAAAAATGTAACAAATTTGTGCTATAATTTTTCATCTAAGAAAAGGAAAAATGAATGGGACAATCTATGGCTTACGCTTACCTCAAAACAATTGATGGGGAAGAGGTAATGGAGTTTACACACAAGGAATTTACGCAAATAATGCAAACTTTGCACTTTAGAGAGGTCAAAAAGAGTGATAGAGTACTCTATTTTGTTAGTGAGAATGCACATTTCCATCGAATCAACTTCTTCAAAGGCGATTACTTCGAGTTATTTCACTAAAATCATACAAAGGCGATGAGTTTACTCTCGCCACTCTCAAACCACTTCCATTCTCTTTAATCCTCACTATGGTATTATTGCATAAAAATAGGCTCATTTGCATGCAAAAACTTATACTTTTTTCTCTCTTGTCCTTGTTTTTATACTCCAATAATGAATTTATATCGGAGTATGAGTACGGACAGATGCTCTATGGCAATCCACGAGGGATTAGTTGTGCTAGTTGCCACGGAGGGTTTGGAGAGGGAAAGGTAATCGCAACCTATACGCAAGACAATCAAGAGATAGTCCTCAAAGGTGCTGATATTCGTGATCTCAACCTTACCCAATTTCACAAAGCCCTCAATGCCAATCACACCATTATGCCACGCTACTATCTTGTCAATCAAGAGATTATTGCTATCTACAAATTCATCAAAGAGAAAAACCGCCGCCTTGCACAACCCAAAATCGAAAACGACGAAGAGGATCTGTTTATCTACAGCGAAGAGAACGACACCAATGACTTGGAACCGTTGCAAAACACACAATAAATGATTGATTCAAAAGCCTTTTACGCACTGACCTTACGCAAGCGCACTCTATTTGTAAAATATGCAGATGCAATGGCATTGATTAAAGTTAAAATTTGCCATTAATAAATTCTCATTTAACGAATCTTCCCAAATTAAAGATAGCTTAAAGCACTTAAAGCCCCCAGTGT
>DYMA01000170.1 GCA_020721815.1 Sulfurovum sp. | reverse complement strand
TTCCCCATAGAAAGGGCTTTTGATGGGTAATTTGACGGGAAGATTCGTTAAAACACTATATTTAGGTAAACAATCCCTTCCGTCTTCTTTTATATTTTTTACATCGCTAAATTGATTTATTCTCCTATCAGGGTCAAGAATTAGATATTTTAATTTCCTATCGATATTTGTCTCTTTATAGTGCATCGCAAAAAGCTCTTTGATTTGTTCGGTCTCAACCCACTCTTTGTTAAGTTTCTCTTTTGTCAACAATGTCATCATAGCTTCAAATGATTTGAGTGCTTCTTGATGAGTACTTGTATCTATTGTGATTTGGATTTTTCCAAAACCATGTGCCTTTGCTAAGCCAATATTGTGATAAAAATTTTCTTGATTGGCATGAAAGGTTAGGGCAGAAAGGATAGCTCCCAATTCTTGCGGTTTAAGATTGTGATAACGAAGCTTACCAGTGAAACTAAACTCATCAAATGTGCCATCTTGCTTATAGATGCCCAGTGGGTTAAAAGTAGCAGTTGTGTCGGATTGTGGAATACTGTTTACATTTGGTCTGTTATGATGAATAGGGTATCTTTTCCATCCCGCAATTTCGCCATTTTGCATTAGTGTATGGTAGTTGTTATCTTGTACTTTTCCATCATTTTTACAATTTTGTGAGATATAGGTAGGGTAAAAAGAGGGTTTTGGACCCCCTAAAGTCATCGTCAAATCTTTGATAAAAACTTTTGGCTTTGCCTCTGTTTTAAAATGACTCAAATAGACACGCCCTTTGAGTGCCAATTTCTCTTTTTCGGTGCCAAATAGAGTATGTGCCAAATCAAGACTATTAGGCTTCACTGTTTGCTTGATAGCATTTTTGAGGGTATGTGGATATAAAAGTTTAAAAAGCTGTGTGAGTCCAATATCGTATTGACCATCTTTTTTTCTATAAAAAATAGGTATTCCTATATTTTTGTCATAGTTATTTTTCCAATAATTTCCATCAATAGAATCAGATTCAAAATAAATGGTTTGAAATCTACTTACAGCATCTTCTATATTTGTTATATGAGTTTGTTTTTTATCGCTTGAAGCAAATACAAATTCGTGTTCTTTGTTGGTTATTTCACCAGTACAAATAAGATAAGCATTTTCTCCATTTTGTTGCAAATGTGCAACTTGTTTTGTGCCTATTTTTTTCCATCTCGATTGTATAAATCTTCAAGCCCTGTTTTAATTGTGATATTAAAATAATGATTGCCTAATAATTCATATTTCTCTTGTGCTGACATATTTTCGTCGTTATGACCTGTGGTAAATGTGTAAGTTTTATTATCAATAGTGAGAGTTTTATTGGCTGTATCGGTGTATTCTATGGTTCGAGGTTGTCCATAATCTTCAATAAACCATTTGCCTTGGGTATCTTGTTTTAGAAAACCACAACCTGTAGCGACTCCAACTAACTCTTTTGAGTTTGACATATCTCGTACGGTCATAGGCTGTGATAATTTCTTCTCGTCAATTCTCATCTCACCAAAACTCATAATCTCCAAAACATTTCTAACCATCCCTTTGATGCTAGTTGATGGAATATAATACTCTCCATTGTGTTGGCAAAACTCCTCTGAATTTTCATGGTCTCGTATAAAAATCGGACTCTTCGCCGTAATCGTAATCTCTATCTCTCCACTTTCGCCATCTTCAAATGGAATATCGTGACTGACTTGTTCACTCCATGATGGATAAAAAACCTCTTTGTTGAGCGGTACGAAGTTATAGGGTGCGGTGATCATTGGATCAAACTCTTTTCTCAAAACCCCTGCGATTGAAGTCCCTAAAATCATAGGCAAACCATTCCAATCACGCTGAACAGGGCTATCGTTCAAAAAATCCATTGCATTGCTTCCCACCTTGATTGGTGTATCTGCCTCGATGATAATATGTGCTATATGTCGCTTAGTCATTTTTGCCTCCCATTTTCATAGCAAGAAGTTTGGTAAATTTTTGTTGGTCTATTGTGTGAGTATTAATGGCATTGAGTAGGGTTGTACTTTGTTGCACTTCCCATTTTTTTGTACCAGTGGAGATATATTCAGTGATTTTCTCTATATAATCACTTTGATTACTTGATACAATTGAGCGGATATTTCCCCATTGGGAGGATTTGATATTTGAGAAAGTAGATTTTTTATTTTCTATAAATTCTGCGACTTCATTTGCAATACTTAACATATTTATATTTGCATTGTGACGATTTGCCAAAAATTGAACGGTTTTGTTTTCAAAAATTTCAGCTATTTTTTGTCGTTTATCTATTTCTTTTTTGTCTTTACACTCTTTTTGAAGTGGAAATTCTTTCTTCATCAAAAAGCTAGGATTTATGATAATTTCTCCAAATCCTTCACTTAAAAATGCCCCGATACCGTTTTGGATTTGCTCTTTTTGTGCGTCGGTTAGGGATTTAACAACAATCACGCTCCCTTTATTGATGCAAACTCTTTCATAAGTTTTAGTTTTCTGTGCTCCATTGTATGGCGTAAATGTGCTGGTTCTAATTTGTGTTTTTTTATAGACAACTTCAATCCCATCACAAAGATATTTTAAATCATAAGTTGGATTACCATTTTCATCGACCAAAGCCAAGCGACTATTGCAATATAAAGCGACTTCACCATTTGGAAGCGATGCTTTAGCTTCGCCATTTTGTGAGGTTAAAACCTCACCTCCAGTAATTTCTACTTGCCCATATTCTGCCGATTTTGATTTACCTAGCCTCTTGCTCTCTTTTAAAGTATCAATAATAAGCTTTTCATCTTCACTTGAAATAGTTTCATCAACTTTCACTATAAATTCCCAAACACTCCCTTTTTTGAGGGCGGTGTAGCCGTACATTTGCCCTTCTTTACTTGTTCTTGTATTTTTATTATAAGCTGATTTTTGGGAATAGGTATAGTTCGCAAACACTTCATCTAACTCTTTTGTGATATAGCCGTTTCGTAGCTGTTGGGCTTGTTTGAGCGTGTCAAGCGAAGTGTACAATTGATTGACTAAAATATTTTCATCTGTTTTTTCTTTGAAAATCGACAATGGCATTTTGTAAGTTAGCTTACCATCTTTGAGGATATGCCCATCCCCAAATCGCACTTTGCCACTATGAAAAACATCAAAGCTACTTGTAAATTTATCGTAATTTTTTGCCACCATTCCCAAGAAATTTGACCCAGCTATAAAGTCCAATTGGTCAATTTTCCCCTCTGTATTGGATGAAGCAGGAAGGACAATATCACTTTTTAACTCTACTTGAAAAACTAACTCTTTCATTTGCACTCCTCCACTATAAACTCACATCGCCCAAGTCCTCGATTACGATTGAGTCCCATTCGTTTTATCATCTTTAATGCTCTTGTCATTTTTTCTTTATACTCATCTGGAATGTCTCGAATCTCACCGTTAAGCGTAAGCGGTATGACTACTTCAACCTCTCTTAGGCTTTTATCTTCTGCAATACCATTTTCTCCAATTTTCGTAGAAGCGATGATGTCGTAAAGATTTTCTTCTAAATAATTCGTTTTGATTTGTTCTGCTGTAGTTTTATCCAAGGTGGCATTTGAAAAGTAGCAAATGCCTTGAATGTTTTTTGCATTTTCATCATAACACTTATCAAGTGGTCTGCCATTTTTTCCATCATTGGTTGAGCCACCAAAACAACTATTTACAAAAGTACAATCACCCACAAGCTCCGCCATCTCACGAGTGAGTCCTTTGATAATTTTACCTGCGACATACGGTAAGCCATCATTATCTTTTATCACGGTGCTATCTAGCCTTGCCCCTGCACTAAGTCCACTACTTATATGCCAGTAGTCATAAAATTTGAGTTGGTATGTTAAAGTCATGATTGTGCCTCCGTTACTGAAAGGATTTGTAGTACATCGTAGATTGGGGTTTTGCGATAACCGTCTTTGTTAATGATGAGCTCTTGATTGCAAAGTTGAGGATTTATTTTCTTGAGATTGTTATCCATGATTTCACACTTCCATTTGCTGTTTGCTTTTATCATTTCATTGATTCTGGCTAATAAGTTTTCAGAGTATTGTTTGCTTTTATTCAGCTCTCCGATCCACTCTCTAAGACGACTTATAGGGCTTCCTTCTTGTCTGTAGGCTTTTACGGTGTTTTCAAAATCTTCTATCGATGGTTGTCTGTCTTGACTCAAATAGTATGGACCAAAATCACATCTAATAGTTTCTTGATCATTTTGAATAGTCAATTCATCTTTAATAAACTTATCCCAACTTTGAAAATTACTACTTTGGATATTGTGAAACATAAGGCTAGATGGAGCTAAATCTTTACTGATGGCTTTTGCATGTTTTTTGGTGGCACTGCAAAGGGATTCTGCAAGGCTTACTGCATAATGAAATGGGTATTTTTCATTGCAATATGCGATTCCTGCACAAGCGGTCAAACCACCATTGCCTAGATCTTTTGTCTCTTTTTCAAAGTTGGCTAAAAATTTTCTAGTAAACTCCAAAGCATTATTGGCATTGCAAATCACCGTCAAATCATCTCCACCTAAAATAACCTCTCGTATATCCATTATGTCATCTCTAGCATCATCAAATGCTTTTCTTGTGGCATCATCTAGTTTTTTTGAAAACTCACTAAGAGGCATTTTAAGATTTGGGATAAGCTGACCAAGTCCATTGCCATCGGCGTGGATAATAGCTATTTTATTTTTGCCATTTGAAAAATCAGAAATATTTATAAACTCTTTGTTTCTAGGATTCTTTTCATAAAATTCATCATTTGTTTTTCTCTTTAAGAAAGATGCCAAATCTAACTCATTTTTATTTT
>DYMA01000169.1 GCA_020721815.1 Sulfurovum sp. | reverse complement strand
CCTTGGGGGGCTTTGGCACGGATACTCTCAATATCTTCATGGTAGGGTAAAATTTCACAATAGACTCCGCTTTCACGTAGTTTCCTAGCAATAAGTTGCGTGTATTGTGAACCAAAATCAAGTACAACAATAGGTATATTTTTCATAGCATTAAACCTTCATTTTATTATCTGACCTTACGCACTTAAAAAATTACCCCATTAGAATGCATCATTGGCAACATTGTGAAGCAATCTAAGGTTTTTTAGCTGTAGGTTCGGCTTTAGCCGAACAATTGGAGATTATGAAATACTCAAAACTCGGCTAAAGCCGAGGCTACAGATTTAAAGTCGTTGTTTGTGACCAATTAAAATAGATTGCTTCGTGCCTCGCAATGACTGGTTCAAAGATGATTTGATAGGCAAAGTGCGTAACATCAGTTATTATCAATTGATGGGGAATTATACCTTGTTGTTAATTATAAGGAGGGTAAATTAAATGGAATAGTCATGCAAAGAAGAGGAAAGCAAAGCAACGCAAGGAAAAATTCCCTTACGCTGTGAAATATTATTGCAACGGTTTGCCGTTTACGAGAAGTTTACCGTCGGTGTATTGAATGTCATAGATTGCCGTATCTTTCTCCATTTTGGGTGGAATAAAGGCAAGCATTGCACCTTTGGGTGTTTGGCTAAGTGTTTTGAGCATGGTTTGAGAAAGCTCAATGTGTGCATTCACCTCAATAGCTGAGAGAGCCATCATGGGGTTGATTTTCAAAAGTTGTGCCAAATTGGGATCTTTTTTGAGAGTCACTTTGGCGTTTGCTTTGAAACTACCCATTTTTTGCGAATCGACTATCAAATCATCGGTTGAGAGATCTTTGATTTCAATAGCAATATCTTGAGTAATCAATCCTGTAAGAAGATTCATAAACTCAGGTGAATTGGGGTCTATTACAGTATTGGATTGGCTAAGTTCGACAAGTTTATTGTAGCTTGTACGGTCAATATTGGTAAATGCGATATTGATATTGGCTTTATTAATTTTTGTAACTTTTTTGGAGATATTGGCATCCACCATCTCTACACCGATGTTGTAGTTGAGATTAAGCATTTTGTCGTTTGGAGTAGCGTTGAGGTTGAAATAGAGGTTGTTAATGGTCAAATATTCACCCAAAAACTTCTTTTCGGTAGGTTTGAGCATCATGGATGCGATATTGAGTTTCATATCTTGGGTATCAAGATTGTCCATATCGTAAGTACCATGCCCTTTGAAGCCGCTTGTTTTGATATGAATGGTTTCAAACTGCTCATCTATATCTTTGACCTCCATTGTAAATGCGTTGGTTACGACATTGTGTTCGCTGGTGATATAGAGAAGTTTGTTTTTGATAATGCGTTCGACTACGGATTTTTCCTCTTTGTTCATCCCCTCCATTGGGAAGCTTGAGAGATAGAGTGTTGATAGATAGCTATCTTTTTTGTACTCAACATCGGTATGAAACGCCATGCCGTTAAACTCATCGTAGAGACCTTTTGGAGGAGTTTGTGAGGCGTTTTTATCCAATCCACTTGCTTCTTGGGGTGGCATACCTGTGAGTTTGGAAAAATCTTTGATGACCAAATCAAAAGCATCCGTAGTATCGGTAGTTTTTCTATTTTCGACTACCATTCCTTTGGCTTTGGCTTGTTCGATACTCTTTTCGAGAACAGATTTAGGAGTTTTGGGTGCGGTTATTGTAGGTGCTTGGGTTGCAAAAGCCACAAGAGTTACAAATAGGGTAAGAAGAAGTTTCTTGAGCATGATTAAATCCTTTTGTTAAATTTTAAGCAATTATATCCAATGAGTTTAAATATTTTGTTTAGGATTATTGCAAAGTTACCAAATAGTTCAAAAAATCTTTTGTTATTTAACAAATTAATGGCATAATTTTAACAACTTTTCAAATCAAGGATATTTAGTATGAAGATGATAAAAAGATCGGTGTTGGTTGCATCCATTTTATTGAGTTCGCTCAGTGCAAACGATGTCATTGCAACAGTCAATGGTAAAAAGATTACGGATGGGGATGCCGATATGCTTATTCAGGTATCTGCACCCCAAAGTTCATTTGCACAACTCACGGATGACCAAAAAAAGATGGTGGTTGATCGATTGGTTGAGCGAGAGCTTTTTATTGAAGCGGCCAAAAAAGAGGGCATAGAGAAAAAACCAGAGTTTAGTGAAAATCTTGAGAAAATCAAAGAGGAGTTGCTTATTAATCTTTGGATGAAAGATCAAATGGACAACACGATTGTAAGCAACAGTGAAGCCAAAGATTTTTATGAGAAAAATAAAAATGAATACAAAACTCCCCAAAAAGCAAAAGCACGACATATCTTAGTCGAGGATGAGAGTGAAGCCAAAAAAATCATTGATGAACTCAAAGACCTTAAAGGCAAAGAACTTGAAACGAAATTTATCGAACTAGCCAAAACAAAGTCGGTTGGCCCTTCAAAAACAAACGGTGGAGATTTGGGCGAGTTTACGGCTCAACAAATGGTTCCTGAGTTTTCAAAAGCCACCTTTGAGCTTCAAGATGGTACTATCTCTATGACACCTGTTAAGACGCAATTTGGTTACCATGTCATTTATGTAGAAAAAATTACACCCCAATCGGATATGCAGTTTGATGAAGTAAAAGAGAAAATCATTACGCATCTTAAACAAAGTCAGTTCAATGAAAGAGTCACAGAAGTAGCCAAAGAGCTTAAGGCAAAAGCTCAAATAACTCTTGTTGATTTCAATCAAACAAAATAAATTAATTAATCGTTTACCTTAGTAAGTTACCATTTCATATTAAAAAATAAAAAGGACAAAAAAAATGAGAAAAATCATTACTACTTCACTTGTAGCAATAGCCTTGCTATCAACAACAGCACTTGCAGAGAAAACAAAAACCGATGCAACTACACAGACTAAAGAAGATACTGTAATTGGTACAGTTGATGGCATCAATATCATGAAATCTGAAGCCAATAAGTTTCTTACCGCTATCACTCCCAAAGGGCAAGAGACCAAAGCTTTTGACAAACTTGAGAAGAAACAGCAAGAGGCTATTGTCAAAAATCTAGCTCCTGGTGTCTTGATCAAAACAAAAGCACAAAAAGAGGTTACACAAGATGAAAAAGAGCAACTTGCAGCTAATTACTGGATGCAAAAAAATATGGCTGACATTAAAGTAACCGACAAAGAGGTGAAAGATATTTACGACAAAAACAAAAAACTTTATGTAAAAGATAAAAAACAACTTACATTTGATGAAGTCAAAGAGTTTATCAAAATGCAACTTAAACAACAAAAACTTGTTGCAAACGTTATGAAAACAGCTAAAGTAGTCGTCAAATAATTTTACTAAATATCTCTAAGGATTAATCTATGTCTTCAAAAGTTTTGGATCATGTGGCTGCGGGTGTTGTTACAGGAGATGGCTTAGCCAAACTCTTTGCTATTGCAAAAGAGCAAGGTTTTGCTATTCCTGCTGTTAATGTCGTGGGGACTAGCACTATTAATGCAGTACTAGAGGGTGCCAAAGAGGTAAACTCACCCGTTATTATTCAGTTTTCCAACGGCGGTGCTGCTTTTTATGCGGGTAAAGCAATAGATGGTGAAAAAGCCGCTATTTTGGGTGCAATCTCGGGAGCTAAACATATCCATACTGTTGCTAGTGCATACGGAGTCCCTGTAGTGCTTCACACAGACCATGCTGCTCGAACTCTTTTGCCATGGATTGATGCCTTGCTTGAAGCCAGTGAGGAGCATTACAAAGTCCATGGGAAACCTCTCTTTTCGTCACACATGATTGATCTTTCTGAAGAGCCTATCGAGGAGAATATCGCTACGTGCAAAGCCTATTTGGAACGTATGAGCAAAATTGATATGACGCTTGAGATTGAGTTGGGTGTGACAGGTGGAGAAGAGGATGGTGTTGATAATAGCGATGTGGATAACGCACTGCTCTACACGCAACCCCAAGAGGTAGCTTATGCCTATGAAGAGCTTAGCAAAATAAGCGACAAATTTACTATAGCTGCTTCATTTGGAAACGTACACGGTGTCTATAAACCTGGTAATGTGGTACTTACACCAAAAATTCTTGATAATTCGCAAAAATACATTGAAGAGAAGTTTGGCACCAAAGTCAATCCTGTAAACTTCGTCTTTCATGGAGGTTCGGGTTCAGAGCTTAGCGATATTCGTGAAGCGATTGGTTACGGTGTCGTTAAGATGAACATTGATACCGATACCCAATGGGCATTTTGGGACGGTGTACGTCGATACGAAGCCAAGTATCACGATTATCTCCAAGGACAAATTGGCAATCCAGAGGGCGAAGATCAACCCAATAAAAAGTACTACGACCCAAGAAAATGGTTGCGTGAAGGTGAAGTCTCCATCAAAGAGCGACTCAAACAAGCCTACAGTGACCTTAATGCACTCAACAAAAATTAGTTAAGTCTCTTTTGATTGGCTAAAAACGTGAGGTTATGACCTCATGTTGTCAAATATCCCTTAATGTATCACTATACCCACTCACCCATTACTACCGTTGAATTTAACCATCAAAGGCTCTATGTCAAACGTGACGACCTTTTGGACAAAGATTTTTCTGGCAACAAGGCTCGTAAGCTCTACTACTATCTTACCCATGATTTTCCCGATATTACCAAGGTGGTTTCACAAGGTTCTATTCAATCCAACGCCATGTACTCACTGTCGGTTTTGGCTAAACGCAAAGGGTGGGAATTTCTCTATATCGCCCACTCGCTTCCAAGCTTTCTTGCATCCAATCCTCACGGGAACTATTATGAGGCTTTGCAAAATGGCATGAA
>DYMA01000168.1 GCA_020721815.1 Sulfurovum sp. | reverse complement strand
TTTGTTGGATAAATGATGAGTTGCTTGGAAGCAAAATTTGGTGAATTTTATGAATATTGTGCTTTATTGAGAAGTTTCTCCAAAAAATTCAATCTATTCAAAAGTTTCTATTGTGACAGTTAAATCTACTTCTGTTGATAGAATGACAATTAATACTATGCTTATTGACCCTAAAAATTGAGTTAAATGATTTGGTAAAGATACACAAATGGCATTGATGGAAAAATTTAAAAAGATTGCATTGAAAAAACCTGAGGAAGAAAAAACTGAAACTAAAAAAGAAGAATCTTCTCATTCCACCTCTCCTGAGAGGTTGAAACGAGATAAACGTCAAAAACTCTATCGCTGATTAATCCAATATCATTTGAATAGCCTCAACCAATGCCTCTTTTTCAATGCTTTTGAGGGTAGCTTCAAAGGTTTCAAAGGGCATATCTAAGGAGCGTTGGAAACTCTTTTGCAAAATTATTTCACCTCCATCAAGCTCACTTGTGACCCAATGAACCGAGACTCCTGCCATTTCGTCACCGCTCTCGTAGCTTCGTTCAATCGCATGGAGTCCTTTGTGTTTGGGCAAGAGCGAGGGGTGGAGATTGATAGCCTTGATAGCATGGGTAAAGATAGGAGTCACAATACGCATAAATCCAGCCAAAACCGTCAAATCGGGACGATAGCCCTCGATGATTTCAACAACTTTTGCATCAAATGCCTCTCGTGTAGCATAGGCTTTGTGGTCGATAATCTCAAGTGCTATACCGTAATCTCTGGCAATCTCTATCCCTTTGGCATTGGGGTTGTTGCAAAGGGCTAAAACAACGTTGTATTGATTGTTGAGATGCAAATGTTTTAAGATGTAGGCTAGATTTGTACCGTTGCCACTAAATAGTACCGCTAATTGTTTCATAATATCACTCTCAAGAAAATAGTAGTCTGCATCATAGCAAAAAACTCTTGATAAGTAGCATTTCATGCAATTTATTGCTCAAAAAAGAGATAAATTGAGATATTTTATTAAGCACTTACTAACTTTTTTGTAAAATAGTATAAAATATTACAATAAGGATTTGTGTGCATGATGGAGTTGGAGTACCAAAATGAGCTAGAAGCGTGTTATGCCCAAATTGAGCAACTCAAAAAAGAGCTTCACAATGAAATCACACGTGACTATCTCACAAAGATTTATAATCGTCGTGGACTGCATGAGAAGTGTGAATACCTTATTGAAGTGGCCAAACGAGACGGCTCTTATTTGAGTGTAGCCCTTATTGAGATTGATTATTTTGATGAATTAAGCAATCAACACGGTCATCCCAAGGGCGATGAGATACTTCAAGAGTTTGCTGTGATTTTGCAAAAAAATACACGCAAAGTTGATATTTTGGGACGTTTTGATGGAGAAAAATTTATGGTCATTATGCCCAATACCAACAAAGAGGATGCTATTATGGTATCGGAGCGTATCCGTAACTTTACAGAGTCTCAGCCTATTGCTTCAATTGAGGGCATAACAATAAGCGGAGGCATTGCTACCATTCATGTCAATATAAGTGACCATACGCCGCACTATCATGATAAACTCAACCTATCAGCCGATGATGCTCTCTATCAAGCCAAAAAACATGGCAGCAATAGAGTATTGCACTTCGATGATTTGTCCTATTAAAACATTAAGTGAAAAATCCATGCAATTACCCTTAGCACCGTCGCATTATCTGGAAAAAGAGCTTTATGCTTTAATCCATCAACCGCTCTTTGGCTTTTTGGAAAAAGGTTCAATTGATGGTATTTTGTTTTGGGATCTCACGCAACAACAAAATATGTGGATCTCTGAGAGCTTTTGGCGTATTTTAGGCTATCAGCATGAGACAATGGAGCATTTGGTTTCAAATTGGAAAGCGGTACTTTTCAAAGAAGATTTTAGTACCGCTTTGGAGAAACTCAACAAGCATATCCAATATCCAGAGTATCCTTTCAATCGTCTCTTGCGCTATCGTCACAAAAACGGCTCAACGCTTTGGCTACGATGTCGAGCTATGGTGCTGCACGATCACAACCAACAACCCACACGCATGATTTTTTTGCACAACGATGCTTCTGCCCATATGCAAGACAAAGATGAGATACAATACTATCAAAACGAAATAGCAAAGCTGCGTCAAGAGATGCAAAGCCAATCGTTTCTTGACCCCCTCACAAGCATCTATGCCCACAAAGGCGTTGAGGAGAATTGCAAATACCTTATTGAGACAAGCAAACGTGACGGATCGCTCTTGAGCGTTGCGATGTTTGAAATTGATGCGCTTGATCAATTGCGCCAGCAACACAATCAAGAGCGTACCGATAAGATCTTCAAAGCACTCGCCCATGCACTCTATGACTCTACTCGAAGAGTCGATATTATTGGACGCTTTGATGGTGAAAAATTTGTGGTATTAATGCCCAATACCTCCAAAGAGGATGCAACCGTTGTGAGTTGGCGTATCTGCAAATATATCCAAAGGCATCCTTGCGGTGGAGTCGATATAACGCTAAGTTGCGGCGTTGCAACACGATCTTCACTGCTGCAAGAGGATACGCAAAAGATTTACGAACAACTCATGCTTTCCACCGATGAGGCACTCCATCATGCCAAAAAAGAGGGCAACCGTGTGCAGCATTATGATAATATTCATATCGTCATACCCCAAATCGAACCTCAAGATATGAGCGATATGGACGAACAACCCCAATACGAGGATTACTACCGATGAGAGATGAGCCCAAACAGATGCACTATCTTCAAAAAGAACTCTATATGTTTATCAAAAAACCTCTCTTTGAATTTATGGAGAAGAGTTCACTTTATGGAGTTTGGTATTGGGATTTGAGTCAAAAAGATCAGATGTGGTTCTCTTCGGGCTTTTTGCACACGTTGGGCTATCGACAAGATGAGATAGAGCCTTTAAGTGTGCAGTGGAGAAATATGCTTGTTGATGAGGATTATCAAGAGGCGATTGAAAAGCTCAAGCAACATCTCAAATATCCAGAGTATCCTTGCGATAAGGTTTTACGCTATCGGCACAAAAATGGCTCTATTGTCTTGTTGCGATGTCAAGCTATGGTCATTCGCAATCAAGAGAACAGACCTTTGCGCATTATCGCTTTTCACAACGATATTACCGCCACTTCAGTGCCTCAAGAGAATGCAATTCAAACCTACAAAGATGAAATTGCAGCACTGCGTCAAGAGATACAAGAGAAATCGTTTCATGATGCAACCACACAACTCTACAATCGACAAGGACTAGAAGAGAGCTACAAATATCTCATAGAGGTCGCCAAACGCAACAGTGCACTCTTTAGCGTCGCAATGGTACATTTGGAAAACTGCAACGATGTAAACATCCAACACGGTGAACAACGCCTTGAAAAAGTCCTCAAAGACCTTACCACTATTTTGATACACTCTACACGCAGAGTCGATATTTTGGGACGATTTGGGGATGAGGAGTTTATCATACTCATGCCCAGCACCAACAAAAAAGGAGCTATTACGGTGTGCGAAAGGATTCGCCAATACGTCGAAGAGCAACCTTTGGACAAAATCGACTATCTTAGTGTAAGTTGCGGAGTAGCAACGCTAAGCCTCAATGTCAGCGACAATACCCAAAAAATCTACGACACACTCAATCTCTTTGTCGATGAAGCGCTCTATCATGCTCAAAAAAATGGAGGCAATCAAGTGCTTCACTACGATGATATTAATAATTTCATTGATTCATTTAAACAGACTTCAAGCGAGAATGAGAATTTTAGGGATGAGGATTTTTATCAATGACAGATACACCAGCCCAGCTAGATTATCTCCAAAAGGAGCTTTACTCTATTCTCAACCGTTCGATATTTGATTTTATCCATGAGGGTTCTGTTGATGGAATTTGGTATTGGGATCTTACCAAAAAAAATAATATGTGGATCTCTCCTCGCTTTTGGATGATATTGGGCTACTCACCCAAAGATAGGTCGCATCACTTTGGTGAATTTAAAAGTGTTATTTTTGATGAAGACCTTGCAACGGCCATGACCAAACTCCAAAAACATTTACAAGACTCAAACTACCCTTTCAACCAGATTATCCGATACCAACACAAAACAGGTCATCCCATCTATATGCGTACTCGTGCCATGGCGATACGCAACAAAAATGGTACGCCATTGCGCATTTTAGCACTCTCCAACAATATCACCACCACTATCAATCTCCAAGATAAAAACAAAGAGCTTCAAGATCGCATTGAGTACCTCCAAAAGGCTCTATTGCAAGAGGCTACACACGATGAACTTACGGGTATCTACAATCGCAGAGGATTAGAAGAGAGCTACAAATACCTTATTGAGGTTGCCAAACGTGACGGTTTACACCTTAGCGTTGCGCTCTTTCATATCGAATCATCCAACGAAACATACGGACAAGAGCAACACAATAGGATTATCAAGGCGTTTGCTTCCATTATCGCACACAATACACGTCGTATTGATGTTATTGGACGCTTTAATGACAACGAGTTTATGTTGCTTTTGCCCAATACCAATCAAGAAAACTCCACGATGGTGGTTGAGCGTATCAAAAATCACATACACTATGAGGCCATTGATGAATTGAGCGACCTTGAAGTATTTGTAGGAATTGCCACCAAGAGTCTTAACCTCTCAGACAACACACAAGCCACTTACGATATACTCAATCTCTATGTTGATGAGGCACTACACTTAGCCAAAAAGAGAGATTCGCCCGATATTATTCACTATCAGCAATACCTTTTGCGTTTTTGATAGCTTTTTGTTCCAACTTTGCTGTGCTTTAGCATGGGTTTGTATCTTTGCTATCAAACCCACACACACCCCACCATCTCCCAGCCCCAAAAGACAATGACTACCTTTACGACCTTTAG
>DYMA01000167.1 GCA_020721815.1 Sulfurovum sp. | reverse complement strand
GAGGTTTTTTACTTTAATTTTGGCTTAGGTGATGGGGTGAGTGGTTACAAAATATCTATAAAATCATCTGTTGAGATAAGTTCGTTTATTTTGTATGTTATGTTCATTTTTTGATTTTGCATCCTATTTACCTTTTAAAAAAAATTTCATAGCTGTAACTCTTGCTGTAGGTACTTAATCCAAATTTTCAAATCTTAGACAAAGTATATCTACTATCTTTTTTTGAGTCATGGGGTTATCAATAGATGTGAGTTTTTTCATCAATCTATTTTTTGATATGGTTCTGATTTGCTGACACAGTAAAATGGATGGCATTTCGAGTTCATTTTGCAATAATAATTCATTGGGATATATCTTTCTTCCCTCTTTTAATGATGTTATTGGGATGATGGTGACCACATCGAGTAGATTTTCATAATTATTGGAGATGATCAAGACGGGTCTTTTCCCAAATTGCTCTCTCCCAACTGTTGGATTTAAGTTGGCTAGATAAATATCGTACTGATTCATTGCGAAATCTGCTCATCTGCGTATTGAAATTCATGTTCGATACTTTTCATATCTTGAATATAGAGTTCATCCCTAGAGGCTTCAATCATCGCTTTTTTGTATTGTTCTTTTTTTTGCTTTTCTATCAAAAGTTGTAGAGCATTTGATACCAATTCCGAAAAAGATGGATATTGATTGATGAGATGATTTAATTCTAAGCTATGAAACAAATCATCTTTTATCGCTACTGTTTTTCTTACCATAATCAAACTCCTTATTAAATTCATACTTTTATCATACCGTAATTATTTAGGATTTTTGCTTTTTTGTCGATGTTTTGGAAACATCCAGTAGAGTCCATTTTCGACTAGGCTCAGGGTGAACGGATAGCGTAAAACCGTTCGTGCCTAGCTCTGAGCTTGTCGAAGAGTCGAAGCACTTTTTTAGCAGTTATTTCACGCTCTTAGGATATTGGGAACGAGTACGATTGTGAAATTAGTTGCGTACGGGTCTATTTTTCATCTTGTTTTGTAAGAGTTTTTTAAGCTCCATGCGTTGTTCTGGAGTCAAGATAGCAAGAACTTGGCTAAGATGTTCGAGTTGTTTGGTTTCTCTGGCTTGAAACTGTTTGGTCGCTTCATTGAGTAGTTTCTCTTTATCAACGCCATCTTTGCTCAGTGCATCAATAAGCGTTTGCATTCGTAAACCCTCCATACGTTTGACCTTTCGCAACTCTCTCATCTCTTTTTGGTGCGATACTCTAAGCTCTTTGAGTGCTTTGGTTTGTTCTTGTGTCAAGTCCAAATAACGCAACGTTGAGATTATAGGATTGCGTTTCATTCCCATGGCGTGGTACCCTCGATTGGCTTGGTTGTTGCAATTCTTTTGCAATGCGCACTTTGAGCCGTTCATATTTGCTCCCATGGGTTCTTGGGCGATAGCACCAATAGAGAGAAGCGATGCCAATGCGGCGGAGGTTACGATAAGTTTGTGGAGTCTTTTCATGATTTATCCTTTTTTTGTTTTGGTATAACGTATTATAGTTTGATTGGATAAACGGTGAGTAACCGTGAAGTAAACGGTTGGTAACGCCCAAAAGAAGCCGATTATAATCCAGCTTCTTTGATGGCTTCCGATTGGGCGTGAGCGATAAGGGGCTCTATGACTTGATGGAGCAATCCATCGTTCATAATGGTTTCAAGCGAGTAGAGTGTCAAACCGATACGGTGATCAGTAAGGCGATTTTGCGGATAGTTGTAGGTGCGTATCTTCTCGGATCTATCGCCGCTTCCTACTTGCAATTTTCGTTGGGCGGAGGTTTCGTTGAGTTGCTCTTGCATTTGTGCCTCATAGACACGGGCTTTGAGAACTTTCATCGCTTTGTCACGGTTTTTGTGCTGCGATTTCTCATCTTGAATAGCCACCACAATACCCGTAGGGATATGCGTCAAGCGTACGGCTGAATCGGTGGTATTGACCGATTGTCCTCCGCATCCACTTGAACGATAAACGTCCATCTTAATCTCATTGGGTTTGATATCGACTTCGACATCATCGACTTCGGGGATAACGGCTACGGTGATAGCGGAGGTGTGCACTCGCCCTTGGGTTTCGGTATCGGGTACTCTTTGGACTCGATGCGTTCCCGCTTCGTATTTGAGTTTGGAGTAAACACTCTCGCCTTTGATTTGGGCGATTATCTCTTTGTAGCCTCCTGCTGTCCCATCGGAGGTACTTACAATCTCCACTTTCCATCGTTGCGTCTCGGCAAAACGGGTATAGAGCTTAAAGACATCGGCGACAAACAAGGCACTCTCATCGCCCCCTGCACCCGCACGAAGCTCCAAAAAGATGTTTTTATCATCGTTTTTGTCTTTGGGAATCATCAAAACTTTGATCTCTTCTTCAAGCTCCACAACTCTTGGTTCTAGTTCGACTAGCTCCTCTTTGGCAAGTTCTCCCAACTCTGGGTCACGAAGAAGCTCTTTGTTTTCTGTAATCGCCTCATGGGTAGCAATGTACTCTTTGGCTTTTTCAACCAATTTGGCAATAGAGGCCTGTTCTTTGGTAAGCTCTGTCATCTTTTTAATATCAGTAGCAATATCACTAGCACTGAGCAACTTATTGATTTCGTTGTGACGGTCTATAAAGGGTTGAAGTTTATCTTTGAACATTTGTGTTCTTTATGTGGGTAAGTTTGGTGTGGTATTGTATTGAAGCTACTTTAAGCAGCTTCAATCGCTTTGACAAGTTTGTTTAGACGGCTTACTTTTCGTGATGCGGTCTCTTTTTTGAGAATTCCTTTGCTGACAAATTTGTGTAGCTCTTTATTGGCTACTTTAAATGCCTCCATTGCTTCCTCTTTGTTGCCTGATTGGGCTGCTTCTCGTACGGCTCGTGTGATGTTTTTGAGTCGAGTTCTGTAGTATCGGTTTCGCTCTGTACGAACGGCTGTTTGTACTACTCTTTTTTTAGCTGATTTATTGTTTGCCATAAATGCTTTTCCTTCTTTGGTGTATGGTGTGTTGTATGCTCTATCGAAATAGAGTCGATTTTAGTGGAGAGATTTTACCCAAAAAGATATTAAAACTTTATTAAAAATAAAAATAAGTTGCCGCAATGCTAGAGAGTCGTGACACGATTTCTTCCGCTCTCTTTGGAGATATAGAGGGCTTCATCGGCTCTTTGAATGGTTTTTTCTATCATTTCGTCGTATTGATGCAGCGTTACGCCAAAGCTGCAGGTGAGTTTTCCCACCTCTTTGAAGGGATGGTGTTCAATCATGGAGCGTAGATGTTCGCTTGCTCGTTTGGCTTGTTTGAGTGAATGCGTGGCGATAAAAACAACAAACTCCTCCCCTCCCCAACGCAAAAGATAGTCATCGTTTCGTATCGAAACACTCACGCGTGCTACAAGTTCTTTGAGTACCTCATCGCCAATGGCGTGTCCGTAGGTATCGTTTATGACTTTGAAGTGGTCGATATCAAAAAAGATGACTCCTAGTTGCTGATGGTTGTACTCTCTTTTTTGGATGATTTTAGTGATATTAGTTTTGTAAAACTCTCGATTATAAGCTCCCGTTAGAGAATCCATGATAATTTTGTGTTGCAAAATAATCTGTTCTTGAAAGGTTTGGCTAATATCGTTGAAACTCACGACGTAAGAGTTGTCTTGATAGTAGTTTTGGGCAACGGCAAAACTGTATTGTGCGGCGTTTTTGTCTCTCATTAAAACGACTTGATCTTTGGGGTGGAGCTTTTCTATATGCTCAATCCAAAGAGCTTGAGGAGGTATTTTGCCCAGATGAAAGTAGCCCTCATGGATAGTAAAACACTCCGATACGCAACGGTATTTGCTCTTGAAGCTCTCCAATGAATCGTAACCAAAAAAATCCAAAAAGGTTTGATTGGTTTCAAGTATCTCCTTGCCTGTAGTGATAACAATAAGCGATTTTTGAGTATCCAAAATACTTTTGGTACGCAAGGAGAGATTGCGAAAGAGATTTTTGGAGAGATACTCACGATACAAAAAGATTGTTGTAAGCACAATCGTAGCCAATCCAATGCCAAATATCACAAGGTAGTTGTATCGAAAAGCCATAAGTGTAGCATTGTCAAATTGCAAAACAATCGCCCCAACGACCTCTTTGGTCACGGGGTTTTGCAACGGCACGAAGGTAAAGAGATGCTTTTGGTCATTGGAAGCCAGAGTAAAAATCTTATTGTCAAAAATTTTTTTGTTGGCACTTTGAATACCCAAAGGACTCAATTGCTCCATTTGAGCATGTTTAAACTCACGCTCTAGCTGTTTTTTGATTGAAGATTCATAATAAAAATCCTCCAAAGGACTATCTTCGTAGTTGCCTTGTTCTTGCGAAAAAACTTTTTTCTTTACAACCGTTTTATCAATAAAAAAGCCTGTCTTAGCACTGCGTAGATGGGCAAACTCTCTAGCTATGGCGTGGACGCTAAACGATATCTCTACACTGCCTAGATGCTCTTTGGATAGTCTATCGCCCAGTGCGAAGAGATAGCGAAAACCGTTGTAGATTCTACCCTCTTCAAAACCGCTAATAGGTATATGATAGCGATTGACCCACTCAACCGTTGAGCGAATACCGCTAAGATTGTCTCCGTACTTTTGGGGTCGATGGAAACGCAAAAAGCTCTCATTGTTGCGTAGATGAAAATGGAGTTGGCGTACATCGTAGGTTTGAAAAAATTTGTACTGCTCTATAAGTGCTTTGTATAGCTCCTCTCTAGCCACATCTTTGGCAGATTGTGACGCATAAGCTTTGCGTACTATTTGCTTAATGGATTGACGATTTATCACTGTCTCATACATGGTGTGGGCTACGGTTTTGTATTTGTTTTGAATCGTATCAAAATCTTTTTCGTAACCACTCACCCCCCTCTACCCCAAAAACCTTAAAATAAAAACAGCA
>DYMA01000166.1 GCA_020721815.1 Sulfurovum sp. | reverse complement strand
CAAAAAGTTTATCGTAGGTGGGCGATAGACTAAGACCATTAAGATAATCCAAAGCCTCATCTTCTCGATTTTCGTCAATACAGACTTTATAAATATCATTAATACAAAATATACTCATAAAGTAGTCTCCCCATGATGTTTTGATTCGATATAATGTATACTTGCAATAGCTTGTATAGCTTTATATTGATTAAGTTTTTGAAACTTTAATATTTCATCAAGTTGAATATCTTTGAATTGAATTTGATATGATGCCAATAAGTAGTGTTCGATTGCATCCACTTGATTTAACCCATAGCTATTCCCAAGATGTATGTCATTTTTATAAATAGCGAAAAGAGTCTTATGATTTTGTTTCATTTTTGAAAAATAACCTTATTATGATATTCAAGAAATTCCAACTTAGGTAAAAATTTGTTTGGTAGCGTTATTTGATGTCCTTCTAAGTCTGAAAAATATTTATATCCCAATTCATCAAAAGTTGCTTTTATGACCTCAAAGGTAGTGCCTTTGTCGTGATTGACTAAGCCTTTTACATTTTCATAAATAAAGACTTTGGGTTGCGACTCTTTGACGACTCTGGCAAATTCATAAAAAAGCGTCCCTCTTGTATCTTCCAATCCTTTGCGTTTGCCTACCATAGAAAAAGATTGGCAAGGACTTCTGCCAACCAATAAATCAATGCGATTGTGATATTTTTTGCCATCAATACAGCAAACATCATCGTACCATCTGCTTTCATCTATTGCATAGTTGGCAAAATAGCTCTGTTTTACAAATTTATCACTATCACTTGCAAATAGAATTTCACTTTTGACATTGAGCCGTTTAAGAGCAAACTCTATAGCACCAATACCTGAAAACATAGTGGCTAATTTAAGAGTCGTGGAGGGATTAGAAAATCTCTTATCTCTCCATGTGGATGATTTTTCTTTTGTACAGTAGTCATAATTTAATTGAAAATTATTATTTAAATTATAGGTCAAACCATTCATTGATACACTTTCCATCACAAAACCCTTGTTTTTAACTCTTGAATAGAGAGATATTTTAACATAACTCCCATTGAATCTCTCACAAACTTTTCAATTTGCAATACTTTTTTTCAATCTCACTTCTATATTTAGAGTGATTATAATGCTATTGATTAAATCATCGGTAACAAACGATTACTTTGAGCTTTTGATATTATCGGCTACGCCTTTGAGTAGCTTCACACGTGCCTCTTTGGAGGTCCATGCGATATGGGGTGTGATAAGCAAACGTTCGTTTTTGCGTATCTTTAGAAGAGGATGGGTAGGCTCAATAGGCTCTTTTTCAAGCACATCAAGCCCTGCGTAGAACTCTTTTTGATCGAGTAGCGTTGCCAAATCCCCCTCGTGAATGATACCGCCTCGTCCCAAATTGAGCAAAATAGCGTTGGGTTTGAGGAGTGTTAGATTGTGGGCGTTGAGTAGGTATTTTGTTTGGTCATTGAGGGGAGCGTGGATAGAGATAATATCGCACATACTCAAAAGCTCATCGAGTTCTACCCTAGGATAGTCGTGGTCGCAGTTTTTGCCGCTTGTGGAGTAGTAAACAATGGTAGCTCCAAAAGCAGAGGCTATTTTGGCCACCTCTTGCCCGATAGCCCCTAGTCCAATAATCCCCCATTGTTTGCCGCTAATTTCATAAAAGGGTTTGGAAATATCGGTAAAAATCTTAGAGCCGTGCCACGCACCGTTGAAGGCTACTTGGGGGTAGTAGCTCATCTGTTGCAAAAGATAAAAAAGCATCGCAAAGGTGTGTTGTACGACGCTATTGGTTGAGTATCCTGCTACATTTTTGACGATGATATTTTGGGTTGCGGCAAACTCCACATCGACGTTGTTCATCCCCGTTGCAGCGATACAGATAAGTTTGAGACGAGGAGTGCGGCTCATAATGGCTTGATCTAAGACTACTTTATTGGTAATGACAACATCCGCCTCTTGGATGCGTTCAAGCGTCTCATTGTAGGCTGTTGTTTGATAGATTTCCAACTCTCCTAGCTCCCTTAAAATACCCAAATCCAAATCCTCGCCAAGCGTTTTGGCATCAAGCAGTACGATTTTCATGTTTTCTCCAAAAAATAATAAGATTATACCCAAATAAAATTATGCTATAATCTTCAAAAATTCAAACCTAAGGATAATAAAGATGCCACTACTGGATAGTTTTATGGTTGATCACACACGCATGAAAGCCCCTGCTGTAAGGGTTGCTAAATATATGAGTTCACCTAGCGGGGATGATATTACCGTTTTTGATTTGCGATTTGTCAAACCCAACAAAGATATTTTGAGCCAAAAAGGGATTCACACCCTAGAACATCTCTTTGCAGGATTTATGCGTGAGCATCTCAACTCCAAAGAGGTAGAGATTATCGATATTTCACCTATGGGGTGTCGTACGGGATTTTATATGTCTTTGATAGGCAGACCCAAGAAAAAAGAGGTAGCCAAAGCGTGGGAGCAATCGATGCAAGATGTTTTGAACGTCACAAGCGAGAGCGACATTCCCGAACTCAACCTCTATCAATGCGGAACGTGCAAAATGCACTCTTTGGAGGAGGCACAAGCGATAGCTGCCAAAGTACTCAAAAAGGGAATTGGCAAAATGAGCAACAAAGACCTCGCCCTTGACCTCTCTCAAATCAAAGGAAACGAATGCTAATTTTAATACCTCTAAATCCCGCCCAAGAGATTGTAGCACAACACGAAGCCACCCAGTGGGCTTTGGTAGAGTTTCATGAGGGAGTGGTGGAGACAACCCAATTTTTTGCCACCAAAGAGGCGATAGATACCCCATGGATTGACTTTGTGATACTGCTCAATCGATTTGAAAACTATCTTGAATACATGGAAGCAGGTAGCATGGTACTTGCGGTTCGCAACGAAAAACACCTCGATGAAATTCTGGAGGCTTTTAAATTCAAAGAACTTGATGAAGTGGGGATGTAGCCATCCCTAGCTAAACAAATAGTCGATGGTTGTATAAAATTCATTGTATTTTCCATCTCTTTTTTGAAGATAATTCTTGACAAACCTATTGGTCTCTTCTTGCGAAAGCAATTCATCCAAAAAAGGTTCAATAGCATTTTTACGCAGTGCATTTAATTTATCAATATCTAGTTTTAAATGCTCTATTGTCTCTTGCGAAGCCTCATTGGTAAATCCGATATATCCATCTGCTGTATAGGTGAATTTGCTTTCACAATCACTTTGCAATGGGGTAATTGAAATAGATTCATCGCCTTTGCTATTGCCGCAATGACGTGGCTCACCTTTTTTGAGTTTTTGTTGGCAAGAACATAACATATTGACAAAATCAAGTTGTCCCTCTAGGCTTTGACATTGAGGGTCTAAATGTTCGATATGACTATCGTTGTATTCCAATTTTACTTCGCAATAGCAACAAATTCCACCTTGTTCTATCATCAATGCACTTTTTACATCTCTTTTAATATCGCCCGATAGGTTACCAAAAGTAGGTTGCCAATCTTCATTTGCCCAAGCTTTCCACTCCGTAAAGCTTTGTGGCTCACTCCCTTTAACTATGTACTTCATTTACCCAAAATCTCTTTTCGTTGGATAAGTACATTGGCTTTGACCAGTTCGGGTTCTCTTCCCTCTATCTCATCTTCAAGTTTGGACATTAATGCTTTGGCTTGATCTAAGTTGCCCTCTTGAATGAGTAGAAAAAGCCGATGGAGTTCCTCTTTGATAGCCAAAGGTCTTGATGCTACACCCAAAATATCTTCGAGTTGTCTATCGCTGCTTTTGCCGTATGATTCTAGGGGTTTAAGGACGCTAATAGTGTCGTTTTCTTGTTTGAGCAAAAAGATATGGTCTGCTTTGACATGGCTAAGAATTTGCGGTGAATGGGTCGTGACGATAAATTGACAATTGGGAAAAACTTCTGTTAGCTTAGAGACAATCATCCGTTGCCATGCAGGGTGGAGATGCAAATCAAGCTCATCAATGAGTATAACCCCATCGCCCTCCAAAGGATTTGGCAATGTAGGATTTGCCATAGCAAGTCGTCTTGCTATATCTCCTATCATCGCTATCATATTTTTCTCACCATCAGAGAGTTGATTGAGACTCAAGGTCTCACCGTTTTTATCTATGAGCATTTGGGGGGTCGGGATTCGTGTGATTCTAAGATTTCTATAGGCTGGGATAAAGCCCTCTAAGGCTCTAGCTATCATTTGAAATTGTTGTGTCGCACCTGCATCGGTTGCATAATTATCGTTTCCGTTGCTTGATTTCTTCAAATGCTCATTGACAATATCATCTTGCAACCGAAACCACTCAAAAAAAGTCTCGAAATTAGCATAACTTCCCAATGCATTTTCATACACATCAATTTGAGAAAAAGATTTGGTCGCCAAAAAAGATTGAGACAACCCTTGGGCAATGCGATTGGTAGGATAGTAGGCAATTACGGGTAATTGATGCTCATTTTTATACCCTTTTTGGGTCTCATAAACCAATTGATTGAGTTCTAAGAGATTGGAACTTTTATCGGCAGGATAGCCTCGCTGAAATTCGACATTTTCCCACTGATAGCGTCTATTGTTCTCTAAAACCGTTAATCCAATAGAGGCATAATCTTGACCATTCTTAATGCTTTCAAAGGGTATGCTCTCTCCTTTGGATTCAATTTTTTGGATACCCTCGACAAGCCATGAAAGCGAGAGGGCTATGGCATCCAAAACTGTCGATTTGCCTGAGCCATTAATCCCCACAAAGAGATTAATATTGGGCAGTAGCGTAATGGTTTGCTTGTGGATTCCTCTAAAGTTCTCTACAGTGATATTATCGATACGCAACGGTTATCCTTGGGGGTATTGTTTATACTTTTTAACGAATCTTCCCGTCAAATTACCCATCAAAAGCCCTTTCTATGGGGAA
>DYMA01000165.1 GCA_020721815.1 Sulfurovum sp. | reverse complement strand
GAAAAGTTTGCCCTTTTTCAAAACCACAAGCGACTTTTGGGCGGTTTATGGGGATTTATGCAAAGCGATAGCAAACCCACTAAAAGTAAAAAAATAGGTGAAGTAACGCACCACTACTCCCATTTTGAATTAAAATGCAATGTCTTATTGAGCAGTGATGCGATTGAACACAAACATTGGTTTAGCCTAAAAGAGATAGAAGCTTTGGCACTAAGTGGAGTAGATAGAAAGGTGTTGGCACTATTGGTTGTGTGACAAATCATCTTTGAAGCGAGTCATTGCGAGGCACGAAGCAATCTATTTTAATTGGTCACAAGCAACGACCTTGAATCCGTAGCCTCGGCTTTAGCCGAGTTTTAGAGATTCAATAGCCTCAAATGTTCGGCTAAAGCCGAACCTACATAAAATCTTAGATTACTTGCGTTTGCAATGGGGTAATTTTGTAAGTGCGTAAGGTCAGCTCTTTATCAAAACGGGAAGTCGTTTTAAGGGCGAACATATCTCTCTCTAATGCTTGTTAGAGCATTGAGTGGTTTTGTTTGGATATCCCCTCTTTGGATCTCTTCCACTCTTTTATCAATCTCAATCAATGCTTTCATTGTTTATCCTTTTGATATTTGGTCATAGTATAGCATATTTTTATCTGCCACGTTAGACACCTGTTTATTCCCCGATATACCTTTTGCGTTTATCCTCTTTGACTTTGCTAATATCAACGACTATAAATCCATCGATGCAATCTGAGAAGTTGGGGTCGATGTTGAAGTCGCAAAATTTAATTCCGCCCTCGTCGGTCAGTTCGGAGTATTGTTTGTAGAGTGTGGGGATGGTGACATCAAAACGGCTTAGCATGGTACGCAACGTTTTGAAGTCGTTTTTGTAATCATCCCATGTAAAATTGTCACCAAATTCATCAAAGCGTGGCACAAAAGGCAATTTTGCCTCTACCAAATGCTCACTACTCCCAAAATAACGCATATAAAAATAGGTAATCATGTTTTTAGCATCGATAGGAAAAGAGGCGCTTAGGCTCACAGGACCAAACATGTATTGGATTTGGGGATTGTTTTTGAGGTATGCCCCAATACCAAACCAAAGGTAATCCAACGCCCGACTTCCCCAATATTTGGGCTGTACAAAGCTTCGTCCTAGCTCAATGGAGTTGCCCAAATAGCGTTCAAAATCCTCTTTGAAATCAAAAAGCGTCGTGGTGTAGAGTGCCTCTTTGCCGTATTGGGCTATGATTTTTTGGGTATCGCCTACACGGTATGAGCCTACAATCTCCAAATCCTCCTCATCCCACAATACAATATGTTCGTAGTATTGGTCGTACTTATCACGGTCTCGCTTTTCATCAATCCCCTCTTGCACTTTTCTAAAGGATATTTCACGCAATCGTCCAATCTCTTTGAGTACGATAGAATCAGGCTTGTGGTGGTAGAGATAAATCGTTTTACCATCTTTGGTTTGTCCCAATATTTGAGCATTTTTAAGCTCTTTTTTGAGCTTTTGCCTATCTTCGGGATGGGCGATGGGATTTTGGGTCGCAAAGTAGCTACGTTTGCTTTTTTTGAGTGCGTAGAGGTGTTTTTTGTAGGTGTTTACGATGTAGTCGCTATCAAGCCCTTGGGGTTCGATGTTTTCATAGGGGATAAGTCGTCCGATTTTGATATTGATGCTTTTGTTTTGTTTTTTGAACATCTCATCAGAGAGCAAAATCGTCGAAAAGGTCTTATTGAGAATCGAAAGCGTATAGAACGTTTTGGAGTTTTTGGCATCGACTAATATGGGCAATATGGGCGAGTGGGTACGTTTGGCAAACTTTAAAAACCCTTTTTGCCACTTGCCGTCTCGAATCCCTTTGGGGGTGATACGGCTCACTTCTCCCGCAGGGAAGATAATAACTGCCTCATCGTTGTTGAGGGCATCGTATATCTTTTGAATATTGGCTTTGTTTTGGCGTGATTTGAAGTTATCGACTTTGATAAAGAGTGATTCGAGTCCATCAAATCCTGCCAAAAAGTCATTGGCTACAATCTTTACATCGCCTCTTACCATGCTTACAAGTTTCAAAAGACACAAAGCATCCAACGCTCCCAAAGGGTGATTGGCGACAATGACAACCCGTCCGCTTGAGGGAATGTTGAGCATTTCGTTATTGGAATAGGAGAAGTCAAAATTAAAAAACTCCAATACCGCTTCAACAAAATCAAACCCCTCTAGGTGATCTGAGCGGTTTAAAAACTCATTGATTTTATCTTCATGGATAAGCTTTTTGGCGACTTTGAAGAGAGATTTTTTAATCACGGGAGCACGTTTATCGACTTTGGGAAATTTTTTGAGAATCTCTTTTTCTATATCTATCATGGATTTGTACCTTTACTTACATTAAATATATTATTTTAATCGACTAGAGTTTCATATTGATTACAAATCAACTCTATGACGCATTTTGAAGCTTGACAAGCTTGATTTGTCGCTCTATTGTCTCGATTGTTTCTGCGGTTAAATCGACTAGATAGATGGGAGCTTTGGGATAGATATACCCCACATTGCTAAGCGTTGCCAATCCACTCAAAGGAGCGGCACTTAGATGACGAATACCCAATTTGTAGGCGATAGGACTCCCTGTGGTGTTGTAAAAGAGAGGATGAGGAAAGTTTTTGATCTCCTCTTTAAAGGCTTTGGTCATGGCTAAACGTCTCCAAAATTTTTGCTTTAAGTTTTGTTTTTAAAAACCTAATTATACCATTATCCAACCCACAATCCAATAGAGCAAAGAGGCAAAAAAAGCAGCGATGAGGGCGTAGGGCATTTGGGTTTTGACGTGTGCGATGGGTTCGCATCCACTAGCCATAGAGGAGATAATCGTCGTATCGGATATAGGAGAGACATGGTCGCCAAATACTCCGCCTGAAATCACCGCACCTATGACAAGCGGCAAATAGAGTTCAAAATTGCCTCCCAATGTCAAAGCAATGGGCATCATAATCGAAAAAGTCCCCCAACTCGTCCCCGTAGCAAATGCCATAATAGCGCTTACAATAAATATCATCATAGGCAAAAGCATAGGTGCAATATTTCCCTCTAGCAAAGAGGCAAGATAGTGTGCTGTGCCAAGTTCTTTAATGACATTGCCTACCAAAAAAGCCAAAATCAAAATCAAAGCGATAGGAATCATATCGGCAATACCTCCGTAGAGAGCCTCAAAATAGGCTTTGTGGGTAATGGTTTGGGTTAAGCGATAGTAGAGATAGATAAAAGCCAACGTTGCCAAAACCGCATAAAATACCGAAGTCGAACCGCTCCCCTCTAAAATATCGCCTTTGCCTGTATAATAGAGCGATAGGGGTACCATGGCAATCATCATCCCAATAGGTGCTATCATAAGCCAAGGCGATGGGTTGTCGTGGCTATGGGTTGAGGGTTCGATAGGGTGGGGTGTGGCGTGTTTCATAGGACCTATATTGATGTCAAAGACAATCACAACCAAAACCAGTACCACAACGATAAGCGAATAGAAATTGAAGAGTATCGAGGTGAGCAAAAGGGTAAGGGCATTGGCACTTTGAGTTGAAGCAACGATAAGCCCCAAAAGCAACGCTCCCCATCCATTAAAAGGAATAAGCGAACAAATAGGAGCTGAAGTGGAGTCGCATACAAAGGCAAGTTTTTCACGACTCACTCCGTTTTTATCGCACAGCGGTCGTGCTACGCTTCCTGCTACCAATGCCGTAATGGAGGATTCAATAAAAATCACCACGCCCAAAAAGTACGCCAAAAGCAAAGAGCCT
Organism: Sulfurovum sp.; assembly: GCA_020721815.1. Taxonomy (GTDB): domain Bacteria; phylum Campylobacterota; class Campylobacteria; order Campylobacterales; family Sulfurovaceae; genus FS08-3. Next base: position 1,235 of record DYMA01000165.1, on the reverse strand, counting down.
TTGGGTGAATCGATGGATTTGTGTTTTTTGTTTAAATAACCTATAAATCCACTCACCGCTCCGCTCTCATTAAGCAAACGGATAATAGAGCCTACAAGCAGTGCAAAAAGTATCGTTTTGGTAATCCATCCCTCACTAAAAAGCCCCACAAATTTATCAAGCGTCGAAACGATAGCGGTTACAATGTCAAAATCATTGAGGATAAATCCAGCCACTAAGATTCCCACAAGCAACGATACGACGACATCTTTGGTAACAATAGCCGTAGCGATAATAAGCAAGGGTATAAGCAGGGATAAAAAGCCGTAGTGTTCCATAAAAAGCTCCTTGGGTTGAAGAGCCATATTATAGAGTTTTTGGGCTTAATTTTTTGGTTTTTTGACGCATTGAAAAATATGGTATAATTGTTTCTATTTCGCAAGGACAACCTATGAATATGCCAAAACTCCTTCTTTTTATTTTGCTCTTTAGTGTGTTGGATGCCCATGCCATTGCTATTCCCCCAAAGACCCAACAGCTTTTGGTGATTGTAAGTGAGAATTGGGAGACAAAGTACGCTACGCTCAAACGTTACGAAAAAAAGTCCAACAAGTGGCAACAAGTGGGCAAAAGCATCGAGGTGATTATCAGTCGCAACGGCATGGCGTGGGGGTTGGGATATACAATCCCCCCAAAGATGCAACGCGTATCAAACGTGAGGGCGATGGCAAAGCACCCGCAGGACTCTTTGCTTTGGGGCATGGATTTGGCTACCGTGATTTTCCTATTGCATTTCCTTACGCTACCTACAACACACGAGATTTTCACTGCGTCGATGATGTTGGCTCACGATACTACAATCAAATCGTCGATAGTCGTACCATCAAGCCCGATTACCACTCGCATGAGTTTATGTTGCTGCAAAGCAACTTCTACCAATACGGAATTACGGTAAAACACAACCCTCAAAACAGAGCAGGTTGGGGATCGTGTATCTTTATTCACCTCAAAAAACCCAATGATGTCGCCTCTTCGGGGTGTTCAATGATGGCACAAGAGGAGCTTAAAGAGATTTTGCAATGGTTGGATAAATCCAAAAATCCTATGCTTCTACAGCTCCCAAAAGAGGAGTTTGACAAGAGAGTCACGCTTGGTGTTGATTAAAATGTGTTTCAAAGAGCATTTATATGCTATAATAGTCTATTTGTCCAGTTTCACAACGTTATGGTTACCTAGCATTCTAAACACAAGCGATA
>DYMA01000010.1:11132-29561 GCA_020721815.1 Sulfurovum sp. | reverse complement strand
GCATTCCCCATAGAAAGGGCTTTTGATGGGTAATTTGACGGGAAGATTCGTTTGAGGTAAGTTTTGCAGCGAGTAATCTTGAAAACCATGAAGCCAGTAGTTCTGATATTGTGGCAAAAACAAGCGTCACACTCTACAGCGATACCTTTAGTAGTACTACCATTAACGGGTATGAGTCCAAAGATACCACTACTTCACTGATTAATCTCTTGCTTGAGCCCAAAATATATAACGATGCCACCTACAAACGCCCAATTGGTGTGCTTGGAAGTGGGAGCGATACCACTATCTTAATCGATCAACTAAACAAGCTTAACTTAGCCTTGCAAAGTGGGAGTGATAGCAGTGAGATTTTTGACCCACTAGCTACCTATGAGACCGATACACTTAAGATGTTGATGTTTGAACGAGACGAAGAGGGTAATATTGACCAGAGTGCCGTACGAGATAGTGCGTTGGCTGCTAAGTGGGAGGAGTATAGAGTCTTAGCAGGGGGTGAAGATAAGCTTTGTGACCGCAAAAACTACTTTGGACTTACAGTTCCCTATGCCAAAAAGCTCAATGACCCCCATGGCGGAGAGCCTCTTTCAATCTTAACGGCTACACAAGATTTGTGTATCTATAATGTCAAATATTCGCATCTTCAAACACTACCCGCTTCGCATATTGAGCAACTTGCCCAAACTTTTGAGAACTTTATCAAAATCAAACAAGCCCGTAATGAAGAGGATATTTTGGGAGATTTTTGGAATCCATTGCTCAATTTTAGCAATGCTACGCTCAAAATGCCCGAGTTTTTGGGAGTGACTTTGCCACTTCTTGACAAACGCATTGGTGGAGGGGCGTATTTTTCAGCCAAAATTGCGTTGGATTCGCAACTCAATGAATTAAGAGCTGCTATCTATGTCGATGTTGATGCCGCACTGATTTTGGAGTTTAAATTGCTTGATTTGGATATGGAGTTTTTGCTCTCAGCAAGTGATAGCCAAGCGAGTCGATTTAGTTTCTATCTCTACTCTATCGACCCTCGCCAAAGAGGACTATCTGCTATAAAACTGTGAAAAATTATGGCATTTGACCAACCCATTACAACTACCTACACAGCCGATGAGACAGTAGGAGTGACTTTGGCAAAAACGATGAATATGGAGTTTAGTACAGGGCCACTCACGGCCACATTTGACTTTGAAGTGGGAGTCTATACCTATTTTAAGATGGGTGTCGATTTGGATATGAGCAATCGTTTGGCACTCTATGGCGTACCAGGAACTCGAATTTATGGAACGATTGCAGGAGGATTGGGCTTAAGTCTTCAAGTTATACACCTTGATGTGGAGGTGCGCGCACCTGATTTTACCATTGTACGTGCCTCAGCTCCTATAGTAGCACTTTTAGAGAACTTTCGATTTGATAGAGAGGGCTTTAAGAGCGACTTTAAGATTTTTTCTAATTTTGAGCTTAGAGTTGCCGAAATATTTATTGAACTCATTGCGAAAATCTCAGTAGGTATCAAGGTAGCTGGAATAGATATTACCCAAGAAATTTTGGGCATTGAGACGGTATTGTGGGAGTTTAATGGTATTGATCCTCTAGCTAGTGAAGTCCATGTAGGCACAGGGCAAGATAGTGATGTGACAGAGTGTCAGCAAAACTACTATGGATGGGAGCTATTTTGTATCAAAAAGAGTCTTGCGATTAATTTTGCCTTTAGTGGACTCACAAGCGCAGAGTGTGCTTTGCTCGATGAGGAGTACAAGCGTCGAAGTGAAGTTGAGGGCGATACAAGCTACCTAAATAGTACCAATGAGTATCGCAAGGTACGAGGGTGTCTCAATGATAGCTATGAGTTTGAGAATGTCGCACTTGAAGATTGGGATTTGAACGAAGAGCAGTGGGATGAGCTAAGCAACAGTGAGTTTTGGAAATGGGATTCACGGGCTGTACTTTCACGCAAACTTGAAGAGTCGGGCGTTTCGCTTGATTTGACCATATCGCAAATTCTTAGCCAAGCGGTATTTGGCGAAGAACCAGCCGATGTACTCAATGATGCTTGGAAAGAGCTTACGGGTACATTTAATTAAAAGGAGTAGCTATGAAAAGAGCGTATAAATTAAAACTTTTACTCATCATGCTGTTGGCTACATCTGCATTGATGGGAGCATCCAAAAGTGTGATGCTCCAAAAGGGATGGAACCAGCTTAGTGTGCCACTTGATCATATCAAAATCGATTTGCTTTTGGCTGATGCTAATGTTGATGTGATTTGGGCCTATCAAAATGGACGATACCATCTTGCCTCCAAAAACAGTGAGTATCTACAGATTGCTAATCGCAGTTTTGATATTGAGATACTCAAATCACTCTCTTATGGTGAGAGTATCTATGTACTAGCCAAAGATGCGAGTGAGATGATTTTTGTGGGGCAAACCAACACCAAACCCCCTGTTCGCTCCAATAAGATTACCTCTATGTGGCGACAGGTTAGCCGTAATGATTTTGCATCCGTGCAGTGGAATGTGGTCTCTAGGATTACACAGGGGCATAATATCATCGCAGCAAAGATTGTAATGGAGGATAATCGTCCATCGCTTAGAGTCTATAGCAGTGACCCCAACGAAGCTGCCAAGATTTCTGCGAACTATTTTGAGGATTTTGAGGTAGGGGAGCATGAGTCGTTTTGGGTACGGGATGTCACCAATCTTGATACTCTTGATACCTTTAGCTTTGCACTTGATAATACTCCTAGTCAAGGGGGAGAGCTAATCAAAGCCAAAATCAAAGCCTCCAGTAGCAATAAAAACAAGCACTTTTTAGTTTTGCGTATTGTGGCGTTAAAAGATGGCAATACGGATAATAAAGAGTATGTTTTATTTGATGATTATATCCCTATCAATCAAGGAGACCAAAGCGTTGATATTGTTATGCCAATGCTTTTGACCCAAAATTTTGGTAACTACACCATCTATGCCATTGCCGATTTGGCTGCTCAATACGACAAAGAGGGCATTGATATTTACAATCGTGATAGCTACAATGAGGCTCAAATCAAAAGTGCTTACACCAAGATACTCCAAAGAGTACCATCAAGCAGTGTCAATCTTAGTGGCAACAGCGATAAGGTCAGCTACTCTCTTAAGATGCAATCAAGGGAGTATGCCAACTCGATTTACTACTACGACCCACTCAAAGAACTCAACCGTATAGCCAAAAATCAAGCCAAAGATATTAGCAACTTTGGCTATCTTGATTTGGAAAAACACGCCGAGTTTCAATTTAACCTCCAAGCCTTTGGAAACAGTGGTAAACCCATTGAAAAAAGCCAAATCAAAGCCTATCTCCATGTCAATGGCACACCTAAAGAGGTGATTATATTAGGCGGAGAGAGCGGGGAGAGCCACACGATTGAGAATATGAAAGTAACACTCCCCGATGAGATTAATGGCAAAGATATTGTTTTGCCGCTCATGCTTTATGGTACAACTTCACTCAAAAATTCCAGTGATGCCACACTCTATAATGATGTATTAAGTGAGCTAAGCAAAGATGAAAAGAACAAAATTTGTCTTGATGAGAAGTGTAGCCAGTGGATATACAAAAAGAGCTTTGAGCTTAGTATCGCCGTAGCGCACAATAGTGAGCCAACCCAAGGTGATATTTTGGCTACAACGAGCGTGACACTTGTAAGTGAGACTTTTGGTGATAAGCAGATAAATGACTACGAATCAAGCGATACAACTCTATCGCTTATGGATTTGTTGCTTGATGAGACCATCTACAACAATGCAAATGAAAAAAGAGCCTTTGGTAAGGTAGGGGGCAGTGAGGTATTGATTGATGATCTAACCCAACTTAAAAGTGATTTAAAAGCAAATGTTCAAGAGAACAAAATCTTTGATCCACTGCAAACATTGGAACAAAGCACCATTGATAGGTTACTCTATAGTCGTGATGATAAGGGCGGGGTCGATTATGACTCTATTGCCAATGAGGCGTTGCATACTCTTTGGAGTCAATACACCTCCCTTGGCGATGTTGCCAATAACTTGTGCGATAGAAAAAACTACTTCAAGCATACCGTACCCTATACCAAAACGGTCAATGACCCTGATGGAGGAGAGGATATTCGCATCGCTACAGCCACGCAAGATTTGTGTCTCTACAACATCAAGCAAAGCTACTTAGAAACACTCCCTGCTGATATTATTGAGCAAATCGCTCAACACTTTAGAGATTTTGTACGGCTAAAAAACTCTGTGAGTGAAGATGAGCAGATTGCTAATTTTTGGAATCCGCTCTTTGCTATCAATAATGATACCATTCATATCCCCCAAAAGTTTGTTAAAGAGATGCCTATCATTGGCTACGAGATGGGTGGTGGCGTTGCCTTTAGCTCCAAATTGGCACTTGATTCAGAGCTCAATGAGCTTCGTGCCAACGCCTATGTTGATGTCGATGCGGTACTCATCAAGGGCTTTAAGCTTGTCGATTTGGATTTTGAAACCGTTATTTCGGCTAGTGATAGTGAGGCGAGTCGGTTTGATTTGTTTCTCTATACGGTTGATTTGGAAAACATTACCGATATTAAAAAGGTCTATATGTTTTCACAACAGATTCAAACCCACTATACCAATGACAAAAAGATCGATACCTCCTTTGCCTTTGGCGAGAAGATAAACTTCACCATTGGAGTAGTACCGTGCTTTTTTGAGTTTGAGGTGGGGGCGTATCTCTTTATCCATTCGGGTATCGATTTGGACTTTACCGATCACTTCTCACTCTATGCCGTACCAGGGGTGCGACTCTTTGGCTCACTTGCAGGAGGGTTGAGTGTGAGTGTCAAAGTACTTGATATTAGCGTAGGTGTCAAACTTGATGATTTTACCATCATTACCGCTTCAGTACCTGTAGTTGCTTCTCTTGAAGAGTTTCGATTTGATCGAGAGGGCTTAGGGGCTACTTTTAAGGTATTTGGCAATTTAGAGATGAAAGTAGCAGAGATTTCGGTAGGTATATTTGCCAATATCTCCATTGCTGGTGCTGAGCTGATTGGGCTTTCGGCTACCATCTTCTCCTTTAATGGTATTGACCCTCTTAAACTTTTATTTCTCAAAGTAGGAGAGGGAGAGGCGGATGATGTGACTGAGTGTCAAAGCTTCTATCGTGGATGGGAGATTTTTTGTATCAAAAAAGAGTTGGCTTTGGAGTTTGAGTTTGATGGACTCACAAGAGCCCAGTGCAGTTTGCTTGACAAAGAGTACGCAAGACGCAAAGATGTTGATAATGATACGAGCTTCCTTTACTTGACTTCAGAATATCGCAAGGTACGAGGGTGTATCAACGATAGCTATGAGTTTGAGAGTGTTACGCTAGAGGATTGGCAGCTTACCGATGAGCAAATGTCAGAGTTAAGTAATGATGACTTTTGGAAGTGGGATTCACGAGCTACTATCAATCGAGCCTTAGAAGAGGAGAGCGATAAGGAGAGTGAACCTGAACCGTGGGCAGGTGGTTGGGAAAAAAGCATCAGTGTTGGTGATGACCCTTTAAATGAAAAATGGAAAGAGTTGGTAGGGTATTGATGGAAAAGCGTAAAGGTATTATTATTGCTTTGGTGATACTCGCCATTGCAACTTTAATCTACTTCTTCATACAAAAAGATACTAAGCCTCCCAAAAAAGATCAATTTAGTGGGAATTTGCACTTTGTCGATAGAGAAAATATGCTCTACCAATTAAGCAACAAAGTCGTTATAGTACCTACCAAAGAGAATAAATTTATTGCAAATTTGGAACTTAGTTTGGATTCGATAATGGAAGTAAAGGTCTTCAAACAGCACGACAACAACTATCTTGCACTGCAGTTTCACTCCATGGAGTATGAGGTTAAACAAGCATCAAAAGCTACACAAGCACAAGCAAACAAAGAGATGCTTGAACCCTTTATCATCACGCTAAGCAGTGGTGCGAAGATAGAAGCATTTGAGTTTTCAAACAAGCTCTCACCCAAGCAACAAAAGGAGCTAAAGGGGCTCATTGAGACACTGCAAATTGCCTTTAAGAACGCTCAAAGTTGGCGTGATAGTGAACTCAATAGCAATGGAGTCTATGAGAGCTACTACAAACTCACAAAAGCAAAAACAACAACTCAAATCACAAAAAGCAACCGTCTCTACGAGACACTTCATGCACAAAATAGCTCAATTGAGATTAAAAAGAGTGACATTGTAGCAGTGATTGATAAGCACTCATGGCTCAAAACCCTAAACTACCATCAAGAGGAGTTTTTTATCGTCAAAGATAAACCGATGATGGATACACAAGTGACAACAAAGCTTCTACGAAAACCAATGATTAAAAGCGTCAAACTTGCTCAATACAAAAGCCTTGAAGCACTTCGAGCCTACCTTAGAAGCAGTGCAAAAGATGCCAATAGCACCGCCTCAACAGCAACGAAAAAAAAATCATTAAAAAATCATTTTGATTGTATAAGTGATAAGAGTTGCAACTTTTTAGATATTCAAAGAGACCTCAAAGCCTATCTTCTTGCCCATCCCGATGATTACCAACTGATTTTGGATTTGATTAAAAATAACGACTACAAAGAGTATCACCACCGTTTGATTATGATGCTTAGAGACCTTGGTACTCCAGAAGCTCAAGTGGCGATGTTGGCAATTATTCAAGATGGGGAGTATGGTCAAAGCAACCAAACTCAAGCCTCCATCCATTTGGGTTTTTTAAAAGAGCCAACGCCAGAGACGATTGAGCTAATTCGTGGACTCAAAGATGATAGCAATCTTGATGAGCAGCAACGAGGAGCTTTGTATTTTGCTCTTGGTAATCTTGCAAGTCTATCGCAAGAGCTTTATGAGCAAGTTGCTCCTGAGATTATTAGCAAACTTGAAAATGCCAAAACACCCCAAGAGACCATATTGGCTCTAGCAACCCTTGAAAATACCCAAAACAACGACATTATTGACCATGTCAGCCCCTATCTTGAGAGTGACAACACGGCGATTCGCAGAGGTGCGGTGGAGGCGTTGCGACTCACCGATTCACCCAAAGCGACCCAAAAGCTCTATGAACGCCTGCAAACTGAGGAGTATGATTTGGTTATCAACGCTATTGCCTTTAGTTTGCACAACAAAAAAGATGTCGCACCTCAAATCATCAAAGAGGTTGCCAAAAAGACAACTCAAAAGATATCCAATAGTAACGACTCCTTGATGAGTAAATCGATTGATTTTTTGGTCAAAAAAAGCGCTCAAAACCAAGATGCCAAAGATGCACTCAAAAAGATGATGGGCAAAAATTTGAGCATCGAAGCCAAAAAGAGGATAATTCGAGGGCTGTAGAGATTTTTTAGGTATAATCAAAGCCGCTTTCAATCGTTGCTTAATATCAATGGTTTTTATGGTTTATGTGGGGGTTTTGAAAAAAATTAGAGATAAGCTACAGTATGACGGTTTGCCAAATTTTAGTATAATATTTCTATACAAATTTATGGAGCCAACCATCAAACTTTTTAAAATCCTATCGCTTTTTATCATCTTTTTTGCTTTCACGTTTTTGGTTTATCTATTGATGAAAAAACAGATTATTGGCTACAAAAGTGCTGATGTGTTGATACAAGCAGGACACGAGGGGCGAACGACGGGCTATACGGGCGCTCAATCCCCCTGCGCCAAAGAGATGGATTGGAACAGAGATGTAGCCGATGAAGTGACCAAAATCTTACGTGAAGCGGGAGTGAGTGTGGCTCGTGTAGGTGCTACCTTGCCCATTGCCAAAGTCAAACTCGCTCTATCTATCCACTTTGATGGCTCAACCGCCCCTTGCAGTTCGGGTGCTTCGATAGGATACGGCAACTTAGAGCATCAAGCATTAGCCACACGATGGAAAAATCTCTACTCGACCTACTACCCCTTTGATTGGATGAACGACAACTTCACCGATAATCTCTCAAGCTACTACGGCTATAAATATGTCTTTAGTCAAAAAGGTTTTTTGGTACTTGAACTGGGCGAACTTACCTGTCAAAAGGAGGCGATTTGGCTACGCTACCGTCTCAAAAAAATAGCTGTGCTTATCGCTTACTTTGTAGCCCAAGAGCTTGATGTTCAAGGCGTATCCCTACCTCCGTTGCAACCCAAAGAGGCTTTTGTACACGACGAGGGGTTTATGTATTAAATTAAACGCTTCATCTCTTTGATAGCTTGATGCAATCCGCTAAAAATGCTTCGTGCGATGATGCTTTGTCCGATATTGAGTTCTTCTATGCTTTTGATTTGGGCGATGGATTGGACGTTTTGATAGTTGAGTCCGTGTCCTGCTGCGACTCTAAGTCCTAAATCTTGTGCGTACATCGAGAGGCTTTTGAGCTTCTCTAGCTGTGCTTCAAGTCGATTTTTAAGCTCATGGCGTGGCACATCAAGAGCCTTGATGGCGTGGTGTGAGTTTCTAAGGTTGCCATAAAGCATGGCGTGGAGATTGGCGTATTCGCCCGTATGAAACTCAATCCACTCTACCCCCATCGCCAAAGAGGCATTCACCGCCTCAGCAGTAGGGTCAATGAAGAGTGAAACTTCTATCTGTTGCTCTTGAAGATTGGCAATGGCATTTTGCAAAACCTCATCGCTAGAATCGACTACCAATCCTCCCTCTGTCGTCACCTCCTCTCTCTTTTCGGGTACAATCGTGACTCGGTGGGGTCTGTAGTGCGAAGCAATGGCAATCATCGAGGGCGATTTGGCACACTCCAGATTGAGAGGCAAAGGGGAGAGTTGTGCAATCATTTTGAGATCACTATCTTGAATGTGTCGTCTATCTTCACGCAAATGTATCGTGATTTGATCCCCCCCTGCCCTCTTGACAATCCCCAAAGCATCCACAATATCGGGGTCATTCACCCTCCGTGCCTCCCTCAAAACCGCAATATGGTCTATGTTTACGCCTAGTAACATTATCTCTCCTTTTTATCGCTCAATTTGCAACTCAACGCCTCATCGACGATGATTTGAGCCATAATCTCGGCTCGGTCGAGGACGTGTTTGAGGTTGTACTCTTGCAATAGCTCTTGTTCTTGTTTGTTGGCGACTTTGACAATAACGTCAATCTTTTTGCTAATGGACATGATGGTATCGATGACGAGATGGAGCTTTTGAAAATTGTCAATGGCTACTATGACCGCTGAGGCTTTGTGAATGTTAAGCTTTTCTAGCAACGATACTTGCGTAGCATTGCCCAAAATGATGTTTCGTTTGGCTCTTTTGGCTTGTTCGACGAGCTTTAAATCGTGTTCGATAATGATATAGGGGATATTCTTTTCAATCAACTTTTTAACGATGGTCTTGCCTGTATTGGCGTATCCGCACACGATGATATGATTGACACAACTCTCGCACTGGATAGGCGTTTGGGGGATAGGCTCTGGTACTACTTTGTCGGCAAATGCAGAGAGGTTTTTGAGAATAAAGGGAGTAGCAATCATCGAAAGCACCACAGTAGCGAGAAGTATCTGTACGGTATGGTTATCAACAAGCGAAGTGGTATTGGCCAATGCTAAAACCACCAACGAAAATTCACCGATTTGACACAGTGACAAAGCACTCTTAAAGGCCGTACGTTTGGTCGTTTTGCGTACCAAAATAGCATAAATCATCGAGGCTTTGATAAACATAATAAAAAAGAGCAGTGCAACGATAATGACAATATTTTTTGCAATCACGACAATATCAATTTGCATCCCAATCGTGATAAAAAAGAGTCCCAGTAGCAAATCTCTAAAGGGAATCAAATCGGCTTCAATTTGGTGTTTGTATTTGGTCTCGGCGATGGTCATACCCGCTATAAAAGCCCCCAAAGAGTAGGAAAATCCAAAAAGATGAGCCAAATAGGATGAGCCAATGACAATCAATAAAATCGATGCGATATAAATCTCATTGGAGGTATAAGAGAGTTCCAAAAATCGTTCAACGATATACTTTCCAAAAACAAAAAGAATCGATAGTGCCACAATGGCTTCGATAAGGGTATAAAAGAGCAATATCCCCAAAGATTGTTCCGTGTTGGCAAAAATATCAACCATAAGCAAAATAGGAATCACAGCAATATCTTGAAAGAGCAGTATCCCCAAAGCTTTTTTGCCAAACTCACTGTTGATTTGACCGCTCTCGTTGAGTACTTTTAGCACAATTGCCGTAGAGGAGAGCGAGATAGCTGCTGCGACAATAATAGCACTCTTAAGGTCGATACCCAAAAGTATCACAATAAGTACAAAAAAGAGCAAAGCCGATAAGCTTACTTGCAAAGCTCCATTGACAAAAACCTCTTCTCGCATACTTTTGAGGTGCGCTATGGAGAACTCCAAACCAATGGTAAACATCAAAAAGACAATCCCAAACTCGGCAATATGCGTAAGTGTATCATCGCTTCCACTATGAAGCCCAAAAACTTTGCTCACAATGAGACCTGTAAAGATATACCCAATGATAGTGGGAATACCGTAACGTCTAAGAAATATATTGAGGGCTATAGCTATTGTAAAAGTTGAAATTATTACTATCATTACATCATTCATATTAACTTCCTTGAATTTTAGTGAGAGTAAAAATAGCCTACAACCCCTTAAATTTTGATTATGCCATAAGCTCTCGATGTTCTACCATGGCACAGTGGTTTTGCACCACACGCATTCCTGCCTCTTTGGCTTTTTGGGCTGCATCGTTGTTGATAATGCCTATTTGCGTCCAAAGCACTTTGATATCACCACGCTCAATACACGCCTCAACAATAGCATCTACAACTTCGGGTTTTCTAAATACAACGACCATATCGACAGGTTCATCAATCTCTTTGAGGGAACGGAAGACTTTTTGACCCAATATTTCACTCTCTTTTGGGTAAATGGGTATCATATTATAGCCAACTTCCAATAAATATTTGGCTACCTTATGGCTATCCTTTTGGGTATCAGGAGAGGCACCCACGACGGCTATTGTCTTAACCATCTTAAAGTACTCAATCATCTCATCGCTATTACTATTGACTCGCGGCATTTCGCATTCCATTTTTGACTCCTGAATAGTATTTTTATTATTGTAGCACTCCAAAGTTAAAATGTAGAGAAAATTTAACTTAAATTGATATAATAGTAGTAAAAAAGGGGATTGAGCATGTATGAGGCATTACGATTGGATAACTACACCTTTGAAGACTATTTGGAGATTGATGCTACCACAAAAGAACGCCTAGAGCTTATCTTTGGAGAGATTTACATGATGGCGGGAGCGAGTGCCTTGCATCAAGATACCGTTTTGAATACAGCATCGCTTCTCAAAAAGATTGCCAAAGAGTATCCCAAATGTACCCCACGCATCGCCCCTTTTGATGTGAAATTAAGCCTCAATCGTCAAATCAATGTCGTACAACCCGATATTATGATTTTTTGCAACAATCACTCTTTGCCTTGTGCCATTTTTGAAGTACTCTCTCCCTCGACTGCCTACAAAGACAAAACCATCAAAAAAGAACTCTACGAAGCCAGTGGCGTAAGCGAGTATTTTTTGGTCAATTGTGAATACGCAACCATCGATAAGTTTATACTCCAAGAGGGAAAATACCTCTATGATAAAGCCTACGGTATCGAAGACAAACTCCCCATTCTTTGCATGGAGAGTGAAATAGATTTGAGTGAAGTCTTTGAGGTAGAATTGGTAGAGTCAAACGATTAAAAAGGGGGATTTTGTGCATACAGTGACCATCAATATAAAAGATAGCGTGATTGATAATATTCTCTATCTATTGAGAAACTTATCCGATGTTGAGATAGTAGAAAACAAAAAAGTGGATGATGTTCAAAAACTTAATCAAGTTAAAGGTATCTTAAAGGGAAGAATAAAAGACCCTATGGAGTATCAAAGGGGTTTACGCAATGAGTGGGAAAATAGAAATAGCCAATGAAATATCTTATTGATACCAATATTATTATCTACTACCTAGATGGTGACACTAAAGCAATAGAGTTTATAGAAAATAATCTTCTCTATTGTGGTATCTCCATCATTACATTTTTAGAAGTTTTATCTTTTGCATACACTAAAAAAGAAGAAACACAAATACGAGATTTTTTAGAGCTTTTTAAAATTTTTGAGGTAGATAGAAAAACTACGGATATAGCAATCAAAACATATAAAATGAAAAAAATCAAAATTGCTGATAATCTTATTGCTTCAACTGCAAAGTGTTATGACTTAACGCTTGCAACACGAAATGTAAAAGATTTTAGAAATATTCAATTGGATATTTTGAATTTTTATGATGAGTAATAAGGCAAAAAATGGCAAAAAATAGTGAGAGTATTTCTACTTTGGATTCTATCGAAATACAAAAGTTCTTCTCAATAGAGACCATAGAACTCAACAATCTTAAAAATCAAAAAGAGATATACATTGTAGGAGAAAATGGAGACGGCAAAACATTACTACTCCAAGCTATTGCCATTGGATTGCGCGGAGTAGAGGATGGGGAAATATTTAATCTTCTTAGGAATCAAGAGGGGTATCAAATATCTATAAAAGATAGTCATAATCAACTCTTATATAAATATCAAAATATTATTGCCTACGGGGCATTACGTAACAGTGTATGCCAAATGAAAGAGGATAAAGCAGGGTATTTGACACTTTTTTCGGGCGAATATGATCTTAAAAATCCCATTGAGTGGCTATTGGCACTTGATTATTCACAAAAAGCAGGTCAAAAAAGTGTGATAAGTGTAGAGGATGCCAAAAAACTATTAGCAAAACTTCTAAACTCAGATATTGAGATAGAGATAACCCCACCCCATCAAGTTATTTTCAAAGAAAAAGGCTCACCTGTTAGCTTTGAACAGCTCTCAGCAGGATATAAGGGTGTAATAACGATTGTGTGCGATATGATAGCAAGATTTTCGCAAAACCAACAAGTAGATAACATAGCACAATTTCAAGGCATTGTCTTAATTGATGAAATTGAACTGCATCTACATCCTAGATGGCAATACAGCTTTATGCAAAAGCTTCGTGAGACTTTTCCTCTGATTCAATTTATCGTTACAACCCATAGCCCTACGATTTTGCTTGGTGCGAGTATGGAGGCTGTATATTACACGATATACAAAGAGGAGGGAGTGGTTAAAATCTCTGCTCAAAAAGAGGTGAACAATAATTTTTTAAATGATATTCAATCCACTATCTTTGGTTTTGATGTCAATAAAGAGAGGATTCATAACCCCTCAAAAGATGATAAAAGAAGACAAAAAAGAGCCAAAGAGGGACTGTTAAGCCTGATAGATACGATTGAAAAGGCTCAATAGTGAAGTATTTTATCGATACTAATGTCATTATAGATTTATTAAACAATAAAGATGAAGCAAAAGAGCAGTTGAAGGCTTTGCTTATTCAAGAAGGCAGTGAACTTTTTATCAATCGTTTGGTCTTGATAGAATCATTAAGAACCAATGACAAAGATTTTGAACGACTCGAAACAAATTATAGTGATTATAAAAATACATTACAAAAGGAAACCCAAAACTAAATGTTACAACTAGATGATGTCCAACAAGCCAATAGACGAATTGAGGGGGTGGTGCACAATACACCGCTCTCTTTTGCGCCCATTCTTAGTCAAAAGAGTGGCTTTGAGGTCTTTTTAAAAAAAGAGAATCTCCAATTTACAGGAGCGTTTAAACTCCGAGGAGCGTTTAATGCCATAGCTGCTTTGGTCGAATCCAAAGCGATTGAGGGGATTGTGGCTGCAAGTGCGGGCAATCATGCCCAAGGAGTGGCTTACAGTGCCAAACACTTTGGACTTAAGGCAACCATTGTGATGCCCGAAACGACACCGCTTACCAAAATACAAGGCGTAAGAGGCTGGGGAAGCGATGTGATTTTGCACGGGAGCAACTACGATGAGGCGTATGGCTATGCGTTAGAGTATGCTGCTGCAAACGGTTTTGATTTTGTCCATCCTTTTGAAGATACAAACGTCATGGCGGGTCAAGGCACGATAGCTTTGGAGATTTTGGAAGCCCTTCCGCATCTTGATGCCATTGTAGTACCCGTCGGGGGAGGTGGGCTTATTTCGGGTATTGCGACGGTGATAAAAGCTATCAATCCTACTATTAAAGTGATTGGCGTTGCCTCTGCGGGAGCGCCTGCGATGCAAAATTCCTTTGTGCAAAAAACGCCTATTGATTCGCTTAGTGTGCGTACTATCGCCGATGGTATTGCGGTACGGGATACTTCGCCTATTACTTTGGAGCATATTTTGCACCATGTCGATGAATTGGAGCTTGTCGAAGAAGAGGAGATTGCCTATGCGATACTCTTTTTGCTTGAAAAACAGAAACTACTCGTAGAGGGTGCGGGTGCGGTGGGAGTCGCTGCACTGCTGCACAACAAAATCAAAATGCCTTCCAAAAGCCGTGTTGCTATTGTACTAAGCGGTGGCAATATTGATGTCACGATGCTCTCACTTATCATCGAAAAGGGACTGGTTAAATCAAGCCGTAAACTCAAACTCCAAGTTACCTTGATAGACAAACCAGGAAGTTTGATGCTCTTTACACAACTGCTCAAAGAGGTGAGTGCCAACATTGTCCAAATCGGCTACGATAGAACTTCAACCGATTTGAAATTTGGAGATGCCAATGTATCGGTAGCGTTGGAGACCAAAGGCGTGGAGCATCAAGATGAAATTCGTGCGATTTTACGCCAACACAAATTTAGCTTTATTGAGGAGCATTAATGGTTTGTATTGATTTGGGTTCAAACTCCCTGCGTGTCGCAAAATTCAACTGTGAAACGCAAAATAATGAACATTTTTTTACCACTGTAACCAAAATTGCCGATGGATTAGCACAAACAGGCAAAATTAATGATGAAGCAATCAAGCGAACAATTGATGCTCTAAAACACGCCAAAACCATTATAGATTTTGATGATGAAATCCATGCCGTCACCACCGAAGCAGTACGAAAAGCCTCCAATTCAATGGAGGTAATTAGCCGTATCAAAGAGGCTACGGATGTAGAGTTTGAGATTATTTCAGGCGATGATGAAGCCAAATATACTCTTTTGGCAGTAGAGGAGCGTATCGATATTTTATACCCCGATGAAAAGGATAGCTTTGTGCTTGTCGATATTGGCGGGGGTTCAACGGAGCTAATCTTTAACTACCGCAATAAAGTACGCAGCCAAAGTTTTCCTATTGGGATTGTAACCCTTTCACAAAAGTACGATGCCAATATCTCATTGATTGAGCAAAAGTTGCCTCAACTCATGCACGATATGCAAACCTTTTGCGATGAAACCTACGCCCAACACGGCAAAGTTGATAAGTTTGTTGCCACCGCAGGTACTCCCACCACTATCGCTTCACTCAAACACAATCTTACCTACGAAACTTATGATCCCAATATTGTCGAGGGGACACTGCTTGTTAAAAAAGAGCTTGATTACTACCTTGAGCGACTCATGAAGATGAGCCAAGCACACCGCATCAAATCCGTAGGCTCGGGACGAGAGGAGATTATCACCACAGGCGTAGCCATCTACAAAGAGCTTTTTAATATTGTAGGTATTAAGGAGTCTGTAGTGATTGATTTTGGACTCGTTGAGGGCGTGGCGATCTATTATTGCAATAAAAAGATGCTATAATAATACTAAAGTATTATAAGGAGTCTATCATGGTAGTAGCAAGTCCCAAAGAGACCACCAGCATCAAGCTTGATAAGGAGATTAAAGAGGAAGCTAAAAAGGTTTTTCAATCGCTTGGCATGACAATGGGTGAAGCCATTAATATCTTTTTGCATCAAGTTACCATGCACAAAGGACTACCTTTTGAGGTAAAAATTCCTAATCAAGAGACACAAAAAGCCATTGAAGAGGCAAGAGAAGGCATCAATATGGAAGAGACCTCATTGGAAGAGATGATGATGGAGCATAAAAAGAGCAATGCTTAGCATTAAACGGCATAAAAGTTTTATCAAAGATTTAAGAAAAGTCACTATGAGTGATAAGCACTTTGCCAAATATATTCTCTACCTTTCAAAATTGATTGAAGAACTGCCTTTGCCATCTGAAGCACTAGACCACCCATTAAAAGGGGAGTATCAAGATTGTAGAGAGTTTCATATTAGTGGTGATCTGCTTGTAATTTATCTTATTGATAATAATAGACTCAATCTTATCCGTATCGGTTCACACTCCGAACTATTTGAATAAACCACAAAGAGAGCAAAAGTTTACTAAAAACCCTTGACTTTTAGCACAGAACATTGCGAACGCAAGTAATCTAAGATTTATTTCTACTTTTTTAGTAGGTTCGGCTTTAGCCGAACAAATTAGAGGCTATCAGGTGTCTCAAACTCGGGCTAAAGCCGAGGCTACAGATTTAAAGTCGTTGCTTGTGACACAATTTAAAATAGATTGCTTCGTGCCTCGCAACGATGACTGATTCAAAGATAATTTGATAGGCAAAGTGCGTAATATCAGGTTTTAAGCGTGGCTTTAAGAATATTGGGGGTCTGAGGTTGGCTCTTTTTGGTTGATAGTTCGCAGTCGCTTTGCTTTGGGGTATCTTTGAGCTTTTGAACCAGTATCGCAATAAAGCTTTCAATAGGAGGAAGATTGAGCCTAATCTCCTCTTGTTGCACTCCCCAAATAGGCTCTGGGAAGTAACCATCATGCTCAAATCGTGCCATGATATGAATATGCACTCTAGGAAGATAGTTACCAAATGAAGCAATATTGATTTTGGTCGGCTTATAAAAAGCTATCATCTCTTTTTCGATACTATCCATCAGCTCCAACATCTCTAACTTAAGCCCTTGAGGAAGGTCACTTAGCTCTTTGTAGGGCTCGTCGGCGTAGAGGATAACCCATGGAATGTGTGATTTTTTGAGTTTAAGATAGAAGTGTCTGCTTTTGTAGAGTATATCGGTCATTTTATTCCATTTCAATGAAAATTTATACCATTATAACACAAGAGTTCTTCAATACCCTCTATCGGTGCTTTGTCGTGTGATTGCTCAAAATATAGATTATTGGAAATGTGGGATTTATTAATGTGAGTTTCAAATTGCAGACAAGGGAGATTTCCCTTATCTACTGTGATTAGCAGATGCCATCTGGAAGTGGGATTTGCTCATCCTCAAATCCACTGCCTACGCCATCAACCATACCTCCCTCGTCGTTACCCTCTTGAATATTGCTTTGAGCGGTATCTTCTTGGTTGGTATCTTCTTGATTAGAAGTAGCTTCTTCAACAAAGAGTTCATCACCCTCATCATCATAGAGCAATTCAGAGAAATCAGGTAGAGACTCATTGCTATCTTCTTGAGAAGCTAAATTTTCAAAGCTTAGGTCTAGTTGAATTTCTGTTTCAACTTCTGTTTCTGTTTCTGTTTCAACTGCTGTTTCTGTTTCTGTTTGGGTTTCAACTTCTTCTTCAACTTCTGCTTGAACTACCGTTTCAACTTCTGCTTCTGGCACAACCGCTTCAACCACCTCGCTTGTAGCTGATGGTGCTTCTTGAAGTTTGATGTTATCTATAAGCATTCCAAAACTATCATCTGCACCCACTCCTGCGATTTTGAGTTCTGCACTTTGAGTATCGACATTTTGATAAGTGATGCTAAGATTTGTCCAACCATTATCTTGTGTCGTTGTCTCGACTGTGACATCGTTATCGTTGGCATTAACAGTAAGATTGCCTTTTGCATCCGAATCAACCGATACCACTTTGCCATCAAATGTAATCTCTACGTCTGATGTATCTTTGTTGCCGTGTGCATTACCGCCATCTCGAGGCTGAAGATCAATACTTAAGGTATATGCACTACTATTGGTAAGTGCTACCGTCGTAGAGATAGATACATTGTGGTGTGCATCAAGTTCTGCATGGACGATACCATCTGATGATGTTGCTACTATGCCCGATTGTACTTCAAGTCCATTTTGATGCGTATCCCATACGACACCGTGGTCACCTACTATCTCACCTTTTTCTACATGCCAACCTTTGGCGGTTTGTAGATTTTCAAACGACTCTTCAAGCAATACTATAGGAGCTACAGGAGCTACGGGAGCTTCAACTACTGGTGCAGGTGCTTCATACTTACCATCTGCAAAGATGATATTTTCAAAGCTATGGAGTTTGCTACTTACTTGCTCATAGTCGGCTATAGTGTAGTTGTTTAATATCGCTGTATCGATACCTGCTCCACCATACATATCACTGTTTAATGCACCTCCCAAAATCACAACATCATCGCCTTGACCCATATCGACTCTAGCGTTGTTGTCGTTGGCAATATTGGTAATGTCATCGCCACTACCTGCATTAACACTTGCGTTGTTATTGCCGTTGATGTTGGTGGTATCGTCTCC
>DYMA01000010.1:0-11032 GCA_020721815.1 Sulfurovum sp. | reverse complement strand
TGGTATCGTCTCCATTACCTGCGTTGATAGTGCCGTTGTTGTTGTTTCCGATGTTTACAGTGTCGTCGCCTTGGGCTGTATTGACTCTGCCGTTGCTATCATGAGCAAAGTTTACAGTATCGTTTCCAGCACCAGAGTTGATTACAGGTGTATCGCCAACATTTTTAAACGCACCGTTTTGATCATTGGCAATATTAACCGTATCATTGTCATTGCCTGTAGCTATTTTAGCATTGCTATCGTGACCAATATTAACCTTATCGTCACCGTTGCCAGTAGCTATTTTAGCATTTTGATCCCCACCGACATTGACCGTATCGTCTTGTTTGCCTGTTCGCATATCGCTGTTGAGGTGATCATCGGATGTCAAAGCACTCTCTTGAGCCTCTTGGGCTACATTGATTACATCATCGCCATTACCTGTCATTACACGACCGTTTTGGTTACCATTGATATTTACTGTATCGTTGCCGTTACCTGTAAAAACATCACCGTTTTGATTGTGACCAATATTTACCGTATCATCGCCATTGCCAGTTATGATACCACCTGTTGTTGCTGGAGAAGCCAAAGTCTCATCAGCGGGTTGTGTATTCTCTTGCTCTGGTGTCTCTTCATTGACTTCTTCTATTGGATTGGACTCTTCAACGGGTGTCTCTTCAGCGACTTCTTCTTCTGGTGTCTCTTCATTGACTTCTTCTGTTGGATTGGACTCTTCAACAGGTGTCTCTTCGGCGACTTCTTCTATTGGATTAGAAACTTCGACGGGTGTTGCTTCGACAAGTTTAATGTTATCAAGCAACATTCCATACGTATCGTCAGCTCCTGTTCCTTTGATGACAAGTTCTGCACTATCTTCTGTAATATCATTGTAAGTTAGAGTTACTTTTGTCCAACCGTTGTCATCCAAAACACTCTCGACTTTGATGCTCTCGTCGTTTTCGATAGTCAAATTCCCCTGAGCATCCGATACGATTGTAACACTTTTTCCACCAAAGCTCACTTCCATATCGGAAGTATCTTTTTCGCCACGGCTATCACCACCATCACGAGGCTTAATATCAAATGCCAAAGCATACTCATTGGCATCCGTTAGTGCTACCGTCGTAGAGAGTGTTACATTAGAATTGTTACCGTGTGCATCAAGTTCAGCGTGTACATTGCCGTCTGAAGATTGACTTACGATACCCGATTGCACTTCCAAACCGTTGCTGTGCGTATTCCAAACGACACCATGGTCACCCACGATTGTACCTTTTTCTACATGCCAACCTGTGGTGCTTTGGAGATTTTCAAAAGACTCTTCAAGCAATACGATTGGCTCATGAATCTCTTCTACGACACTGTTGTCTCCGTAGTAACTCTCTTCTTCTCCATAGTAATCATCCGCAGCACCGTAATAGTCCTCTTCACCGCCGTAGAGACTTTCCTCTGTGGGTTGGCTATTGTCATTGGTGGTCTCCTCTGGCACTGGCTCTACTTCAGGCTCTATGATAGCACCAAATACATTGATAGTTTCTATCGACAATTCAATATCCGATGCAATATCAAGCGTCAAGTTTCCATCTTCGCCCACTACCGCTTGGAAGACGGCTTTGGAGATAGAACCCATGTTGAAAATCATAAAATCAATGATACTATCACCGCTTGAAATAGTTAAAGCATTTTTCATAGCCGTCTTATCAGCATGAGCAAAATCAAGCTCTACATCCAAAACTTCACCTGCATATTGCGTACCAAAATAGTATGAAGTTCTCACTGCCTCAGGAGCAACTGCACCACCAACTTTACCAACAAACTCAACTGAACCTACACCGCTCCAATTTGAATTTGAACCACTTACTTCTTGAGAGAGAAGATTGCTAAATCCTTTACTCATGGTGACTTCCTTAAGATAATTTAAATAGATAGTTTTAAATAAACAGTAGCATGAAGTACTTTAATCCAAATTGACTTTTGGAGTCATTTGGACAAAATACCCTTATGGAGATTATAACATATTTATATGAACATATTTTTAAATTTTACAATATTCTATTGATTTGCTACCATATTTTAGATTGAGCATGGCAAGTTCCAAAAGATGTATTGATTGGAGTGGGGCGATGCCCTCATCTAAGCAAAATTGAGCCACAGTTTGAATGTGTGTTAGACGATGGGCAAAGTGCGATTTGGAGTCTTGAATAGAACCCTTTCGTTTGCGATAGATGTAGTTTATGCGAGGATTTACGCTGTAGCTATGACCATTGTGCAGCATACGCATGGCACACAACACATCGGTATAGATTTTTGCCCCCTCGATATAGGGATAACGCATCCAAAGCGAACGCTTAGCCACCATACCGTTGCAAATCGCACGAGGTTGCAAGATAAGCTTTTCTACACTTACATCCAACGGTGCTTTGACTCTATCAAGATGGGCAAAATGAATCTCATGCGTCATCTTGCTAGGTAATTCCAAAAGTAAATCATCCGAATCGACACGGCAAACATACTCGCCTTTTGCAGCCTCTACCCCCATATTAAAAGGCAAGGCATCGCTTCCCGATTGATAGGGAGTCTTGAGATACCTACACCCCATCCCTTTGGCAATAGCTATCGTCTCCTCATCGCTTGAACAATCATCTACGACAATAATCTCAAAAGGCTTAAGTGCCTTAAGACCTCTCAAACACGCATAAAAAAGCTCTGGAGGTGTATCAAAAAAAGGGACTACAATTGATATTGAGGGGCTATCCATTGCGACTATTGCAACGCTTTTAAGCTCAATTTTGATTGCAACAACAGCATATTGGCATATTGAAGTACTTTGTTGCTTAGGTTATTCATTTTAAGCTCTTTAGCTCCGTAAAGCCCCTCCAATGCACTCAAAATATCAAGCAAACTCTTATCTTGACTAAGAGTAAAAATTTTTTTTGCACGATAGTAGCGATTGGACTCGCCTTGAATAAAACGCTCAAGATTTGCAATATTGTTGGAGGCGTAGCGATACTGCAGATAGTAATCGGCATATTTTAGATGAACATCACGAAAGGTATCGCTTCGTTGTGCCATTAATTTAAGTTTTTTGAGACGACTAATCTCAGACTCTATCTTGTCTTTGCCACCGCTGTAGAGATTGTAGCTTAAGTTAATCTTAGCACTGTACTGATTTTCGGTAATATAAGCCGCTTGTGCCAAAGGCTCGGCTTTGTAGGCTTTGAGTTCCACATCAATTTTTGGCAAAAACCTCGCCCTATCTTGTGCGATTTGATAGTGTGCCTTTTCGATCTCCAAAAGATTTCTTACAAGCTCTTCATTATTGTGAAGCTTGACTCTATCGGGATGAACCATGAGAGAGTCTCTAAATCCCAATGAGCTTTGGAGTCGAGTAGGTTGCCTCCCTGTAAGCTCAATATATTTGAGCTTTTTAAGCTCATAATCAGCTACAAGTTGTTCATATTTTACTTTGGCACTTTCAAGTCTTGATTGAAGCTCAACTTGCTCATTGGCATCGCCATAGTCTCTCTTTTTTTTGACAATATTCCACAACGCTTGATAGTGTGCTATTAACTCTTTTTGCATTTTGAGAAGCTCATTGGAGACAATAAGAGCCATGTGTGTATTAATGGCCTCATAAATAACCTTTTGCTTGATGTTTTCATACTCCAATTGGGCTATTTTACTATCTTGTTTAGCCATCTTCAACGCATTGCTATCGTAGCCTCCGTTGTAGAGATTTTGGGTGAGGGTTACGGAGTAGTTGGTGCTGTTTTGAATAGAGGTATCGCCTGTGGCAAACTCTGTTTTTTCTCTTTTTTTGTAGAGATTGAGATCTACCTTGGGATAGTTGTTGCTCTTAGCATACTCTTCGTATTGTTGCTTGATTTGACGCTCAATGGTTTGGACTTTGAGCTTGTATGTGCGTTCCAAACTCCAATAAGCACTTTGATGAATCGTTGTGGCCATTACCACCATGGGTGCAACTGCCCCCAAAATTAGTTGTAAAAATTTCAATTATACTCCTCCCTATCGCTCATGCAGAGCATTTTTGTAGGTTTTGATAATAGGCTTAAAGATAAAATCAAAAATGCTCTTCTTGCCTGTGATAATATTGACATCTGCCACCATACCAGGCATTATTTTGAGTTGCTCACCGTGTTTGCCCATAAGATAGTTTGAGCTTGTTAGAATCTTGACCAAATAGTAATATTCGTTGGTTGCCTTATCCAACAAACTATCGGCTCCTATCTCAATAACCTTGCCATCCAATCCCCCATAAATAGAGAAATCATACGCCGTAATATTCACTCTAGCTTGTTGTTCTATAGCAATAAAGGCAATATCTTTGGGCGAAATTTTTGCCTCAATGAGCAATCTATCATCGGTAGGCAAAATATCCATAATCACCTCCGCATTTTTAACCACCTCATTGTGGTGCGAAAAATAGACATTTTTAATAATTCCATTAACAGGTGAAACCAATAGAGTCCGAGAGACCCTATCCCCCTCCCCTACCATTTTGGCTTGAAGTTGCTCAATGGTGGCATCTACTTTTGCCAACTCCTCAATGGCTCTAAGTCTAAACGTTGCTAGATGTTCACGGTATTTGCTCTCCATCTCTTGCAAAGCACTTTGGATTTCTATGATGCTCTCTTGTGATGATTCTAGCGATGCAACCATATCGTTAAGCTCTCGCTCCATTCGATAGACAACATCAACAGAGAGTGCTTTGATACGATGGAGTTCTTTTTTGATGGAGAGCTCTTTTTTGAGAAGCTCTATTGATTTTTGCAACTGCTCTACTTTGATAACAAGATTGTGCAATTGTGATTTTTTTTGATCTTTTTGATGATTGAGTGCATCCATTTGATGATGAAGCTCGACAATGCGTTGATTGAAAATATCAAGTTGCAATTGCCCGTATTGTGTAATATTCTCATCAAAAACCAACGTAATGTTTTGATCAAGTTTGTAATCAATCTCTTGAGCTAGACGCACTTTTTGGGCTTGTTGTGCATGGAGTTGCACCAAAAACTCTTGCCTATTGGACTCATCACGCAAAGGATTTAAAGCAACGAGTCTCTCCCCTTTTGTCACCACATCCCCCTCAAAGCGATAGACTCTATCAATCACTCCACCATCAAGCGACTGAATATTGACCACGCGTGTTTTGGGTACAACTTTACCGCTTCCCTTGACACGCTCATCAATTTGAGCATACACAATAAAAATCAAAAAAAGCACAATAAACAGTACAATTAAATAGAGCAACACATGATGCATTAGATGCTTTTCATGTTTGACAGCAAAGAGTAAATCGCTGCTGTATTGGAGGTTATCACGCTTCATACGCTTCTCCTGTTTTTTTTGATTTTGTAATTTTTGCCAACACCTCGTGTTTGGGACCATCAAGCACAATCTTGCCATCTTCTACAACCAATATCCTATCAACAAGTTGCAAAATAGAGGGTTTATGGGTAACTACTACAAATGTTTTATCTTGAAGACTCTTTTTGATATGTTCTATAATGTAGCGTTCCGTTTGAGAATCGATCGAATCGGTAGGCTCATCAGCCAAAAGTACAGGGGTATTACTAGCCAATGCCCTTGCGATGGTGACGCTCTTTTTCTCACCGCCCGAAAGCCCATCTCCTCGCTCCCCAATCTCCATCTCAAGCCCTTTTTTGTTGCGTTTAACCAAAGTAGAGAGTCCAACAATATCTAAAATTTCAAAAATATCCTTATCGCTCATCGCATCGTATCCAAGGGCAATATTGTCTCGCAAATTCCCTGCAAAGAGCATCACATCTTGTGGGATAAGCGACACCAAAGAGCGTACATCACTCGAATCAATTTTGCGAATATCGACATCATTGAGCATAACCGAACCCGATGTAGGCTCGTAGAGATCGGCTAAGAGTTTAACAAGGGTTGATTTTCCCGAACCCACCTTGCCCAATATCGCAATCTTCTCCCCCGAACGAATGGTTAGATTGATATTTTTGAGTGTCTCAAACTGTGCATTGGGATAGCGAAACGATACACTATCGAGTACCATATCTCCCCTATCTTTATCAATACGGATATATTTTGACTGTTTGTAGCGATCATCATCAAGCTTCATAAACTGATCAAGGGCTTTGTAAGAACTTAACGTTATATTAAACTGCGACAAAATCGAGACAAATTGAGCAATAGGTGACATAGCACGAGAGTTGAGAATCATCGCAGCAATAATCACCCCCATCGTAATACTCTTATCCACAATCGCCATATACGACCCCAACGCCACCAACGCAATGGAGCTAATTTGAGTCACCGTCGAGATAAGCGTAGAGGCGAGTTTGGATTCAATATGGATTCTATGATTGGAACACGTCGTCTCTTTGATACTGCTCTCCCAACGTGAGTACATACGATTGGTAGCTCCTATGGCTTTGATGCTCTCTAGTCCATAAACCGACTCGACCAAATTGCCGTGTTTGACTTTGGATTGATAAAAAGACTCCTCAATGATGGGCTTGAGTCGTTGTTGAGAGATGAGCGCAATAAGAATAATGATGATAGCCGTAAGCAACGGGATATAGCCCAACTCACCCCCTACCATAAAGATAATCGCAATAAAAAAGAGAGCAAAAGGCATATCAATAATGGTTACCATCGTAGCACTTGTCAAAAACTCTCGTACCTTTTCAAACGATGCAAGGGTGTTGGCAAAGATACCCGTTGAGACAGGCTTTTGTTCGAGCTTAAGATTCATAAGATGCTCAAAAATATTAATAGAGACCAAAATATCGGTTTTTTTGCCTATATGACTCAAAAAATAGGTACGCAACATCTTAAGTATAAAATCGATAATCAAAGCCACCACCACAGCAAATGCCAAAACCCAAAGCGTCTCAATGGCATTGTTGGGTATCACTCGGTCATAGACATTGAGTGTAAACATGGGCAATGCAAGAACCAAAATATTAATCATAATGGTTGTTAAAATCAACTGAGCATAGAGACCTTTGTTAAACGTCAAAGAGTCTATAAACCAACTTTTGGGATTGAGGCTTTTGAAACGGTGATTGCTTTTGTTGAAATTAAAACTGGGTTTTATCAAAACCACTTCATTGTCAAACATCTCTTCAAAATCCTCTTTGGAGACCTTTTCGGTGCTATTTTCAAGTGCGTTGCTTTTGAGCAAAAAATTTTTATCATCGTAATCAAGTACCACATAGTAGCGATTGTTTTTGGCTTTGGCAATAACGGGCAAAAACTCTTTTTCAAGATTAAAAACCTTAAGTGCAACAATTTTGGACTCAAAATGAAGCTTTTGAGAGACTCTACCAATATATTCATAGGGAATATCTCCATCAAAGCTGGGCAATTGTGCCAAAATGGAGTGCCTAGATATATCTTTGCCATAATATTTGGATAAAAAAACAAAAGCATTTAAAAGGGTTTCATGTTTCATGGGAGTTTATACCTTATGCAAAAATTAGTACGGATGTCTATAGAATTTATTTTGTTCATAGTATAGCAAAAATATTTTGTAAACAAAATTTGAGTATCGTAAAAAGTTCAAAAATAGCCTCAAAAACTAACCTTACACACTTTTATCGGAAGTAGGACTTCAGTCCCATCAAAAGCCAATATTTGGTTGTCGTTACTATCCAAGCCAATAAGTGGGACTAAAGTCCAAAATCCCATTGCATCTCAATATTTTACAAATAGGGTGCAGATGCGTAAGGTCAGATTCTAACACAATTATACGATTTTATACTTTCGCTTAGTAGCTCTTTTGATAAGCTTTTGATGGATAGGGGCTTGTTCAAAAATCTCTCTTTCTCTCTCGCTAAGCTTTTTGGGAGGAGCAACATAGATAACTTTTTTATCGATAATCATAAGTGCCACAATAGACCCCTTTTTAGTATTTTGAATAATAATACCTATATATAGTTAAAAATTGAATAAAAGATAGCACTCAAAACCAGAGGTTGAGTCTCTATTTTTTGATAATTGCATTTGGCAAAAAAAATATATCAAAATTCAAAGTGCAAAAATTTAAAGCGACTCCTCCTTAGAGGTTGTTTTTAACTAAGTGTAGTTATAATTGTAAACAATTTACAACCTTAACCTAAGGAGAGGACTATGCAACGAGAGATTACCTTTACCATCCCAACAGAGCTTCACAAACGCCTAGAGGAGCTTCAAGAGGAGATGAATATGGGGATTAATGATATATTTAAGGAGGCTTTAAAGTACTATATCGATTTGATGGATATTGATGAGGCGTTTGAGAGCGATGATTTTGATAGCGATTTCAAAGAGGAGAACACAAAAGACCCCTACGATTTGGACAACTACGATTTGCCACCGCTTATTGATGAGGAAGAGGAGGATTTTAGTGATTACTCCGCCCGTTGGGAGTAGAGAGTGTTTAATATAGAGTGCTATAATGCACATTTACTTCAACAAAGGATAGTTTAATGGATACGCTTGAGAGAGAAAACTACGACTGTACGCAATACTTTTTTATTATTTTATCGCTTCCTTTGATTATTGTACTCATGGTTGCTATGGGCTATATTGGACTAGTACCTCTCAAAGTTGAACTCCATACTCTTAGCGTTGTGGCGATTATTTTTGCTATTTTTATCTTTTTTATCAAACACAACGCCAACTACGCCATTTGCGAGATGCGTAGCCAAAAGCAGGAGATGGAAGCTTCTCTCAAAAAAGCGCTTGAAGCCAACGCCCTTGCTATTATGAATGAAGTCAAATCAACCCTTAATATCCATGAATACATCCAAGAGTACTACAAAGATATTCGCAACGACAACTTTGCTCAAATAGCCCCCAGTATCTTTCCAATGCTGGGTATTTTGGGTACGTTTATCGCCATTGCTATCTCTATGCCCGATTTTAGTGTCAAAGATGTCACGTCGCTTGACCATGAGATTACGGTACTGCTTGCGGGTATTGGGACGGCGTTTTACGCTTCGATTTACGGTATCTTTCTCTCGCTTTGGTGGACCTACTTTGAAAAGCGTGGTATCTCAAAAGTTGATAAGTATATTTTGGAACTTGAAAAACTCTACCAAAAACACATTTGGAAAAAAAGCGAACTTATCAAACACCAACACATGCAAAATGCCCTCAAAGATCAAGAGATTATTACGACGCTCAAAGAGACCTTTAGCCTCAATTTTGTCAAAGAACTCAACGAACAATACATGAAAAACTTCAAAGTCGTTTTAGAAGAGACGATGCGTACCTTTGATTCGCTTACCCAAAACATGAGCCAATCCTCCAAAGAGTTGCGCAATACGGTAGCACTTATCGAGAGTCGAAAAGAGAGCGTCAATGCGGTACGAAACATCCGTGAAAACATCGAGGGTTTCAATCAAAGCACCCAAACCATGCAACAAACCATGGAACACTTTGACAGTTCATTGGAGAAAACCTTTGTCAAGCTTGATGAAGAGATAGCCCAAATTGTCCACAAGCTGGGTGATTTTGCCGTAGTCATTAGCCAACAAAACCAAGCCATTCAAAAATCCCTAAACCGAGAGAGTGATGTTTAGACGAGAAAAAAACGCCCAAAGCAACTTTTGGATATCCTATGCCGATTTGATGGCGGGGTTGCTTTTTGTCTTTATTTTGCTTATTGGGGCTATTGTCTCCAAATCAATTATTCTCAAAGCCCACCTCACCCAAAAAGAGCTAAAGCTTGAACTCGTAGAAAAAGATCTCCGTATCAAAGTAATAGAACTCAACACCACCATCGCCCAACTGCAACTCGAAAAATCTTTGACCCATGAACAAAACTCTACCATTGATGCCAAAAATCACGTCATTAACGAGAGCAAACGCCTCCTCGCCCTCAAAGATGAAGAGATTCAAAAGCTCAACCGTATGCTTCTCCAAAGCAACACCTCCAAAGATGAGCTTGATAAAAAAATTGTCATTATTCAAAATATTTTAAGCGACACCAATCAATCGTTGCAAAAACACAACAAAGCCCTTAAAGATTATGAAAACAAAGTCGTTGTGCTTTCCAATGAACTCACCGATATCAAAGATCAAGTCAAGCTCAAAGATGAAAAACTTCTCGAACTGCTCAACGCTTTGGATGAAAAAGATAGCCGATACAATCAAATGGTCGCCAAACTTCAAGCCCAAAGAGCCAAAATCAAAGCCTTCACGGGTATGCGTATCAAAGTCATTACCGAACTCAAACGGGAATTGGGCGACAAAATCACCATTGACCCCAAAAGCGGTTCGCTTCGTTTGGCTTCGGGGATACTCTTTGATGTAGGCAGTAGCACTCTTAAAGCACAAGCCAAAGGCGAACTTCAACGCTCCTTTGAAGAGTACATTACCGCACTCCTCACCAATCCCAATATCGCCCCTTATATCGATACCATTGTCATAGAGGGGCACACCGATAGTGACGGAGGGTATCTCTACAACCTCAAACTCTCCCAAGATAGAGCGTTGGCGGTTATGAACTATCTTACGGGACTCGACATTGTCGAACGCTACAACATCAAACCCCTTATTGTCTCAAGCGGACGTGCCTATATGGACGCTGTTGTGATAGATGGGCAAGAGGATAAGATAGCCTCTCGTAGAATTGAGATTAAATTTAGACTCAAAAACACCGAAGCCATGCAAGAGATCGAGAAGGTTCTTGATGCAATTTAAACCCTCCAAAATCCGCCAAGCACGTTACAAATTGGAGCGATTACTAGAGCAAGAACAACTCCATATCGCCCCTTTGCCTCTTGCAAGTGAGCATCTTATTCAAGAGTCGCCATTGCCCAAAGAGAGCTTGATTCAAAGAGTTTGGGGTTGGATATTTGCCAAAAAAATCCCAAAAAAGTGATTGAATGACACAAGTCAATGGAATTTAAAAAGCAACTCAAACAATTAAAAAAGGCACTCGCTTCGCACCCAACCAAACCCCAACCCACTACTCCACCCAAAGATTCCAAAAATGATGCGGTTTGTATCTGTAGAGACAGCAAGGGGGAGTTCAAAAGACTCTACCCTACCC
>DYMA01000164.1 GCA_020721815.1 Sulfurovum sp. | reverse complement strand
TTAAATTTGTGCGAAGCGATTAAACTCTAAGTTCTTATTGTTTACACTCTCTTTTTTAGTTTTATTGAGGTATCCAAGTGACACAAGCTCTTTTTTTAATCCTATTTTTTGCGGTGCTAGGCTATGGATTTTGGCTCAATAGCGATTTTAAGCTTATTGCTGCGGGGGTTGCTATTTTTCTTGTGGGTATGCTTTGGCTTGAAGAGGGGCTTAAGAGCTTTTCGGGTTCGACATTGCAAACTATTTTGGAGCGTTGTTCCAACCGTATCTACAAAAGCATTGCCTTTGGGGTAGTGACAACTTCCATTGTTCAATCAAGCTCACTTATTTCGATACTCACCATCTCCTTTTTGAGTGCGGGACTTATGGGATTGAGCGGTGCGATTGGTATTGTCTTTGGAGCCAATTTGGGGACGACTACGGGTGCGTGGCTTGTAGCAGGATTGGGTCTCAAAGTCGATATTGCAGCTTATGCTATGCCTATGTTGGTTTTTGGAGTGGTATTGGTTTTGCAAAAATCGCACAACCTCAAAGGAGTAGGCTATATTTTAGCAGGGCTTGGGTTTTTGTTTTTGGGTATTGCTTATATGAAAGAGGGCTTTGAGGCGTTTAAAACCTCCATTGATATAGCCCAATTTAGCATGGGTGGGATTAAGGGATTGCTTATCTATACCCTTGTTGGCATGGTAGCTACGGTGGTGATGCAATCCTCTCACGCTACGCTTATGCTCATCATTACCGCTCTTTTTACAGGGCAAATTAGCTACGAAAACGCTTTGGCACTGGCTATTGGTGCTAATATTGGCACAACGGTGAGCGCACTTATGGCCTCTATTGGCTCATCCATTGAGGGTAAACGTTTGGCGGTTGCGCATCTTATTTTTAATGCCCTTACGGCTCTTATTGCGCTTGTGTTTATCAAACAATTTATAGAAGCGGTTGATTTTTTGAGTCTCTATTTGGGTATTGCCAACGATAACTATACGCTTAAATTGGCTCTTTTTCATACCCTTTTTAACCTCGTGGGTGTTGTGACACTGTTGCCGTTTATTCATCAACTTGTAGCCTTTTTAGAGAAATTTATCACCCAACCCAAATCGCATCATGCCTCCATCGATAGCGTGATGTATCTCAACAACGCTGTTTTGGAATTGCCCCATACGGCTATGGTAGCGCTTCACAAAGAGAGCAAACACCTCTACGAAAACGGCTTTAAAATCATTGCCAAAGGACTCAATCTCAAACCTCGCCACCTCCTCTCCTCTATGGAACTTGACGAAGTAGTAGTACAACCTCACGATACGATAGCCATAGATATAGATGACCACTACAAAAGACGTATCAAGGGCATTTATGGCGATATTATAGATTTTGCTACCAAAGCACAAGTCAAACTTTCTGATGATAAAATCAACGCCATTTACCAGCTCAAACTTGCCAATCGTGATACCGTTGAGGCTATCAAAAACACCAAACATCTCCAAAAAAATATGCTCAAATACTCCCAAAGCCACAATATCTATATCAAAGAGCAGTACGATTTGATACGCAAAAATCTAGCCCAACTCTTACGCACTATTCATATCATCGCTTCAACCAATGAAAAAGATTTTATTGAGTTGTTACTTGCCAAATCCACCACCCAAATGCAGCTCTACGATATTGTCTCCAACGGCGTACTTGATGGGCTTATACGCAAAGGACTCATTACCAACGAAATGGCAACTTCACTGATGAACGATAGCACCTATGCCTATAATATCGCCAAAAGTCTTATTGCTATGGCACAGATACTCTTTGGGCAGATGCGTACAATAGATGCAGATGATTTGAATCATTAGCACTTCTATTCAAATGTATTGAATATTGATTGGCTTTGCGTTCGTGGTGAGCCTCTCAAACCACATTTAACACCCTTCGACAAGCTCAGGGCGAACGAAAAAATAGAATGAAACAGTCGTGGAGTCATTAGGCTCATTTTTTGGATATAATATTTGGATTATTACTATGGGGATAGAGACATGGATTTATTAACATCGCTACAAAAACGCATTGAGGAGCTTGAAGAGGCTCAATCCAAAGCTCAAGTGGCATTGCGTTTTTTATGAACAGACCAAAGAGCTTGAACTCTATCAAGCCGAAATGATTAAGCTTCAACAACACATCGAAAAGCATCAAAAAAAACTCATTATTATTTTTGAAGGGCGTGATGCAGCAGGAAAAGGAAGCCTTATTGGTACGGTTTCACGCTACCTCAATCCCAAACACTACAAAATCGTAGCACTGGGTCGCCCTACGCAAGAGCAAAAAACGCAGTGGTATTTTCAAAAATATGTCGAGCATTTCCCCTCGGGTGGGCAGATTGTGCTTTTTGACCGCAGTTGGTACAATCGTGCTATGGTAGAGCCTGTCTTTGGATTTTGCACCCCCAAAGAGCATGAGGACTTTATGAAAGATGTTATCGGATTTGAACGCTCTTTGCAACGTCAAGAGATTGTATTGCTCAAACTCTACCTAAGCGTCAAAAAATCGGTACAAGCCCAACGCTTTGAACAACGCCGTATCGACCCCTTACGCCAATGGAAGCTTAGTGAAGTCGATTTGCAATCGCAAGGATTGTGGGATGAGTTTAGTAAAATGAAATACAAGATGTTTTACTTTACCGATCACAAAGAGGCACCGTGGAGTGTCATTCGCTCCAATGACAAACACAAAGCCCGTATTGAAGCGATGAAATTTATTTTAAACAGTATGGAGTATGACAATCGTAGCCAAACGCTCTCCTTTGAGTGCGACCCTAGCATCATTGTCAAAGTCGAAGATGAACTTTCGATGATGCGTAAAGTCAAACCTGAATTTATCAAGCTTCAAACTCCTAATCTCTAGCCTTTTGTTGATGCGTTTTGGTAGTTTGCACACTGGGTTTTTTGTCGCTTTGCCATAGGGCTTCGTTGGGTTTGGGACAGGCTCGAACGCACTCACCGCAGTAGATACACAGCAGTGAATTGTAGGTATATTCAAGCGATTTTTTGTTTTTGGGATTGGCGGTTGGATGATTAGTTGGCTCAAAGATAATCGCCTGAGGCGGACACGCTTTTTGGCATTTAAGACAATAGATACACTCCGCCTCACCGTACTCAATCAACCCTCTGTAGTTTGGGGTGCGTGGCAAAGCTTCAAGCGGATAGTTGAGCGTTTGAGGCTTTTTGAAGAGATTGAACAATGCGTTTTTGATTCCCATAACTCTCTCCTATTTGGCCGTACACGACATACACGGATCAAACGATGCCAAAATGGCGGGAGCATCGGCGTATTGGTTGCCTTTGAATATCTCCATAAAAGCAGGGATAGAGGAAAAAGTAGGCGTTTTGATACGCACTCTATCCAAAATAGCTTTTTTGCTACCTTTGATGTAGTACATTAGCTCTCCTCTGGGGGCTTCGAGTCTTGTAATCGCTTCGCCTTGGGGTTTGCCTTTGAATTTCGTAAGGATTTCTCCCTCGGGTAGCCCCTCTACGATGTTGTGGCACATCTCAATGGAGTTGAGTATCTCATGCAAACGTACTATATTTCGTGCATAAATATCCCCGCCCTCCCCTACTACCATCTTAAAGCCAATTGCATCGTAGGGCAAATCTTTATTGCTGCTTCTCACATCCGTAGCCAAACCCGTAGCACGCGCCAAAGGTCCAATAGCATTGTAGATATAGGCATCTTCTAGGCTAAGCGTGCCGATATTTTTGTATTTGAGTGCCAAAGACCAATTGGAACTAAACTCTGCGATATACTCTTGAATTTTGGATTGAAGAGTAGCTAAGGTTTTTTTAAGCGTAATGGCTATTTGATTATCTATATCACGATTGACTCCGCCAATACAAACGTAATCAAATTGCACCCGATTGCCCGTAATGAGTTCCAAAAGTGCCATAATAGGCTCACGATCTCCCATAATACGCATAAACATCGCCTCGTATCCTGCATTTTCGCTTACATGGGCTAGACACAGTAGATGCGAATGGATTCTATCGAGTTCTACCAAAAGTATCCGCAAATAGTTTGCTTTTTGACTCACCTCTCCCTCCATGAGCGACTCTATTGCCATGGTTGAAGCCAGTGAATGGGTAATAGCGCAAAGTCCGCAAATACGAGCCACTACATAGGGTACACTATCAAAGCTAAATTTGGTAGCGCACGCCCTCTCTACGCCACGATGCACAAAGCCCACATCGCTATCGACGGCGATAATCTTCTCATTTTCGCACTCAAAACGAAACTTAATAGGCTCTAATAGGGCAATATGCTGCGAACCTAGCGGAATTTGAATCGTTTTTTTCATCCATGTTGCCTTTTATTCTAAACTAACATATAATACTTTATGAAAGATTATAACCCTATTAAAGTAACAAAAAAGCGACTAAACGATTGAGCTTATCAATTCCTTACCATTAACAGATATTTTATGTTAAAATTACCAAACCACAAAGAGGAGAGCAACATGAAAAAGGTAGTCATCGACCCCGTCACTCGTATCGAGGGGCATCTTAGGGCTGAAGTTGAAATTGATGAAAACAATATTATTCAAGAGGCGTATGTAAGCGGACAGCTCTTTAGGGGCATTGAAACCATTCTCAAAAATCGTGACCCTAGAGATGCGGGACTTTTGGCAGGGCGTATTTGCGGAGTCTGTACCAATTCGCACTTTCGTGGGGCGATTACTGCCGTAGAGAATGCCTACTCTATAGCCGTTCCCAAAAATGCCGAGATTATTCGAGACCTTATCGCTATGGCTCTTTTTATTCAAGATCATGTGGTGCATTTTTACCATCTCCATCTACTTGATTTTGTCGATGTTGTATCGGCTTTGAGTGCCAATCCCAAAGCAACATCCAAAGAGGCTCACAACTACCACTCGCGCCCCTTACGCAACGCTCACGCCCACTACGAAGCGGTTTTGGCAAAGCTTGATACGTTTGTCAAAGTGGGACGTTTAGGACCTTTTAGCAACGGATATTGGGGACACAAAGAGTATCGACTCACACCCGAACAAAACCTTATTTTGCTCTCGCACTACCTTGAAGCG
>DYMA01000163.1 GCA_020721815.1 Sulfurovum sp. | reverse complement strand
CCCTCGACAAAGAAGCCCAATGGAGCTACCAACAAGACCTCAAGCGACGACTTGACTACAAAGCAGTATTGGATTATGCGATAGAAGAGGCGACGAAGGAGGGGATAGAGAAAGGTATCGATATTGGGATGGAGAAAGGTATTGATATTGGGATTGAAAAGGGTATAGAGCAAGGGATTGATATTGGGATTGAAAAGGGCAAGAGAGAGGCAACGCTTGATAATGCTGTTATGATGATAAAAGAGTTTGATTTGTCTATCGAACAAGTAGCCAATACGCTTAATATTACAATTGATGAGCTTACGCAGTATTTGGATAAATAAAGATTTTAAATTGATTGCGTGATAAAAAATAAGTTTGATTGAAGTGGCCGGGAGAGGGGGATTCGAACCCCCGGAGGTGTTACCCTCGCCGGTTTTCAAGACCGGTGTATTCAACCGCTCTACCATCTCCCGACAGTTAAAAAAGTAAATTTTTGGAGGTGCCACCCAGATTTGAACTGGGGATAGTGGCTTTGCAGGCCACGGCCTTACCGCTTGGCGATGGCACCAACAAAAAATAGTATGAGTATTTTATACTCGAGTGGTGCCCGAGGCCGGACTCGAACCAGCACGGCTGCAATAGCCGGGGGATTTTAAGTCCCCTGTGTCTACCATTTCACCACTCGGGCAATTGTTTAGTTTCAATTTTATATACAAAATGGAGCGGGCGATGAGATTCGAACTCACGGCCCTAACCTTGGCAAGGTTATGCTCTACCCCTGAGCTACGCCCGCGTCAATATTGCTTAAAAGTGGAGTGCAATTATAACTAATTTTTTTAGCAATGTAAAGAGTTTTTGCAAAAAAAGTTTTTTTATTTGAAATAATTCCATTTATATCTTTTCCAAAGATATAAATGGCTAAAATCAAACAATTTTCTCTACAAAGGATAAGCATGAAAGATATTATAGAGTGGTTAAAACAAAATGCCAATTTAAAAATAATTGATGAGCCTTTGGATGTGGAGCTTGAGATTCCCCATATTGCCTATATTGAGGTCAAAAAAGCTGACTCTCGTCCACTGCTTTTTACCAAACCTATCAATAGAGCCAAAAAGATAGAATACACCATGCCTGTTTTGATGAATATCTTTGCCAATAAGAGTGTAACGCAAAAGATATTCAATAAAGCTCCCGATGCCATTGCTGGGCAAATTGAGGAGCTACTCAAGATGAAACCACCTGCTAATTTTATGGGCAAAGTGACACTAGCCTCCAAACTCTTCAATCTCAAAAATATCTTTCCCAAAAAGCTCAAACATCGTGGTGAGGCTCAAGAGGTGATTATCCCCAAAGCAAAGGTAGATCTCGATACGCTTCCGATTCTCAAAACGTGGAGCGAGGATGGCGGAGCTTTTATTACGATGGGGCAAGTTTATACCCGTTCGCTTGATGGGTCGATGCAAAATCTTGGTATGTATCGATTGCAACAGCACTCCAAAACGACACTGGGAATGCATTGGCAAATCCACAAAGACGCTTCATCGTTTTTTGATCAATACCGTGAAGCGGGTGAGAAGATGCCCGTAAGTGTCGCTATTGGAGGTGACCCGCTCTATATTTGGTGCGGTCAAGCTCCTTTGCCCTATGGTATTTTTGAGTTGTTACTCTATGGATTGATACGCAATCGCAACGCCCAATTGGTCAAATCCATTACCAACGAAATCTATATCCCTCGTGATGTTGATATTGTCATTGAGGGGTTTGTAGATCCCAACAAAATGAAAATTGAGGGTCCCTTTGGCGACCATACAGGCTACTACACCCTCAAAGAACCCTATCCCGTCATGGAAGTAGAGACCATTACGATGCGTAAAAACCCCATTTTTCAAGCCACCGTTGTGGGCAAACCCCCTTTGGAGGATAAATACATGGGTTGGGCGACGGAGCGTATCTTTTTGCCGTTGCTTAAAACCACCGCACCCGAACTTATTGATTACTACATGCCCGAAAACGGGGTTTTTCACAATTTGATACTCGCCAAAATGAAAACACGCTACAAAGGTCACGCCAAACAATTTATGCACGCTTTTTGGGGAGTAGGACAGATGAGCTTTGTCAAACACGCTATTTTTGTGGGTGAAGATGCCCCCCACCTTGAAGATCATCTTGCCATTACGCACTACATACTCAATCGCCTAAGGGTGGAAAATATTTTGATTACACAAGGTATCATTGACGCACTTGACCACTCCAGCAACGAAACGCTTGTGGGGGGCAAACTGGGCATTGATGCTACCCATGAACCGCTCAACGAAAAAGACCCTCATTATGTGGGGCTTGATGATATAATGCTTTTGGCCAAAATGAAAGCTCTTGATGGCTCTATTGTAGCCCTCAAACAATACATGACCGATACACTCAATCCTATTACCGTTATTGCCGTGGAGAAAAAATCCTCTCAAAAAGAGCTTATTGCCAAACTCCAACCGCTCTCACGCTCTATCAAAATTCTTGTTATCGTCGATGCTCATGCCAACTTGGTTGAAAACGCTTATATGTTGGTGTGGCGTGTTACAAACAATATTGATGCTTCACGCGATATCTACTTTCACCCCTTTATTGCCATTGATGCAACCAATAAAAGCGAGGTTGATGGCTTCTATCGAGAGTGGCCCAAAGATACTCTATGCGATAAAACAACTCTTGATAACCTCCAAAAAAAAGGACTCATTGATATTGATGAGGCGTTTATTGACCGTTTTGGATTGTTATGAACAATAGCCTTTTTGCCAAAGGCATTATAGCACTCTCATTAGTGGCATTTATCTATATCGTTGCCAAAACTATCCATATCTCCAATAAACGCCAAATTGGCACAGAGGAGGGTGTCTATACCAACAAAGTCTCCACCTCCTCGCAAGAGTTGCACCAACTCACCCACAAACTAACAGCTCATTGCAATACCCATCGATGCAAAGTCCAATCTTTGCTGGATTATGTCACGCACATTCCCTACAAAATCAATGCTTTTCATACCAATTTCCCGCAAGATACGCTCAATCTAGGCTACGGTGATTGCGACGATAAGAGCAATTTGCTTATCTCTATGTTGCGTATTGTTGGGATTGAAGCCTATTTTGTACTAGTACCCAAACATATCTTTATTGTCGTATCGCTTGAAAAGATAGAGTACGCAAAAGCCCTCTATATTGATACCAAACCCTACTATATTTTAGAAACCACCGCCAAAAACTCCCCCATTGGATTTCCTTTGCACTACCCGTTAAAAGATATTAAAGCCATTATCGATCCCTTTGCGAATGAAAAAATTGCCTATCGCACATTGGAGTATCAATAGCTTGATGGCAAAAACTTGAACTCCCTGCAATTGGTGTTAAAATCATCTCAATTTACTTCTTTTAAGCCAAAGTCTATATAATTTTGCAAACTAGATGAGAGGGCAGTATGTCAAAAGTGAAAAAAAAGATGTCGCTCACTACCAAATTTATTGTAAGTATGGTATTGGGTATGATTGTAGGGCTTGTTTTAAACTATACAGAGTTGAATCATCCAGAGAGTTTTTGGATGGGTTTTTTGGATACCATCGGAGCGATGTTTCTTGCCATGCTTAAGCTTTTGGTAGTCCCCTTGGTACTCTTTTCGCTCCTTAGCGGAGTATTGGGCATTGGTAGCGTTTCGGCACTGGGTAATATTGGTATTAAGTCGTTTGTTTTGTATATCCTTACGACGGCTATTGCTATTGCTACGGCGATTGCGATTGCACTCATGGTTAATCCAGGGGCGGGTGTCAATCAAGTCGCTACAACCCCTACAGAGTTTAGCACCAAAGAGGCACCACCGCTAAGCGAGATAGTTATCAACATCATTCCCAGTAATATCTTTGAAGCCCTCAGTAGTGGCAATATGCTTCAAATTATCTTCTTTGCAATCTTTTTTGGTATCGCCCTCTTGATGGTAGGAAGCAAAATTAAGCCTATTGCAGAGGGTATCGAGATGCTCAATGAGGCGATGATGAACATGGTCAATATCGTTATGGCTTGGGGACCTTATGCTGTTTTTGCTTTGATGACCAAAGCCGTAGCAACGCTTGGAGTAGGTATGCTTATTGAGCTTAGCGGTTATGTTATGGTTGTAATCCTAACTCTTTTTATCCATCTCTTTGTGACATTGATGATAGTGTTTAGACTCCTTACAGGACTTAGCCCTATGGTTTTTATGAAAAAGCTTCGTGGGATGCAAATCTTTGCCTTTTCAACTTCAAGTTCCAACGCTACTATCCCTATCACGCTTCAAACCCTCACCCAAAAAGTAGGTGTAGATAACTCCGTAGCCTCATTTACTGTCCCCTTTGGAGCGACTATTAATATGGATGGAACGGCTATTATGCAAGGAGTAGCGACGGTTTTTGTAGCCAATCTCTACGGTGTAGAACTTGGACTTACGGGCTATTTGAGCGTTATCATGATGGCGATTTTGGCCTCTATTGGCACTGCGGGAGTCCCTGGCGTGGGACTTGTGATGCTCTCAATGGTTTTTACACAAGTTGGTTTGCCGCTTGAGGGGATTGCGATTATCTTAGGAGTAGATAGACTTTTGGATATGATTCGTACCATCATCAACGTTTCGGGTGATGCTACCGTATCGGTCATTGTTGCCAAAAGTCAAGGCAAATTAAATCTTGCAACTTTCAACAATCCCAATGCTGGAATATCAAAAGATGATATTCGTATCGACAAGAAGACCGAACAAGAGTTGGCTCGTACTATTCACACAATAGAACAAAAGCACTAATGGAGAAAAAAGAGGATAAAATGGGTATTTTTATGCTAAAATAGTTTAATTCCAACTAAGGTTTGATTATGGACTTCCAAACGATAAAAGAGCAACTAGATGCCTGTAGCGATAATGTATTAGAGCTGTATGCAATCTTCAAAAAGAGTTTCAAAGCCAAAAGTGTCGATATTCTCTTTTATGATGAGAGCAAAAATGCCTTTTTTGACAAAATCAACCAAACAAGAATTTATACCAAATTTGTAACCACTCACCCCATCACCTAAGCCAAAATTAAAGTAAAAAACCTCT
>DYMA01000162.1 GCA_020721815.1 Sulfurovum sp. | reverse complement strand
CTTATTAGAGCAAAATATTTTTAGAGTTGGCTTATTTTTTCATCGGATTTGCCTAACTCAATTTCAGTAACTTCAATCTCTAAGATATATTTGGCTATATCTTGGGTAATGGTTTTGATGGTATCTTTGGTGGTGATGTCTTTTTTCATGAGGTTATTGTAACATATTTTGTTTTATGGCATACTGCTTATATTTGTATCTTTTACAGCCTCCACATAATCAAAGCTAAAGCCTATTTTTGAGATTTGTCCGCAGATGCGGATTTTTTCGTTTTTTTTTGGGAGGTTGTTGTATTGATAACCATCGATTCCATCTAGTTTTGAAAAGG
The DNA here is from genome assembly GCA_020721815.1 of Sulfurovum sp. Taxonomy (GTDB): domain Bacteria; phylum Campylobacterota; class Campylobacteria; order Campylobacterales; family Sulfurovaceae; genus FS08-3. The sequence continues at coordinate 4,812 of DYMA01000162.1, read as the reverse complement.
ATTGTAACTGTTTTGATATTTTAATCTTATTTTCTAATTCAAAAACTATTTTTACTCTATTATCTCTACTAATGTAATCTTTATACCTTAAAGTTGCATTTAAGCATAACATTTGTGTAGAGACAATATAGTGATGTACTAACTTTGGCAAAGTCCATAAAAACAATGAAAAAACCATTAGAGGAATAAAAAGATATTTAGTCCAATAAATTAAATTATCTTTGATAAGAATATAAAAAATACTCATTATACTCATAATAGCAATTAAACTATATAAAATATAAAATTTATAAAAATATACAAATGTTGAATACATTTCCATGCTAATAGGTATAAAACATATTAATGCAAAAAAAACATCAAGGGAAGAACCATGTCTCTCAACATAAGTATGAACTTCATTATTTTGACGATACTGCATATATTTATTAAAAATTTTTTTCATTTCAAACCTGTTCAATTATTACAATGATAATTTTCTCCTGCTCGTCCAGCTAAATAGTGGAAACCAACTGAAGCATAACTTATTACAAAACCAACCCAAGGACGAAATATTATAGACAATAAAGCTAACATAATTTCTACCGTTATAGCAGCAACTATAAAATTAAAACAATCAGCAGTCCCATCATACATTTTCATAAAATCTAAGATGTTGCTTCCTATCCCAAGTCCAGCAATAATACTTCCAAAAAGTTGTTGTACTGGAGGCAAACTACCATGAAATACCTCAAAAGTTTTATCTAATACAAATAGTTGAGTAGCTATCCACATAGACACTTGAGGAGAGAAATATCCACTGTCTGAAGAGGATTTAGCTAAAGCCAATCCTCCCCCATACATCCCACCATTAATCATCCAAGCCCCATTACCACTGCTATCGAGAATAATATATCCTTCACCTGTATAACTATTAAGGCTAATACGGTTTTGGTGGGTGGTGACGGTATATCCTGCTTTGGCTGCGGACTCTATATCGGCTATGGCAGATGAGGCGAGGTTGAGCTGTGGGATAATCTCTTGGTAGTTATCTTTGGTAATGGTAAATATCTTTTGTCCCTCTTGATTGGCTACTTGGATGGCTTTAACAGCTGAGAAGCCTTGTTCTCCATTGGTAGCAAAGAGCTGTTCGAGTACTAGATGCTCTAGGCTACTTCCTATGACTCCTAAGCTTTGGTTGGTGTGGATAGGAGTTTTCATTGGTTATTGAGTTATTTTTTATCCAAATGCTTTTTGAGTTCATCTATGGAGATATTAAGCTCTGTTGCTACCTCTTCGATAGAGAGTTTAAATTTGGTTATCATTTTGATAGCACTGCTAATTATTCCTTGAGATATTCCTTGCGAAATTCCTTGCGAAATCCCCTGAGAAATCCCTTGTGAAATCCCCTGAGAAACCCACTTGTCTTTATTTCTCTCAATTGCTATTTGATAGCTTGGCAACTCTTCTAATTTCATATCTCGTAACATACCCTCTACCTCCTTTAGTTTGTTTTGTAAATCTCTATTGGTTGAAAGCTCTTCTAGTGTGAGCATACATTGACCCAGTTTTTGACTATTACCTTGTGTTAGCTCTTGTAATCTTGTAAGAATGTAGGTAATGACATCCTTTTCATCTCTTCCTTTGAAATCACACAATATGGCTAACACCAAAGCATCGGGAGTGTCCATCTTTAGAAACTTCTCGCAATCAATGGTGTGCATATCGATTATATTATAACGAAATTTTAGATTATCTTCAACTATGTTGCTTTTTGTAGCCTCGGCTTTAGCCGAGTTTTGGGCTTCCAATAACTCCAAATGTTCGGCCAAAGCCGAACCTACGATAAACTCTTACAATGGTATCTTTGGTGGTGATGTCTTTTTTCATGGGGTTATTGTAACATATACGTTATCAATTGTAAAGCAATTTTTTGTAAAATTGGCTTTTGGTGCATTGAAATGAACCCTACAGTTATTTCGCACTCTTAGGAGAGGTGGAGCGAGAAAAGATTACTAGCATTTAGTTTTTTTGGATATAATGTTTGCATTTTAAATTTAAACACAAAAGGCAAAAAAGAATGAAAATTGCAGTAATCCAAGGACCCAATCTCAATATGCTAGGCATTCGAGAGCAAAACGTTTACGGTCCTATGAAGCTTGAAGATATTCATACGCAAATGAAAAATGTAGCCCAACAAAATGGATTTGAGATTGAGTTTTTTCAAAGCAATCTTGAGGGTGAGATAGTCGATAGAATCCAAGAGTGTATGGGCGATGCCGATGGGATTATTATCAATCCAGCAGCTTATACCCACACCTCTATTGCTATTCGTGACGCTCTTAGTGCCGTCAAGCTTCCTACACTTGAGGTACATATCTCCAATATTCACGCCAGAGAGGAGTTTCGACACAAATCAATGATCGCTCCTGTATGTGCGGGACAAATTGTAGGTTTGGGTGCTTTTAGCTACCATTTGGCAATGATGGGCATGATGCAAATCCTCAATGAAATCAAAGCCATGAGAGAACAACAAGCCGCAGCAAGCGCAGCGCAATCGATGGGTCAAGCTCAATAACCAAGCTTTGCACGGTGGGGTAGGCCCTGCCAAAACGAGGAGAAACTATGAACTGTATTTTAAAAAATGAAAATGCTATCTACTATGTATGCGGATACAGTAATGATAATTGCATTTTTTTGAGTATAGAGGGGGATAGTTATCTCTTTACCGATGGGCGATACGCCATTGAGGCGCGTGAGGGCATAAGCAAGGGTGAGGTGGTCATTGATCGTGATTTGATGACACAAGTAAGCGAGATGATTAAACGCTACCAACCCAAAAGTATCGTATTTGACCCCAAAGAGTGGAGCGTTTATGATTTTGATAAGCTCTCCAAGATCGAGGGAGTGGTGTTTGAAGCCCAAGAGGATTTTTCGCACAAACAACGCATCATCAAAACCCCCCAAGAGATTAAGCTTCTCAAAAGAGCCGTTACATTGGGGCTTGATGCTTTTGATGGGTTTGCCGATTTTGTCGCTGGGCAAGGCATTGGGATGGATGAGTATCGCCTCAAATATCATGCCCAATCAATTTTAAGTTATCAAGGAGTCTATGCACTAAGCTTTGACCCCATCGTGGCATTGGCACACAATACGGCCAAACCCCACGCGCAATCAACCCCCCAAAAACTCCAAGAGGGCGATTTGCTTTTGATTGATGGAGGGGTGAAGTACCATCGCTACTGCTCCGATAGAACCCGTGTGATGGAGGTTGGGGCAAAAATGGATTTGGCGTTGGCGCAAAATTTTAGTTCGCCCAAAATGCAAAGGGTTTACGATACCGTATTAAAAGCTCACGATACCGCTATCGCAGGGGCAAAAAGCGGGATGAAAGCCAATGAAATCGATGCACTTGCACGAGATGTTATTGTGCGTGCGGGTTTTGGAGACTACTTTGTACACGGTACGGGGCATGGCGTGGGGCTTGATATTCATGAGATGCCCTACATTACGCAAAAGAGTGAGACGATTATCGAAGATGGAATGGTTTTTACGATAGAACCAGGTATCTATATCCCCAATGAGTTTGGTGTTCGCATTGAGGATATGGTGGTAATGATAAACGGCAGAGCCGATATTTTGTAAGGTTTACTTGTGTACAGTAGAAATTTAGGCAAGGGTAACCGTCTCATCAAACGTCTCTATTTTCCATGGAGAACCCAAGAGGTTTGTGGACAAAACATCGTCTATTTGGGGATTGGAGGCAATGTGGGCGATACGTTGCGTCTCTTTGATAAACTCTTTTGGGTGTTGCAACGAGAGCGACGTGTACGCATTATTGAGACTTCGCCTATCCTTAAAAATCCCCCGTTTGGCTTTTTGGAGCAGAGCGATTTTTACAATGGAGTGATTGCAATCTCCACAACGCTTGAGGCTAAAAAATTGTTGCGCATACTTTTGGATATCGAGCGACGCTTTGGGCGTAAACGAAGCTTCAAAGATGCTCCTCGTACCCTTGATATTGATATGATTTTTTACAACAACCTCACAATGCAAAGCAAATCGCTCACATTGCCCCATCCCCATTGGCACACAAGAGCCTCTGTGGTTATTCCTATCTCTTTGATGGGGTCAAAATAGTGCCTCACCGCATCATTATCGCTTCAACTCCCCATGAAGCCTACGCAAAAGCTCAACAGCAATATGGTATTGATTTTAGGGTACTGAGTGCTAGACAAATAGCATTGGAGGGTACAGATGAGACGATTTGTGAACTTACGCTTGATGTGCCTCAACCTAGCCCAAGCGATGAGGTGCGGGATATTTTTATCCAACGAGGGATCGATAAGGCGTGGCTGGATACGACGGTGGGGACTCTTGCGGATAAGACTATTTTACACGATAAAGAGAAACTTACCGCTTATCTATTAAGCTCCATCTATGAAAACATTCACGAATCGCAAGAGCTTGAAGATCAAAAAATCATGATGTTTGTAGGACCTACAGGGGTGGGCAAGACGACCAATATTGCCAAATTGGCCTCTCGTTACGCCCGTGAGTTTGAGCAAAAAGTGGTACTGCTCAATCTCGATAGGCTCAAAAAGGGTGCCAAAGAGCAACTCGCCCTACACGCCAATGATTTAAATCTAACGCATATTGTGATTGAGAGCATTGGAGATTTTGTGAGAGTGTTGCGAGAGGTTGAGGAGTACGATAGGGTACTGATTGATAGTGCGGGGTTTTCGCCTTTTGATATTGAGCAAATGATGAGCAATATTGAGTGTCAAGTTTCACCACGTTGTACCATCCCCTTTAAAGCAATAGCATAAAACT
>DYMA01000161.1 GCA_020721815.1 Sulfurovum sp. | reverse complement strand
CACGACGCTTGGGTCTTCGAGTGTCGATGTATCTTGGGTGATGGGTTCATTTTTGGCGATGGCTCTTAGGATGCGACGCATGATTTTGCCGCTTCGTGTTTTGGGCAATCCAGGCACAAAGACAATATCATCGCACAAAGCGATATTACCAATCTCCTCTTTGATGATATTGTTAATCTCTTTGATTAACTCTACCTCTTGCGCAAAGTTATCTTCACCTTTCATTACGATATAGGCAAAAATTCCTTCACCTTTGATTTCGTGAGGTTTGCCCACTACGGCTACTTCGGCTACTTTGGTATGTTTTTTGATAGCCGCTTCGACTTCGGCTGTTCCCATTCGGTGTCCGCTTACATTGATAACATCATCGGTTCTTCCTGTAATGGTAATGTATCCATCCTCATCATAGATAGCCCCATCTCCTGTGAAGTAAACAGCTTGTCCCTCTTTTTTGACATCACCAAAGTAGGATTTTTTAAATCGCTCATCATCGCCCCAAACGCCTCGAATCATAGAGGGCCATGGGCGAGTAATGCACATTAGCCCCTTCTCTCCTGCGGGTACTTTTTGCCCATTTTCATCCAAAATCTCAGCGATAATTCCAGGAAGTGGCATCGTCGCACAAGCGGGTTTGATGGGTGTAGCACCAGGTAGTGGAGAGACAACGTGTCCGCCTGTTTCGGTTTGCCAATAGGTATCGACAATAGCGCATCTGCTTTCACCCACCTCTTCGTAGTACCATTTCCATGCGGGTGGGTCGATGGGTTCGCCTACTGTTCCCAAAACTTTGAGTGAGCTAATATCATATTTTTTGGGCTCATTTTCACCTGTTTTGTGCAGTACTCTAATAGCCGTTGGGGCGGTATAGAATTGGTTGATTTTGTACTCTTCTACCATTTTCCACGGTCGTCCAGCATCGGGGAATGTAATAACGCCCTCAAACATAATCGTCGTAGCACCCATAGCAAGTGGTCCATAAACGATGTAGGTATGCCCCGTAATCCAACCAATATCGGCCGTACACCAATAGGTATCGTTCTCTTTGACATCAAATACCCACTCCATCGTCATTTGAGCCCAGAGAATATACCCTGCGCTGTTGTGCTGAACCCCTTTGGGTTTGCCTGTAGAACCTGAAGTATAGAGCAAAAAGAGCGGGTCTTCGCTATCCATAGCTTCGGGTTGGCAAATGGGGGATTTGTCTTTGATAAGCTCATTGTAGGAGTAGTCTCGTCCTGCTACCCATGCAATCTCTTCGTTGTTGCGTTCAACGATGAGGACTTTTTCAACGACGGTGCTACCGCTCTCAAGGGCTTTGTCCACCACATCTTTGAGCATATAGGGTTTGGCTTTTCGGTAAGCCCCATCGGCGGTAATGACTACTTTGGCTTTGGCATCTTCTATTCTATCTTTGAGTGCTTCGGCACTAAATCCACCAAATACAATCGAGTGGATTGCACCAATTCTAGCACACGCAAGCATGGCATAGGCTGCTTCGGGAATCATAGGCATATAGATAACGACTCTATCACCTTTTTGTACACCAAAATTCTCTTTGAGTAGATTGGCAAATTTATTGACTTGATAGTAGAGTTCAAGATAGGTAATGATTTGCTTATCGCCTCTATCGCCCTCAAAAATAATAGCCGCTTTGTTTTTGCGAGAGGACAAATGTCTATCGATACATTGTACGGAAACATTGAGTTTACCGCCATCAAACCATCGATAAAAAGGGGCATTGGACTCATCCAAAGTAGTCGTAAAAGGCTCTATCCAATCAAGCTTCTCTTTGGCGTATCGACTCCAAAATCCTTCATAATCCTCCATCGCTTCGTTTTGAAGTGCATGGTACTCGCACATATTTTTCACGCGTGCCTCTTTGGCAAATTCACGGTTGGGTTGAAAAATTGGTTTATTGTCACTCATTTACATTCTCCTTTGGTTAATTTTAAATATATCATCGCACTCATTATGGCATCATTGAGTGCATTGTGTACTCCCATATTGGGAATGGCACAATCTTTTAGGATTGTATCAAATCGCAAATCAACATTTCCTTGAGGAATGCGTCCTATCTTTTTGTCGTAATAGAGCGCACTCACCTCTATCGCTTTGTTTGGTAATGCAACACCTAGCATTGGCTTTAGGTATTTGTTTATCATCGCCATATCAAACTCTAAATAATACCCTACCAAAGGTCTTGAACCAATAAAATACAAAAATTCTTCTATCGCTTCTTGGCTTTCTTTACCATTTTGCACATCTATAGGTCGTATGCCGTGAATTTCGATACTCTTTTTCTCAATGGTGTCGTTTTTGACAAAGAGTTCAAAGGCTTGGGAGGTTAAGATTTTGTTGGCTTTTATCTTCACCGCTCCAATCGAGACTATTGCATCTTTTTTGGGATCAAGTCCTGTCGTTTCGGTATCAAATACCACCACTTCACCGCTGCAATCCTCTTCAAACAAAAAGGCGAAACGCTTATCTTTGAGATGGTTTAAATCCCGTTTGCGTTTGTAGTGTGCAAAAACTCTCCCTAGCATTTAGCTCACCATATTGAGATGAAAGTGATAGCTCATAAACTTTTTGAATTTGTTGATGGTTTTGAAGCTATCTTTGAGTAAATCCCTCTGGATTTTGCTAAGATTGTTGGGATTGATGGCGTTGCCCTCCTCGTGGCTTTCTAGCATCGCTTTGAGTCGAATAGCCAAAAGGGTATCGAGTGCCTCTATGAGTTCTTTGGCAAAGGCTTTGTCGATGATGCCACGATTGTTTAGCTCTTTGATACGCAAAAAGGTGTTGGTAGCTTCGATTTTGTGTTTCAAAGCCAATGTACGCACACCGTGTACCAACGCAAAAATACCTCCCTTTTTAATATCAAGCTTGTTGTCATGCTCTTTTTGAAGCACAAAGCTTGAAAAGATACTCAAAGGAGTCTCAAAGCTTAGTATCGCCTTGGCAATGTGTGCCAAAATATCATCACGACTCTCAAAGCGTTCAAAGAGGTAGTGGCGTAGATGGGTGAGTAGCTTCTCATCTCCCGCAACGACTTTGGAATCCATGAAGATGCTAAGTTCTTGAAGTTTGACTCCATCAAGCGAATCCACCCAACTATCAATCAAACCTCGATACCCCTTCTCATCTCTTCGCCAAAAAGGGTTGCTTACCATTACATTGCCTTTGCACACAGGAAATCCTAGCTCTATCAAATGGCTATTAAGCTGCATCATCGCCTCTTCAAAGTGTGCGACATCCTCGCCCTCTTGGAGTATCAAAGCGTTATCTTGATCGGTTTTGAGGGCTTGTTCACCTCGCCCTTCACTTCCCATCACCACCAAAGCACACCTATCTTGAAGCTTTGGAGGTACGCTTAAACCAAAGAGCTTTTTATAGACTTTGGCGTTTAATACGGAGACCAATTTATTGATATAGCGTATCTTTACCCCTTTGGAGTTGAGCGTGACAATGAGATTTTTAATATCCTCTTGAATGTAACGCAAATCTTCAATCGTGAGTGCTTTGTCGATTTTGACCCCCACAAGGTGCGAGTGGTTGGCAAAGTAGCTAAGCAAATCAAGTTGCTCCAAAATCCCCATAACCTTATCTCCGTGTGTCACAACCACACGTTTAATTTCATGATGCGTCATCAGCAACAAAGCGTTAAACAAGAAATCATTGTGTTCAATAGAGATAATTTTGTTGGTGGCGATGAGGTGAATGGGAGCGTGAATTTCGATACCGCCAATAAGCACTTTGTCACGCAAATCGGTATCGGTTGCGATGGAGTACTCTCCCTCTTGAGCCATCAAAATCACGGGTGATTTGCGTTTTTTCATCTCCAAAAGAGCCTCATAGATAGTCGTTTGGGGAGATACGATACACGCCTCGTGCAAAAAGATGTCGCTTACTTTTGAGAGCAAAAAGGGGGTGAGTTCGCTTTGGGTATCAATGGCTTTGAGGTGTTCATGGCGTGAGAGAGCATCTTGCAAGAAGTAGCTTTGTACCTTTTTGTTTTGCATCAAATCCAAAAAGTCCTCTTTTTTAATCTCATAGCAAATCAAATCCTCATCGACGACAAATCTCCCCTCACATTGGGAGTAGATAAGTGCGTCCGCATCAAAGCTATCTCCGCTCTCGTAGAGATTATAGACCTCATCGCCTACAAACTCTACCACTCGCCCTTTGATAATAATATAAAAGGCAATCGAGGCGATAGTGGGCGAAAACAAGAGCGTCTCTTTGGGATAGTAGGCAATATCAATCTTTTGCATAAGATTATCAAGCTCATAAGAACTCAACAACTCAAAAGGGTGAATCGATTGAATCAATCGCTTTTGATCTAAAATGCTCACTCTCTCTCCTTAATGTTTGCTATTTTTGGAAGACCGTAGGTTCGGCTTTAGCCGAACATTTGGACTATTGAACGTTTCAAACTACAGATTTAAGGTCGTTGATTGCGACCAATGTAAAATATTAATGCGAAACCGCACCCTCAGCACCGATACCCGTTTGACTTCGGATGTATTGTGCATCAAATAGCTCTTTCTCCTCTTGTGCTTGGGGGCTATTGTCTGTAATAGATACCAAATAGATGGCAATAAATGCTACACTCACACTAAAGAGAGCAGGGTATTTGTAGGGGAATATCGCCTCTGTGTTGCCCAATACATCTACCCATACGGTGGGTCCTAAAATCATCAATACAATAGCCGTCAAAAGTCCTAAGCTTCCCCCCACAACGGCACCTCGTGTCGTAAGCTTACGCCAATACATAGAGAAGAATAGAATAGGGAAGTTTGCACTCGCTGCAATCGCAAACGCCAAACCAACTAGGAAGGCAATGTTTTGTTTTTCAAACGCAATTCCTGTACCAATAGCAATAATCCCAAGAGCAATCGTTGCCATTTTGGATATTTGCATCTCTCTCATGGAATCTACTTGACCTCTTTTGAATACCGAAGCGTAGAGGTCGTGAGAGATAGCCGAAGCCCCCGCAAGTGTCAATCCAGAAACAACCGCCAAAATCGTAGCAAAGGCAACAGCCGATATAAATCCTAAGAAGAAATCTCCACCTACTGCGTGAGAGAGGTGAATCGCTGCCATATTATCACCGCCTAAAATGGGGTAACCGCCATCTATAGCTTGTTTGGCACTATCAAGATAGTGTGGATTTTGAAATACCATAACAATCGCACCAAATCCAATAATAAAAGTAAGAATATAGAAGTAGC
>DYMA01000160.1 GCA_020721815.1 Sulfurovum sp. | reverse complement strand
TAGAGGTTTTTTACTTTAATTTTGGCTTAGGTGATGGGGTGAGTGGTTACATCATTGCTTTTGTCAAAATATTTTGCAATTTCGTATGCTTCATTTCTAAAAGCTGTTTCATTTCTTTCTGTATGATATTTTATTAAGTTTAATATATTCTTTTTCTTCATTTTGCCACCCCTATTCAAAAATAGATTATATCTTATTTGGGACATACAATCAATAGTTGGGACAAAGTATAATAATTAATTTTTCTCATTGCGAATTTGAAGCTTTGCAACAAGGCAGTGCAAATACAACGGCAACGCCGCACAAGCCGACACAATACTCAAAGAGGTAGCGGGGAGTTTTGTCTAGCCAAAGACTTTTGGGTGCGTTTTAATGTACCCTAGAGTCAATCATTATGCCTTTGGTTGTATCAAAATCAATACCGAAGAAGTACGCTAAAGGTTTACTTAGCTCCTATTTTGAGCAACACCACCTTAATGGTTTTAATCAAAATCACCGCATCAAGCCAAAGTGACCAGTTGCGAATATACCACACATCAAGCCTTTTTCGCTCCTCAAAATCCAGCTCATTTCTACCGCTCACTTGCCAAAGTCCTGTAATGCCTGGCTTGACACACAAAATAGCATCTATCTCATCCGTGAGTTTTGCTTTCTCTTCTATCATGTAGGGTCTAGGTCCAATAAGCGACATTTTGCCTTGCAATACGTTAATGATTTGAGGCAACTCATCAAGCGATGTTTTTCTAAGAAAATTCCCAATAAGGGTAACTCGTGGGTCGTTTTGATATTTGTGATATTTTTCATAATAGTTTATCTCACGGGGGTTTTTTTGTAAATAGTGCGTCAAAATATCCTCTCCATCAAGATACATGGTGCGGTATTTGTAGCACTCAAAGGACTCTTTGTTGCGTCCTAAGCGTTGCTGTCTAAACATCACAGGACCTTTGGAATCAAGCGCAATCATGGTGCTAATAAAAATATGCATCACTAAAAAAATAGGCAAAAGCAAAAGCGACACAAGAAACTCTGCAACCGCTTTGGTATAGATATTTGATGATGCCAAGAGCTTATTTTCGACATGAATAGCGCAACTGCGAATATTTAAATACTCCACAATATCAGCTTGTGCAAAGTTGATGGTATCTAAATAGGGTACGACATAGAGATCTTTGGTTGTTTTGGAGTATTGTCTTAATAGTGCATCAAGTTCATCAAGCCTATAGCCTTGCGATGCGACAATAAGGGCATCAAAATGGTTATTGTCGTATTTGTAGCCAAAATACCAATTGGTTCTAAACTCTCTTCTAAGCTCTCTTTTTTGTCTATTGTTCCCTACAATATAAATACGCTTCTTAAACATATCAAAGCCAAAAAGTACCCGTTTAACCAAACGTTTGGTGAGTGGAAGCGCAACTACCAAGAGTACAAAGTAGAGTACAAAAAAGCTTCGTGAATACTCAAGACTGGTTTTGGTCAATGCCACAAAGGATAAGACGGCTATAAAACTAAAAAAGAGTGCTTTGATGATACGTTTGCTATCGCTCCAAAAATCAAATCGTTGAAAGTATATTTTTTCATAAATAAGCATTATCATAATAATAAGCATAACCCAAAGAAACTTCTCGATGGAGTATTGTTGAAACTCTGGCAATAGGGTGCTAAAGTGGTGTGTTCGTACATAGCTTGTCGCTTCAAAAGTCCCCAAAAGAACCAAAAAATCAGCCATAAACAAAATAGCAAGTAAAAGTAAAAATTTTAGGTTTTTCTTAAGCAGTATCATAAGTGATATTATAGTGTATTTTATATTTTAATATACTTTAGGTAGTCCTATAGCCACCATCTTCTATGCATACTCATCTTTTGTATCCAATATTTTGGCAAATGGTTGTGATGGTATCCTAGTTTATAGGCTAGATACTTTGCACCCGTTCGGACGATAGCGATAGGAATAAGATAGATTTTACGCTTCTTTGCAAGATAGTTAAGTTCGGATTTGACAAACGCAATGCCTTCACCTTCAGCTTTGCCAAAATCATCCAAAATCCACTTTTCGTTGCGATGAAATACACCTATATCAAAATAGCGTTTAAACTCCTGTTTGATGGAGTATCCATGGGAGTGATAGACTTTGGCATCGCAATTGTAGGCAATCTTGTAGCCATTTTGTAGCATTTTTGCACCCGCATACATATCTTCACCCAAAATTAATCTATCTTTAAAATAACCAACCTCTTGCAATGCTTTCAGTCGATAAGCACTAAAGCTATTGGATAAAAAAGCTGTTTTGATACCGTATTGCTCTTTGTCTTCGTAGCTTCTAACGTAACTTGTTGGTTTGTAGTTAAAGAGCCTCAAATGCTCCCCAAAGATTGTTTCATTGAGATTGGCAATTTGTCGACCGTAAACTGCTCCTACTTTTGCATCTTCAAAGGGTTTGAGTATATTGCGAATCGATTGGTTGTCATAGGGCAGGGCATCCTGGGTAAGATAGATCAAAAAATCGGCTTCATGGCACTGTTTCGCCCCCAAAGTTCGTGTACCGCCGTGATCAAAATCCTCTTTGGGTATCACAAGATAATCAACATTATAGCTTTTAATTATATCAATCGTATCATCATCGGATGAGGAGTCAATGATTAAAATATCAACTTCCTGAGCGATTAAATACTCCAAAAGTTTGCCAATAGTATCTTGAGCGTTTAGTGTGGGGATGATAAGCGATACTTTTTGCATATTAAGCCTTAAGCAACAATCCAATATTGCGAATCAGCCCTTGTTTGAATAGCTTAAATCGAACAATAGAGGAGACTCTTTGGAGGTAGGATAGCTTTTTAATAGTGTAAAAGCGTTCAAGCATCAATAAAGTATTAAAATTTAAATTGGCTTGATAGCGTTCTAAAAAAGCTTGAGCTTGTTGGTAGTGCTTGGATAAATTTTGATTCGAGATAATTTTTTTGACGACGTAGCCCAATGAAAAAGAATTAGCTCCTATCTCATTGCCCCCATGTTGTCTATACGCTATCGTACTTTCATTGATGTAGGCAATTTTGCCAAAAGCACTCGCTACCATAGCTATCCACCAATCGTGCATAATGGCTCTATTTGATATAGGCAGTGATAGATTTGCCAACTCTCGATTGATAAGCATCGTGCATCCCGTGACGGTATTTTGCATCAAAAGACGATTGAGTTGATTGTATTGTGGATGGATACGGGAGTAGTGCCAAAACGAGTTGTGGATAACATTTAGCTTCTCATCAACGACGCATAAATCGCTATGAACCAAAAGGGGCAGGGGTTTGGCGGTATCTTTTTGAAGCTTTTTCATCGCCTCAACACTCTTTTCTATCTTATCTCTATCCCAAACATCATCTTGGTCGGCAAACATAAAATATTTACTATTGGAGCTATGAAGTGCGTACTCCAAAAGAGTAGCAAAACTCATCTTAGCTCCCAAATTCTCATTGGATTCCAAAATCTCCACATCGTAGCTTTTAACAATTGCCAAAGTAGCATCGCTTGAGCCATCATCCCTTACAATGACTCTAAAGTTTTTGTAGCTTTGGTCAAAAATAGAGTCCAATTGCTCTTTGATATACTTTTGTCCGTTGTAGGTAGAGAGCAAAATATCGATGCGTTCAAGTACCATAAGACTACCTTACTACAAACCATGGATTGAGTAGATTTTCTTTATTGTAAACCATAGCATTATCACTATCAAACTGATAGGTCATCTTTCCCGCTTCCCTTACAATCGCATCAGCCGCGGCGGTATCCCACTCCATGGTTGGGGCAAGACGAGGATAGATATCGGCTTCGCCCGTAGCAACCATGCAGAGTTTGAGCGAACTACCTCGTGAAGTAAGTGTTAAGTGTTGAGTGTTAAGTGTTAAGTTGTCGATAAAAGCTTGGGTTTCATCCGATAGGTGTGATTTACTGGCTACAACGGCTAACTCTTCAGTAGGTTTGTCATTGACGTGAAGCGGTAATCTCTCCTCTCTTAACACTTCGCACTTCGCACTTAGCACTCTCCTAAACGCTCCCTCTCCTTGCTTGGCATAATAGAGTTCATTTAGTGCGGGCACATAGACTACACCTATTAGGGGCGTATCTTTGCCAATTAGGGCGATATTAATCGTAAACTCATCGTTTTTTTTGATAAACTCTTTGGTGCCATCGATGGGGTCGATACACCAATAGTACTCCCAATCTTTTCGCTCACTGTACTCTATGGTTTTGTTCTCTTCGGATAAAATGGGTATGTTGGGATAGAGCTTCATCAAGGCATCACAAATAATTTGATTGGCTTTTAAATCCGCCTCCGTCAATGGGGATGCATCATCTTTGTATTCAACACTAAAATCTTTTTGGTATATCTCCATGACGGCTTGACCTGCTTGGAGTGTAATATCAACCATCTCTTCTATTTTTATTGTTTTTAGCATATATATCCTTTGGTTTGTAGGTACTCTACGATTTGATTTGCTCCCTCATCAACGGTTATTGTATCGGTTTTTAGATGAATGTCAGGTTTTTTGGGGGCTTCGTAGGGGCTATCGATACCTGTAAAGTTCTTGATTTCACCGTTCAAAGCCTTTTGGTAGAGTCCTTTGGGGTCTCGTGCTTGGCATACCGCAATAGGCGTATCGATAAACACCTCTATAAACTCTCCATCCTCCACCAAAGAGCGAACAATGGCTCTATCGCTAACAAAAGGAGAGATAAAAGCGGTGAGTACAATCACTCCACTATCGACAAAGAGTTTGGCTACCTCACCGATACGGCGAATATTTTCAACCCTCGAAGCCTCATCAAAACCCAAATCACGATTAAGTCCATGGCGTACATTATCCCCATCAAGCAAATAAGTATGATGATTTAATTGATAAAGCTTAGCTTCCAAAGCATTGGCAATCGTTGATTTACCGCTACCGCTAAGTCCTGTAAACCATAAGATGCAGGGCTTTTGATTTTTTAATTGGCTTCTTTGTGTTTTGCTTAGATGGCTATCGTGCCATACTATATTATTTAATGTTGGATGTTGGATGTTGGATGTTGGATGTTTATTTTCCATTATTTTGTCCTGTTTTAACAATACTTGTTAATATTTTTATAATACTATCTATTTCATGCAACAAAGCTTCTACTTTTGATTTATTGTTATCTATGTAGCCACTATCTCTTAATAACAATAACCAATAACAGGCTAATCGGTTAGCTCCTCCTGTTACCAATCGTATCCATAAGTGA
>DYMA01000159.1 GCA_020721815.1 Sulfurovum sp. | reverse complement strand
GCATTCCCCATAGAAAGGGCTTTTGATGGGTAATTTGACGGGAAGATTCGTTTTATATCTTTGGTGGGTGGGGCTTGGGCAAGCCTAAGAGAAAAGTATAATATCTTGATTACAATGTATCGCCAATATTTATAAATGCAATTTGGTAAGAGGTTGTCTAGCCTAGCAATAAGAGCTTCTATCTAGGTTTTTGTTTCATGATTTTTTAGAAAAGATGGCAGAGATTGAGATTGTGCCGTAGCACAATCTTGGATTATTTGGACAAAACCTCTTTGATAGCTTTGCCAATTTCAGCAGGGGATACTACGACTTTGACACCCGCTTCTTCGAGTGCTGCCATTTTTTCAGCAGCTGTTCCAGCACCGCCGCTAATGATAGCTCCAGCGTGTCCCATTCTTTTGCCTTTTGGGGCGGTCTGACCTGCGATAAAGGCTACTACGGGCTTAGTGATATTTTCTTTGATAAATGCAGCCGCTTGAATCTCAAGGTCTCCACCAATCTCACCAATCATTACAATCGCATCGGTTTGGCTGTCGGCTTCAAACATAGCCAAAAGTTGTTTGTAGGAGAGTCCGATAATGGGGTCTCCACCAATTCCTACCGCCGTAGAGATACCAAAGCCTTCACGGCATACTTGGTTTGCACCTTCGTAAGTAAGCGTTCCCGATTTTGAGATAAGTCCTATTCTACCTTTTTTGAAAATACTTCCAGGCATAATTCCAATCTTGCACTCTTGGGCGGTAATAATTCCAGGGCAGTTTGGTCCAATGGTTTTCATGCCTCTTTTGGTAGCGTAAGCTTTTGCAGCTTGCATATCTCTTACGGGTGCCCCTTCGGTAATAATAACAGCAAGTTCAACTCCAGCATCCGCAGCTTCCATAACGGCATCGGCTACAAATGCAGGTGGAACAAATACCATAGAGACCGTTGCACCCGTTTGGGCTACTGCTTCTTTGACGGTGTTGAATACGGGTTTGCCCAAATGCTCTTGACCGCCTTTGTTGGGAGTCACGCCTCCTACGATTTGTGTGCCGTACTCCATGCACTGTTGGGCGTGAAATGTACCCTCACTTCCTGTAAAACCTTGAACGATTACTTTTGTATCTTTATTGACTAAAATTGACATTAACTACTCTCCTTAGGCTTGTTTTGCTGCGGCTACGGCTTTGGCTGCACCATCTGCTAAATCAGTGGCGGCTATAACATTGGCAATATTTGCATTTTGTAAAATCTCTGCGGCTTCTGCGGCATTGGTGCCATCGAGTCGTACAATGACGGGGACATGAACATCAACCATTTTGGTGGCCTCCAAAATACCGTTTGCAATTCTATCGCATCGTACAATCCCACCAAAGATATTGACAAAAATTGCTTTGACATTGGGGTTTTTGAGGATGATTTCAAATCCTTTTGCCACCGTTTGAGCATTTGCCTTGCCGCCCACATCCAAAAAGTTTGCAGGAGTTCCGCCCATATAATTAATGGTATCCATAGTACCCATCGCAAGACCTGCACCGTTTACCATACAACCAATCTCTCCATCCAGTGAGACATAGGATAGACCGTATTGAGAAGCCTCTCGTTCATCGGGGTCCTCTTCGCTAATGTCTCTCATATCTTCAATATCGGGGTGTCGTCCAAGGGCGGAATCATCAAACCCCATTTTGCCATCAAGTGCCAAAAACTCTCCATTGCCTGTTTTGATAAGCGGATTGATCTCTATCATCTCGGCATCGTTTTCCATATAGAGTTTGTAGAGTTTTGAAGCAAATGAAATGAGATTTTTTTGTTGAATGGGGTCGGTAATGCCTAGTCCAAATACCAGTTCTCTGCCGTGAAAACCTTGAAACCCAATGGCGGGATCGACGGCAATTTTGATAATTTTTTCTGGATTATCGTGAGCGACATCCTCGATAGCCATACCTCCCTCGGTAGAAGCCATAATCACGGGCATCTCTTTGGCTCTATCAAGTACAACACCTAGATAGAGTTCATCTTTGATATCCGCACCCTCTTCGATATAGATTTTTTGCACCAATTTACCCTCGGGTCCTGTTTGATGCGTCACAAGTGTCATGCCCAAAATTTCACTGGCTAATGTCCGCACCTCTTCGATTGAACGAGCCAATTTTACGCCTCCACCTAGTCCTCTTCCACCTGCGTGGATTTGAGCCTTGACAACCCAAATCTCTCCGCCTAACTCTTGAGCATTTTTGACCGCCTCATCGGGTGTATTGGCTACAATACCTCTAGGGGTTGGCACACCATATTTGGCAAAAATCTGTTTTGCTTGATACTCATGAATATTCACTTTGCTATCCTTTTTAAAATTGATTGTTGTAATTATATTCTATCCTCAAATAGGAGCTAATTAATCCTCCCTAATTAGAAATATAATTTGACTATATGTAAATTTTTTACACACATTTTAACAAAGTTGGGGATAATAGGAAAGAAGTTGGAGGCAATTGGGAGCAAAAATGCTACAAATTTATGCAGTAGCGAACATCTTAGAAAAAATCCAAAAGAGCAAAAAGCTAATCTAAGATACAATGTCATGCTTGACAAACATACTATTTTGATGTACTATTGGTACTACTTTTGATGAGGAGTTTGTATATGACAATGCAAAATAATTATGACCGTATTACCTTTTCATTGCCCCATGATATTCATATTGCTTTAAACAATCTCAAAGATGAGATAAAAACCTCAAAATCAGATATTATCAAATCGGCAATTGAGCATTATCTTCAATTGCAAGAGAAGTTAAAACTTCAAAAAGCAATCGAATTGATGTCAGATGAGTACAAAAACGATAATACTTTAACAGAATTTACAGTATTGGATAGTGAAGCATTTGTATGAAACAAGGTGAAATATGGTTAATAAATCTTGACCCAACACCAAGTAATCATTTAGGTCAAACTATCTTGCTTCACGACAGAGTAAAAAATATCGTATCCGTTCACCCTGAGCTTGATGTACTTCGACAAGCTCAGGGTGAACGATAAATTAAATATCTCGTGGAGTGAGTCAAACTATAAAACATTATGCTCTTTTAAGATAGCAATGTTGGATTGGATAGAGGCGACGGCTTTGTCGAGTTTGGTTTTGATTTGAGGGGGTACTTCAAGCTCCACAATCTTCTCAACCCCACCGATACCCAATACGACGGGGACACACAACGCTGTATCGCTGTATCCGTATTCACCCTCCAAGACTACCGATGAAGAGATAATGGCTTTGGCATCGTTGAATATCGCCTCCACCATCGCCACAATAGAACGAGCAGGAGCGTAATAGGCCGAGGTTTGAAGGTATTTGACAATTTGCGCTCCGCCTGTGCGGGTATTTTCGATGATACTCTCCAAATCATTTTCGCCTACAAGCAACTCTACGGGAATACCTCCAATGGTAGAGAGGGTAGGGTAGGGTATCATATTGGGTCCGTGTTCGCCAATCACCATTGCTCTGGTTTGAGCCAAGGATATATTGGTCACTTTGTTGAGTTCGTACGCCATTCTAGCCCCATCCAATGCCCCCGCCATGCCCACAATGCGTCTTCTATCCCAACCGCTAAGGCGGTGCATCAAATAGGTCATCACATCAAGCGGATTGGAGACGCAAATGATAAGCGCATTGGGCGAATACTCCACAATATCACGCACAATATCCCCAACAATTTTGGCGTTTATCATCAGCAAATCAGCGCGCGTCATATCTTGTTTGCGTGGGACTCCTGCGGTGACAATGACAATATCGCAATCACGCATTTGATTAGGATGTGTGGCAAATCCAATGCGGGTGTTTTTTTGTGAAAAATTGGTAGCTTGTGCAATGTCTATCGATTTGCCAATAGCCATTTCAGGTACAATATCGTACAAAATAATCTCTTGACACACCTCTAACATAGCCAACGTGTAAGCCGTCGTCGAACCTACCGCACCCGCTCCAATTACTCCAACTCTTCTATTAGTCATATCTTCTCCTCCATGACAAATCTCCTAATTGAGTATTATAACTAGATTGAATAAGCAATCGCTTGTATAGCTTAAGTTGCAAAGCAAAGCCTTAAATAAGTGTGTTTTATTGAAACAATTTAAACAAAAAAAAGAGGGTTTTGGGCATGGATAAGTGTTTTTTGCTTAAAAAGAACCATTTTTTATCCATGATAATTTTATTATTTAGAAAAACTATCGATGAATTGCACCAAAATGGCTATTATGTGTCGTTATTATAAATGAACTTAAGATACTATTTCAAATCAACAAAAAAGAGAACAATAATGGATAAAAATTTAGCACTTGGACACCTTGGCAAAGCGATTGCATCGCATATCAAATGGGTAGAGGATATTAAACGAATAATCGACGGAGAAGATGTCGAGTCGGTTGAGGTCAATGCCACGGAGTGCGGTTTTGGTACATGGTTTTTGGATGAGGGGCAAAAGCTTAGCGCTATCAAGACCGTACCAAAAGACTCTATGGATTTAATTAATACCTTGCACAACAAAGTACACGATGTCTATCTCAATATTCATGCTATATATTTTGATGTTGAGAAAAAATCTCTCCTTAAACGATTGATGCGAAAAAAGAAAAAAATCGAACCCAAAGAGATCGAAACAGCAAAAGCACACCTCAAAGAGCTTGAAAAGATCTCATTTGACCTACTCGAAGAACTACGCCGCCTCGAACGCCGCGCCTATGCCTTCCCTGAAAGTGATTTTCAACTGCTGTAAGTCGTGGCTATCTTGGGCTAAACCTATAAAGAGAGTTATGTTTAATAAGAAGTATTTACAATATTAATAATAGTTTAAATACAAAAGATATATACTTTCTAAAATACACTTAATCAAGGTAAAAAGTATGTCTGCCGATACCAATCAATCTCCCGTTACACAAGATAAATACAATTTTGGTTTTGATAGCTATATTGACTCTCTGGAAACAGTGATAAGAAAGCATCTCTACAGTGATAATAGCACTAAATCATTGGTTATTGGGCTTCATGCCCAGTGGGGAAGCGGTAAGACGCACCTTTTGGAAGGTATAGAGCAGTGTGTAAATCATAAAAATAGCGAAGAATCTATTGTTATTCCCGTAATTTTTAATGCTTGGCGATTTGAAAAAGAGGAGCATTTGATTATTCCTCTTTTAAAGTCTTTGTATTGGAGGCTTGATGGACTTGCCAAAGAAAAAGAAGGAGAATTTTTTAAATATATTTTAGAATCTACAGGTAAAAATATTGGTAACCACTCACCCCATCACCTAAGCCAAAATTAAAGTAAAAAACCTCTA
>DYMA01000158.1 GCA_020721815.1 Sulfurovum sp. | reverse complement strand
GATGTACTTCGACAAGCTCAGTACGAACGATAAATTGAATATGTCGTGGAGTGAGGATAATGAGATTAAAGAGTTCAAAAGCTTAGCCTACATTAATTCTATTTATCTATAATTAGTATTCAACTCATAGTATTAGGAAAATAGATGAAAATCCAACTCAAAGATAAAAAACTCAAAGATATTGATGCACAGCTAGAGATTGTTTTTGTGGTCAATAGAGACTTTGAAGATCTCTTCGTGCGAGATGCCAAAGAGCTCAAAAAGCTCAATTTTAAAGCCGAACAAGACAGCACCGCTTTGATAGTAGGAAGCGATAGAATCTATGTAGGCGTTGATGACCTCAAAAGCTACAACCTACGAACCGCAGCCGCAAAAGCAATCAAAGCGATACAATCGACAACCTATAGCACCCTCAAAGTCGCTTCGTATATTGATGAAGATGAAACCTCAATTGAGGCTATGGTGGAGGGATTTATACTGGGTGCTTACCGCTTTGAAAGATACAAAAGTGAAAAATCCAAAAACGCTATCGAATCGATTACTTTTTCAACCCAAAGCTTCAACGCCAAAACGCTGGATATTCAAAAAGCCAAAGAGGCAATTACCAAAGCCCATGTTGTGGCTACTTCGACCAACTTTACTCGTGACATCGTCAATACTACTCCCGATGATTGCTACCCTGAAGTCTTAGCCGATATTGCTACGCATCTAGCCAAAGAACAAGGATTGGAGTGCAATGTCTTAAAGCCCAATGAGATAAAAGAGCAAAAGATGGAGGCACTTTTGGCAGTAGCAAGAGCGAGTCGCCATAAGCCTCGTGTGATTCATCTCATACACAAACCCAAAAATCCCAAAGCCGTTGTCTCTCTTGTAGGCAAAGGGCTTACTTACGATAGCGGAGGACTTTCGCTCAAACCCTCCGAACACATGGTGACGATGAAAGCCGACAAAAGCGGTGGGAGTGCGATATTGGGGATTATGAGAGCTGTGGCGATGCTTAAACTCCCTATCGAAGTGCATGGATTTATCGGTGCGGTGGAGAATATGATAGGAGGCGATGCCTATAAGCCTGATGATGTTTTGGTATCCAAAAACGGTAAAACCATAGAGGTACGCAATACCGATGCCGAGGGGCGTTTGGTACTTGCCGATGTCTTAGCCTATGCCCAACAAGAGGTCAAAGCCGACTATCTCTACGATATGGCAACGCTTACGGGAGCGTGTGTGGTGGGTGTTGGAGAATATACGATAGGGGTAATGAGCAACGACTCCAAAGCTTCGCAAAGGATTGTGGAAGTAGGGCATGAGGTTTCTGGGGAGCTTGTGACCAAGCTTGATTTTAACCGCTACCTCAAAGCCACACTCAAAAGCAACATCGCCGATATTTGCAACATCTCCAATACACGCTACGGCGGAGCTATTACCGCAGGACTCTTTTTGTCGGAGTTTATCGATGAGAACCACAAAAACAAATGGGTACATCTTGATATAGCTGGCCCCTCTTTTGTCGAACACGAATGGGGCGAAAATCCTGTGGGTGCTAGTGGTGCTGGGGTACGCTTGATAGTAGCCACACTTGAGCGTCTTGTGCAATAGAGCATTTTTTCACTCTTCTCGTTCCACCTCTCCTAAGGGTGTGAAATAACTGCTTCGACAAGCTGGGCACGAACGGTTTGACACTATCCGTTGCCAAAAAAGTGCTTCGATAAGCTCAGCACGAACGGTTTTACGCTATCCGTTCACCCTGAGCCTAGTCGAAGGGTTTATTATTTCACACTCTCTCCTAAATGGTGGGTTTCACTCGCCCTACAAAGGCTAGGTTTTAGTGTTTGTTTGTTTGTTTTGGGGTGTTTGTGGTATTGGTATCGAGAGTGGGTTTGGGGGGCAAGGTGGGTTTGAGGTATTTGAGCTTCACAAGTTGTTCGACAATCTTTTTAAAAGTCGGTACTGCTGATTCGGAGGCGAAGTATTTGTAGGGTTTTTGGGCTTCTATGACAAGGACTCCGATGGTGTAGCGATGGTTAAAGTTGTCGTTGGCAAAGCCTAAAAAGGTGCTGTTGTAGCGTTTGGTGTAGCTTCCTTGCGTAGCGATATGCGATGTACCCGTTTTGCCTCCGATGATAAGTCCCTCGTATTGAGCCTTTTTCCCCGTACCTCCTTGCACGATTTTTTGCAAGATGGTGTTCATTTTTTGGGCGGTATCTCTGCTCATAACCCTGCGATTGGGTTTGGTGGGTGGGAGTTTGTAATACTCCTCTTTTTGAGCATCTTTGAAGTAGTCTAAGATTTGGGGTGTTTGGGCAACGCCATCGTTATTGAAAGCACTGTAGGCTTTGAGGAGCTGGGCAAGGGTAGCTTGCATACCGTAACCGTAAGCACTGTTGGCACTGTGGAGTGGGTGGCGAAGCATAAAGGCTTTTTTGATTGTTCCAACAAGTTCTCGTGTCAAATCGATACCGCTAGACTCTCCTAATCCAAATCTTCTAAACCCATCATAAAGCTCACGCCCCGAAACACGCCATACCAGTTTGGATATACCCACATTGGAAGAGTGTACGAGTACATCGGTAGCGCTCAAAGCGGCAAATTTATCATCATCAGTGATAAGGTAGCGACCAATACGCAACTTTCCATCATCGGTAGGGATGATTTCATTGGGTGTAACCTTGCCTCTATCCATGACGATAGCAAACGAAAGAGGCTTAATAACCGACCCTGGTTCGTAGAGATACTCTGTAAATTTGGGATTGAGGGCTTCAATTTTATCTTGTGTGATACGGTTGGGATCGAAGCGTTCGCTGCTAGCAAGGGCTACAATTTTGCCGTTTGTGTTGTCCATAACACCTGCGACAATCTCTTTGGCATCGACAAAGATTTTCATATAATCAAGTACCTTTTCGACACGTCTTTGGAGCTTAAGGGGGATATTGAGATGCAAATCCAATCCATCGATAAACTCAACATGGCGGGAGTTGTCACCGTAAACGATATTGCCCACAACGTCCCGTTTGCCCATATAGAAGCCGTCACGTTTGAATTGGATGTAGGTGTTGTAGTATCGCTCCAAACCTTTGATGCCGTAAGGTCTTGTGTAGCCATCTTGAAGATTGTTACGAGTATAGCCCAATACGGGTGTGAGGGTATCGCTAAGGGGATAGTAGCGACTCTCTCCCACCTCGACAATATCAAGCCCATAGAGGATTTCGACTCCGTTGGCGTTTTTGATGGGTTTAAAAATCTTCATTTGACGCAGTTTGTAGGCTAGGGATTTGAGATGATTGGCACTTTTGGCATCAAGGTAGCGGCTAATCACCACACGTCCCTCTATCAATTCACCCCTATCATCAAGCAAGGAACTTTTGACTATATCCCTATCCATATCGCTGTAGATACTAAAAAGATCAATAAACAAATCAAGTTTATCGGGATCAATACCCAATGTATTGATGGTAGCTTCATAGATTTTTTTACTGTAGCTTACACGATAGTTATCAGCAGAGACAATGACACCTCTTTTTGAACGCTCTTTGAGCTTGGTCGTCGAAGAGGGCAAATCTCTAGGGGTTTTGATAACGGTATAGGTTCTGTATAAAAAAGTCGAAATGGCTACAAAAATAATAAGGTAGAGAAGCAACAGTTTACTGCTTCGCACGTTGGTTGATTGATTTTTTCTATATTTATTCATATTAAATATAATTTTATACGAAATATTCTTTATATTAAGCACATTTTTCGATAAAATAATAAATAAAGATAAATCCCATTACAAAAGGGATAGATGATTAATATTAAATAGTAGAAAGTGCATTCATTATGATTGATAGATCGCTCCTTTTTGCCGTCATGGCACTGCTTGGATTTTCGATAGTTTTGAGCTACTCACTCCCCATCTATACTGTTGTCTATTTTGAGTATGAATCCAACCACTTTTTGATTCGTCAAGCTGTGGCTGTGGGGGTGGGATTTGTGATGATTATAACGCTTAGTTGGCTCAACCCCAATAGATGGTTTGTTCCTATTGGGATGGGTCTCTTTGGTATCTTCTTTTTTCTTCTTATTGCGATGCAGTTTTTGCCCTCAAGCGTTGTCAATGCCGTAAGCGGAGCGAAGCGTTGGATACAGTTGGGTTCTTTTTCGATTGCCCCTGTGGAGTTTTTCAAGATCGGGTTTGTCTTTTTTTTGGCGTGGAGCTTTTCACGTAAACTCCTTGATAGGGAGAAGATGAGCTTTGTAGAGGAGATTAAGGTCTTTTTTCCTTACATTATTGTCTTTTTTGTAGCGGTATTGCTTATTGCGATACTCCAAAAAGATTTGGGGCAAGTGGTGGTACTAGGGGGGACTTTGGCGGTACTTTTTTTGTTTGCAGGGAGCAGTTTCAAGTTTTTTCTCACGCTTTTGGGGAGTGCTTTGGTGGGAATGGGGGCGTTGATACTCTCAGCACCCCACCGAATCCAACGGGTAGCAAGCTGGTGGGGAGGCGTACAAGATACCGTATTGGCGATTTTTCCTTTTGAGGTGGTGCAAGATTTCAAAGTCCAAGCCTACGAAGAACCCTACCAAATCTCCAACTCCCTCAATGCGATACACAACGGCGGTTTTTGGGGCAAAGGATTGGGCGGTGGACAATTTGAACTGGGGTATCTAAGTGAAGTTCATACCGATTTTGTATTGGCGGGAGTTGCTGAGGAGTTTGGTTTCGTGGGTATTTTGGTGGTGACAGGATTGACACTTTTTATCATCTATCGTATCTTCAAAATCGCTGCCATGGTACAAAATCCTACGCACTATCTCTTTTCGGTAGGTGTGGGGCTTATTATTGCCCTTTCGTTTATCATTAATAGCTTTGGAATTACGGGACTCTTTCCTATCAAAGGGATTGCCTTGCCCTTTTTGAGCTACGGAGGGTCACACATTATGGCCTCTTCGTTTGCTATCGGGTTGATTTTGATGATCTCCAAAGAGCGCGTCTCCAAAGAGGAGATAGACCAAAAGCTACTTGAAGATATGAAACAAAGACTTTAGATACCAAGTTTTTCAAACCAGCCATTGGTTTTCAGAGTTTCGCATCTGTCATTAAAATGTTTCATCATTGCAGCATCAAGAGTAGATTGTGATTTGATTTTGACTTTTTTATCTTGTGCATTGGGTTTTTCTTTTATAAAAAACTCGATATTTTCAAGTTTTGATATTTTTTTGATGTAAGTTGGCATCTTTTGCACATAAGCTTTTACTATCTTTGAAGCTGTTTCTTTAAAATCGTTGTAACCACTCACCCCATCACCTAAGCCAAAATTAAAGTAAAAAACCTCTAAA
>DYMA01000157.1 GCA_020721815.1 Sulfurovum sp. | reverse complement strand
TAGTTTACGGTTACTTCTACGGGGTCTGATTCCCAAATACCGTGTTTGGTGCAGTAGCTGTGGGCTACAAGGTTCATTTTTTTGCCTGTTGCCAATACGTGGAATGTTACTTTGGCATGACCTTTGTGTTCGTCACCGCCTAGCATACCTGCCATGAAGTCGGCTTTTGCGACAAGTGTCTCACCGTTGAAAAGCGAAATACTTGCAATGTAGTGGTTCATATCATCGGGGTGTGTGTATTCTTTTCCGTTTTGTACGGTGACTTCAAACATCTCACCACTATTTACAGACTCTACAGTGTGAATAAATGGAGAGTGTCTATCAATATAATCTTTTTTGGCTTCTCTCTCTACGGTGTCGATATCGACATACTTATTGATCTTTGGCATTGTGTTCTCCTTAAGTTGTGTGTTTATATTCTATCAAAGCGATAGTTACAATCAAATTATAGCAAAAATTTTTTTAATTAGGATAAAATAACTCTTATTTTTACAATATTTTTGGATTGAGAGGGGTGTTGCGTCTAATGGTATGAAGCTGGGGTTCATGCTCAATCATATTTTCTATAAGGTCATAATCGTTGAGCATCGAGTGGTTTTCAAAGATATAGTAGCCAATGGTGAGCTTTTTTGTGAATTTGATGGCGTATTTCTCTTCAAGCGAGGCAATATCGACTGCTCTATCGTCGTTAAATTTCACAATCAAACCCCAATTGCTCTCATGGGAACGGTAGCGGGTAGTGGGAACGGCTATTTTTTTGACTACACCGTTTTGTTTGGTGAGTTTGAGCGTGAATGTGGAGCTGTCTTCTTTGATTTTTTGGGCATCAAGCACAAGCGAAAAGGCAAACAAAAGAGCGAAAAATTTAAACATGGGTGACTCCGTAACAATTTAATCTCACTCTACGATATTTTTTGCTTTGTCGTGGAGTAAGCAATTTAATGGCTCAAATTATAGCCACTTTTTCTCAATTTGAAGTTTTTTTTGCGTCATTTCAAACGCAAGTGAAGCAATCTTAAGCTTTATAATTGATACTGCACACTTTTATCGGACTTTAGTCTCACAAATCAAATCAGAGCATAAATCAAAGCGATTGTGTGTCATGAGGTGTACTTTGCCGTGAAGTTGCATGATGTTGTCAAAAATCGCTTTTGAGAGGGCAAATCCTACCTCTTGTTCTTTGGCTTCACCGTCCATTGCTGCTAGATTCATCTCATCGACTATGGCTTTGGGTACATGGATACCAGGGACTTTGTCGGAGATAAAATTGGCGGTTCTTGCTCTTACGACGGGGAATTGTCCCATAATGAGTTGTGCCTCTTTTGCTGATTGGCGGATGCTTTGGCTTTTGGCACTTTCAAATATTTCAAGCAACTCTTTGGCATTATTAAGGTCGTAGATGGGTTGCGTCAAAATCGCTCTAGCACCGTAATTGAGCTTTTTGAGTATGCGTTTTTCAAGTCGTGTCTTATCTTTGGAGTAGGAGTTGGAGACGGCAAAGGGGTAGATGGGATTGGGTGGCGGATTGAGGGGTTGATTGGAGTAATCGACACCTTTGTTGAGATGATAAATGATACTCAAAAGCAGCGTTGAATCACGCTCTACTACCCCTTTGACCTCGGGTTGGTCGCTTAGTTTAGCAGGGTCTCCCGTGAGCGCCAAAATGCAACGCAAATCAAAATCGTTAGCTCCTAGTAGGGTGGATTGCATCGAGAGTTTGTTGGTATCTCGCATACTCATCGTGGCAATTACAGGCTTTTGGAAATAGTGTTGCACTTTGATAGCACTGAGTACGCCCGACATCTTAAGTTTGGCAAGAGGGTTATCGGTGAGGCTAAAACCATCAATCTTGTGCACTAGTTGAAGTTTGTCAATATTGTCAATGATTTGACCGATAGAAGCACCGTGTGGGGGAGTAATCTCGACGGTAATAAACTTTTCATTGCTTTGGAGTTTGGTTAAAAACGTTTCAAACATTCTTTGAAGTCCTAAATTGTAATAAAATGTAAGATATTATAACCTCTTTATACTGCTCTAATACTTAGGTTTATGTTATAATCGCATTCATGACAATCCATCGCCTTTTTAAAAAACCCCGTTCTATTACTATTGAAAAAGCAAACATTATCACCATGCTTATTATCTTTGTCTTTACCATCATCTTCGCCACACTTTTAATCAAAGAGAAGTATTACGAATATCAAACAACGCTGCAAGATAAGCTTCATACTATCGAAAATCAACACGCCCAAGAGGTGAGTGCTATCGCTGCACAAGTCAATAACGTCATCAAACATCTAGGGTGCAAAGATACGCAAAAAATCAAAAAACTCTTCGCACAAAACTCCCTTGATATTGCTATCGACAAAACCCCCAAAGCCAACTCCCAAAGCTATCAACACGTTGGCAACACCCTTGTTTTTGAACTCATTGATGGGGGAGATCGTATCCGTATCATCAAAGATATCTCATCCTTGCTCAAACTCCAAGAGCAAAACCGCTACAAACTCAAATCCATTATTATCCAAAGCATGGTAAACATCGCCACACTTGCCTTTATTCTCTTTGCTATTGTATTAGGATTTTACAATATCTTTAGCTCTTTATTGCGGCGTGATATTGAGATATTTTTGGATTTTTTTAATCAATCGGCTCACACAAAACAGCGTATTAACCCCCATGCTATCTTTTTTGATGATTTTAAATTGATGGTAGGTCATGCCAATGCGATGATTGATATTATTGATAGGCAAAAAAACTCTCTTACGCAGCTCAATCTTAGCCTAGAAGACAAAGTTCGCCAAAAGATTGCCAAGCTCCAAGAGGAAAAAGAGTTCTCAGAAAAAATCCTCAACAATCAAAAGGAGTTTTTACGCTATACCGTCCATGAGACCAATACTCCTTTGAGCGTGATTCTCACCAGTATAGAGATGCTTGAGATGCAAGGAAAGCAATCCAAAGAGCTTTCCAAAATCGAAGCGGCGACCAAAAATATCTTTAGTATCTACGACGATTTGAGCTATTTGGTCAAAAAAAATCAAATTGAGTACCCCAAAAAGGTGATTGATTTGGAGCAATTTGTGAGTTCTCGTATCGATTTTTTCTCCTTAGTCGCCACCATGAACGCTTTGGAGTTTGAATACTCCTACTCCCAAGAGGAGAAGTTTTTTATCTATTTCAACAAAACCAAATTGCAACGCATTGTCGATAACACCCTCACCAACGCTATCAAATATACCTTGCCCAAAAACCCTATCCGTATCACTTTGCAGATTGTAGGGAGTTATATTGAACTGCTCATTGCGAGTTGTTCCAAAGAGATAAAAGATAAGCGACGCATTTTTGATGCTTTTTATCGTGAGGAGAAGACCCAAGAGGGATTTGGCATTGGCTTAAGATTGGTAAAAACCATTTGCGATGAGGAGGATGTAGCTATCGCAATCGACACGACGCAAGAGATGACTGCCTTTGGGTATCGTTTTAAGATGATGGGGGAGTAATCCATGCCCATACTCGCATTGACACCCCGCACTATTTTGAGTATAATCAACCCAAAAAGAGACTCTTGTGCAAAGCCGTGATAGATGAAGATACTCCTACTCGAAGATGAACTGATGCTCAATGACTCCATTAGTGACTTTCTTATCGCCCAAGGACACAAAGTAGAGAGTTTTGTAAACGGCATGGAGGCGTTTGAAGCCCTCCAAAAGAGTCGTTACGATTTGCTTATTTTGGATATCAACGTACCCCAAATCGATGGACTCTCTTTGCTTGAGATGCTTCATGGACTCAAAGTCTATACACCCACGATTTATATTAGTGCATTGGTTGATATAGAGGATATTTCACGGGCTTACACATTGGGTTGCTACGACTATCTCAAAAAGCCTTTTCATCTCAAAGAGTTGCTTTTGCGTATCGATAGGATTAGCATCCCCAAAGATACCCCTAGAGTACACCTAAGACTCTCCACAAACTACAGCTACGATCAAGAACACTCCTCTTTGCTTTTCAACGATGAGCCTCAAATCCTCACCAAACGCCAACACCAAATCATTGATATTTTGGCACGCAATCGTGGACGAGTCGTCGATTTTGAGCAATTTCGCATCTACGTTTGGGAGGCACAAATCGTCGATAACGCCACCATAAGAGCCGAAATCAACCGCCTCAAAAAGATACTCAAAGAGAATTTGATACTCAACATCCGAGGAATGGGGTATATGATTGATAGGCCCTAAAGGAGCAAAAATGAAAATAGGCACCGATATAGTCGCTATTGAGCGTATTGAAAAAGCTCTCAAAAAGTTTGGCACACGCTACACTCAACGCTTTTTAAATGATAGCGAGATAGCCAATCTCTCACAAAAACCCGCCTCCATTGCTGGGTATTGGGCTGCCAAAGAGGCTATTGCCAAAGCTTTGGGATGTGGGATTGGGAGTGAGTTGGCTTTTTGCGATATTGAAATCTACAAAGATGCCAAAAATGCCCCGCACTTTCGATTAAGCCCAAAAGCCCAACTGCTTCATGCTATCCAAACCTCATCGCTCTCCATTAGCCACGATGGCGGATTTGCTATTGCCGTGGTGGTGATTGTACAAAACTGATAATGGAAATTTGGATATAATATAAAAACAATTCAAAAGGCACAAACACATGACCATGCAAATATGTATAAAAGATCAGTATTTGGAGCAGTTCGATAAACTGATGAAAAGTTTACCCAACGATGCCGTGGTGATAAAAAAATCACTGGATGAAGAGGTCAATAAAAGAGTCGAGGAGTATAGAAACGGCAAGATGCAAACTCTACCTTTTGGTACAGGACTTGACAAAATTCGAGAGGATTTGGTAGGTTCGGCTTTAGCCGAACAAATTGGAGGCTATTGAATGCTTCAAACTCGGCTAAAGCCGAGGCTACACACTCAAGGTTGTTGTTGATGACCAACTCAAAGATGAAATGTTGGGCAAAGTGTGTAACATTAGTATTTAACAACAAATTAAAGAGAGGCAACCCATGACCTATCTATCCATTACCCAAAACGACCGCTCTATTACTCTGCATTCCATCAATCATTGGAACATCTACCATCTCAAAGCCATAGACAAAGAGCTAAGTGGGCTACTCAAAAAGATAAACAATGGCTCTATCGTGTGGGATGTGAGCGGTGTTGAGAGCTTTGATAGTGCAGGTGTGATACTCTTTGCTCAATACTACCGCACCCTCAAACAAAAACACACCGTAGAGATTATTGGCTACAACGACAAACAAAAGCGAATGTATGCGTTGCTTGAACTCTATAACAAAGACTCCACTATCACCATCAAAACCCCCAATACCTTCCATCGTATCGGCAAAGCCACACT
>DYMA01000156.1 GCA_020721815.1 Sulfurovum sp. | reverse complement strand
TTTAGAGGTTTTTTACTTTAATTTTGGCTTAGGTGATGGGGTGAGTGGTTACGCTGTTTTTTATAAAACGGGTGAGGAAAATGGTAAACTCGAAGATATTTTATTAGAGTTAATGAAATCCGAGAATGATACTATTTTTGATAGCAGTCAAACCTTTATTGAAGAGCATAAGCATCCTATAGAGAGACAAAAAAGTTTATTTGCAATAATATAGAAGAGAAACACGATGGTAGTATAAATTTCAAAAAAAGCAAATCAATTATTTCAATTGCAGGACAATTGCAGTTTTCGGGTTCAAATAATTCAGTCATAATTGCCAATAGTGACTATATCACAAAAAAAGATATTCAAAACAATGAACATTGTCAAAACATTATCAATCTTTTTAGAGCAACTTAAAGCAAGAGATTGGATTTACAACGAACGGTAGTGTTTATCCAAAAAATTATTCAAGGTTGTTGCAAAATTGTGTGCATCTTTTTTGCCAAAAGGGGCAGAGCCTTTGGTGATTTCGCCACTATCACGAATATCTTGCATGAGATTACGCACGGCAAGGTATTGTTTGATATTTTCGGGAGTGTAGCGTTCGCCTCGGTGGTCAATGGCGTGGGCATGGAGAGAGACGATACGATCGGCTAAGGGAATATCGGCGGTAATTACAAGGTCGTTGGGTTTGACAAGCTTCACGATACAATTATCCGCCTCATCGGCTCCTTGTTCTACGATAATGTACTCAATAGTAGGTGAAGTGCCGATGGAGATTTTTTTATTGGATACCACTTTGGTAGGGATACGCAGACGCTCAATGGCTCGCAGTACAATAGGCTTAAGAAGATTGGGCAAAGCATCGCCATCAATAAAAAGTTTCATCTTAAAATCTCCCTTTCAAGAAGTTTCACAATTATTACATTAAAATACGTTGCGAACAAGGTGAAGCAATCTGTTTTAAATTGTGTCACAAGCAAGAACTTTAAATCTGTAGCCTCGGCTTTAGCCGAGTTTTGGGCTTATCATACCAATTGTTCGGCTAAAGCCGAACCTACAGCTCAAAAAGTAGAATCCGTTTCATAAAATCTCTTTGACTCTTCCTACGTTGCCGTCCATGAGACGTACTTTGATGCCGTGGGGGTGAGTGGGGGAGTTGGTCAAAATATCACGGACAATGCCGTAGGTGAGGTTTCCGCTTCGTTGGTCACTTTTGAGGACGATATGGACTTGAGAACCCGATTTGATATTGGAGCGTTTGGTATGCACTTTTTTCCTTTTAGATGGCTGGGATAATGTAGAGCGGTTTGTTGTCGCAAGGGCGTAGATGCGAAATGCTTTGGGGTAAGCTAAACGTTTGTTCTATTGTTTGTTCAAATTTTTGGGTGTGTATCTCCTCCCCTGCTTTGATAAAATAGAGATTGCCCAATGCTTTGATGGGTCTATTGGCATTAAAAGCAAAGGCATCGACACCCACAAACTCAACACCACGCACAATCTCAATCGTTTTGAGTATGATATAGGTGAGTTTTATCGCCATAAAGCTACCTGGCCCATGGGTATAGAGGATTTGTTTTATGGGGTATCGCTCCAAAAGTTCAATAACCAATGAGGCTAATACCTCGGAGGTTTTTTGTTCACTTACGATACGCTCCTGCAATCTATCATCGCAATAAATGCCCAATTGCAACGGCGTAGCAATCGAGAGTATCACCAAGCGGTAATTAGGCGAAACTTTTGGCAAGGACTCTACTTTTGACTTTATCAACGGCTACTATTTTGTAGTTTTGGGGATTTTTGAGTAGCTCTTTGGTGAGAAGATGATTGAGTTTGTGACTACCCGCAAAAGAGCTGTAGCTTCCTAGTATGGTATGTCCCATCACCATCATATCACCCATCGCATCAAGAATTTTGTGGCGTACAAACTCATTGTCAAATCGTAGTCCCTCAGGATTGAGTACACGGTGTTCATCAAGTCCTATGGCGTTGTTGAGACTCGCCCCTAAGGCTAGATTATTGCTTTGGAGAGTGTGAATATCTTTGAGAAATCCAAAGGTTCTAGCACGCGCTATCTCATCGACAAAGGTTTGGGTACTAAAATCAAAATCAAAAGATTGTTTGCCAATGACGGGGTGGTTAAAATCTATCGTAAAATCAAAAGAGGCTTTGGTGCTGGGTTTGAGTGAGACAAACTTATCGCCCTCCTCTACTCTAATCTCTTTTTTGATCTCTATAATCTTTTTGGGTGCATCTTGCAAAGCAATACCTGCTTCATCTAGCAAAAGACAAAAACTAATAGCAGAACCATCCATTACAGGCATTTCGTTGCCATTGATGATAATGCGTAAATTGTCGATACCGTAGGCGTAAAGAGAGGATAAAAAGTGTTCGATAGTGGAGATGGAGGCACTGTTTTTGCC
The DNA here is from genome assembly GCA_020721815.1 of Sulfurovum sp. Classification (GTDB taxonomy): domain Bacteria; phylum Campylobacterota; class Campylobacteria; order Campylobacterales; family Sulfurovaceae; genus FS08-3. The sequence goes on along the minus strand of DYMA01000156.1, from coordinate 2,968 downwards.
AATAACGGTTGCCATTTGGGTATCAATCACGCTTTGGGGTGAAAGGGGAATTGTGGTGGCTAAATCATCACGATAAAAAACAATTCCGCCATCCACTTCAAAAGGTTCTAATCGCATCCGAATCGGTTCGCCCTTGTGCAATCCAATCCCAACCACCTCAACGGGTCGCTTAATGGTTCTTTGGTTCATTGATTTCCTTAGATAAAGGTAATATTAAATAACAGTTTACCCTAAGTTTATTAATCATTATTATAAAAAAATTAACAAATAGTTTACCATAAATTAACTAAAATTACGCCACAAGTCCAATAATATTAATTGCACCCAATACTACTCCAATCGTAAGATTAATACGCACTGTATCGCCTATTGTAACCCGTGCTGTAGCGTTATCAACAAGATTAATCACCACAAAAACAACACCAACCAAAACCATAGCCAAGGGTATATTATTACCCGCAAAGAGTATCAAAAGCAGATAGATAAAAACATACTCCAGCCATTTGGCGGTATAGATAATCTCATAAAACATTCCGCTGTATTCAATCTCGACACCCCCTACAATCTCTTGATGGGCTTCGTTGGCGTCAAAGGGGGATTTTTTGAGTTTGAGCGGTATGGTAAACAAAAAAGCGATAAAAAGCAAAAAAAGCGGAAGAATTTGCGGTTCGTTGGTACGAATAACATCAATCGAAAAAGAGCCTCCGTGTAGAAAAAAAGCAACCGCCATTAAAATAAAAATAGGTTCATAGGCTACCATCGAGAGAAGTTCACGGTTAGCACCAATGTGCGAATAGACACTCCGTACACTAAATCCTGCAAAGATAATAAGCACACTTGAAATGAGATGCAAAAAGATAACATAGAGCAAACTTCCGCCCATAATAATATAGCCAATCGTAATCCAAAGCGTCACAAAGTGTCCCAAGCCCAATACAATATGCAATCGATTGACATAAAAGCTCTCTTTGAGAAAAAACTTCACCGCATCATAAAAAGGTTGCAAGATAGGAGGACCTTGACGGTTTTGCATGCGTGCTTTAATGACTCGTTCCAAACCGTACATTAATCCCCCCACAATAGGAGCTAAGAGAATCAATACAATTTCCATCATAACACACCCCCTACAACCAGTAACGCCCAAAAAATCAATGAGAGATAAATCCAACGCTCTTGTTGCTTCAAATCAAAATAGTAGATAGAGATTTCAAACGTATCAATTTCACCGCAATTGTACTCGTGCATGGGTTTGGAGTGGGTTAGGTTGATGCGTGAAAGCAAGGGCAAACTCAAGATAATAACCAGTGCCAAAAGCGATTCAATAGCTCCCAAATGCTCATAGATAGACCAAACGCATACGACTAAAAGTCCCACAAGTAGAGTTGAAGGGATAAAATAGAGTAGCGGTATCTTTTCGTTTGGAGAGTTATGCGTTGTATCAATAGCCAACAGTTTGGAGGCGACTTTGAAATAGAGAATGGCTAAAACAATCCCTCCAACGATAAGACAAAGCAACACAAAGAGGTAGAGAAGATTGGTAACAATAGCTTCGCTTAGGGCTTCAAGTGCCATAAATTTGGCTACAAAAGCCCCAAAAGGAGGCAACATCAAACTCGCAAATCCTATCAAAATAAAAAAGATAGTTCGAGGGGCTTTGTCCACCAAAGAGTTAATATCGCTAATGTATTTGGCATGGTAGAGTTTCTCAAGGACTCCTGCTTGTAAAAAAAGTAACGCTTTGGAGATAGCGTGAAAAAAGATAAGTATCATAGCCGCCATCGTTGCCTTTTCATTGCCCAAAGCCGCCAAAGCCATCATAAGTGCCAAAAGTGCTACCGTCGAAAGGGCTAAAATCTCTTTGAAAAAATCTCGATTGAGTGCCATAAGCGAAGCAACCACAAAGACAAATCCACCCAAAAGTGCTACCGTAGTCGATAGAAAAAGTGAGAAACTAGGAGCTAATTTGAGAATCAAAAAAGGAGCGATTTTTACCATAGTAGCACTGTGAAGTATCGCACTTACAGGCGTGGGAGCTACCATTGCCCCCAGTAGCCACGAATGAAAAGGAAACATTGCCCCCTTAACAAAAGCTGCAAAAATCAAAAAGACAATGGGTAAAAGCATCTGCCCCGAAGCATTGGCGATAAGCCTATCAAAATAGAGCGTAGAGTAGAGCATGATGGAGCTTAATATTCCCAAAAGTATCATTACTCCACCGATTTGATTCATCCAAAGAGCTTTGAGGGAGTTGGTGATAGAAATCTCATCTTGACGATACCCAATAAGCAAATAGGAACTAAGCGTTGTGAGTTCAAAAGCTAGAAAAAATATCTCGATACTATTAGCCGATACCGCAAGATTCATAATTCCCAAAAAGAGCATCAAAATCGCAACAAAGCGGTTTTTTTTGACTTGTGTAAAGGGTTCTGTTTCGATATACTCCAAAGCATAAACGACAATAACACCCCCGACAAGATTAATGACAAGATACATCATAGCACTTAGCCTATCGACTGCTATATCGTGACCGCTCTCATGAGGAGCAATCCAAAGCACCCCTACAAAAAGCAACAATTGCACAATTGCCAAAAGCGTAACGAGTGCGTGTTTTGTGCGTAATCCCACCCACACAAAAAAGAGCAAAAGCACCGTATCGACACCGATAAAAAAGTATTGGATGAAATAGGGGAGTGCAAACGATACAAATCTCTCATCAAACCAAACCAAAAGTGCCAAAGCCGATAAACTCAAAACTCCCACAATAGCAACAGCGTTACGAACCCGACCGTTCAAAAAGCTCACAAGCGTGGCAAATAGAAGCGGCAAAACAAGCAGTAGAATAATCGCTACCATATCTATTCCTTTGGAGTTGTAGTGAGATAATTTTAGCAAAAAAAGATAACAAGATAGCTTTTTGAACGAATCTTCCCGTCAAATTACCCATCAAAAGCCCTTTCTATGGGGAATG
>DYMA01000155.1 GCA_020721815.1 Sulfurovum sp. | reverse complement strand
AGCCCAATTGTTTTTGTTTGTCAAGGGGTTTTTGGAAAATGTTGGAAAAATTTTGGATTTTTTATCATTTTTAGTTTTTTAGACTTTTGCATATAATATAGTATAATAAAGTACCAAAATAAGATTCCTATCACTTTGAACAAATTCCTAAATCTCATCAATGCCTTGGCTTGAAGCACAAAAATCTCTTTATTGTGTTTGATAATCGGGTGATAGTAATAAAATGCAGAAGAGTTGAGAAATTAAAGGCGTAGAGATGTGCCTTTAAGGGTTAATGTCTATTGGTGCAATGTTTTTATTTATTTGTAGCGTTCAATATCTCTAGGCTCTTTGGCTTGAAAGCTGTATCCTAGCAATGCTATTGAAGCAGCATGAAGCAAAATGCGTTTGCTTTTTGTCACACTCCCGTAGGATTCATCTCCAATAATAGGATATCCAATATACGCCAAATGCACACGAATTTGGTGAGTACGTCCTGTCTCAATCTCTATTTCGACTTTGCTCTTTTTGCCTTGTACCTCAAGAGGGCGAACGATACTTACCGCTTTTTTGCCTCGTTTTTTATCTACTCTTGAGATTGCTTTGCCTTGTCGTTCTGTAAAAATAGGCTCATCAATGCTAAACTCTTCAAAAAATATCCCATCGACCCATGCAATGTATTTTTTGGTCACTTTTTGTTGTTTAAAGGCTTCAATGGCTCTTTGCAAAAACGGCTCATTTTTGGCTAGTAGCAATACACCCGAAGTATCACGATCGAGGCGGTGAATCAAGGTAGCCCCCTCAATTGAGGCTTCAACATCATAGCTATCAACAAAAGCGGGTTTATCAATAGCAACAATATCCTCATCCTCATACAACACCACAATATCATTAACCTGCTCAACACGAAACTTGGTATCCTCATCAACCAATCCACGAGCAATTTTTACCTTGTTGTTACCCGCATAGACCAATCCTTTGTCGATTAGCTCTTTGGCTTTGTTGTTGGAAATCCCCAACTGCTCTGCCAACAGTTTAAAGGCTTGTTCTTTGTTCATACTCTCTACTCCATTCTATAAACGCTTCACTGATTGGAAACTCTACAATTTTTATTTTGCTCTTTGCTCCACTTTTGAAAGCGATAGAGCTTTTGGCTATCCTAAAGTGTTTCGATAAAAACTTTATTAACTCTCTATTGGCCGCACCCTCAACGGCTGGGGCTTTGATGCGTAGCTTAATTGCCTCTTCCAACGTCTCCACAAACTCACTACGACTTGCGCTGGGTTGGGCTTTGATTTTAAGCGTAACCCGACCTTGACTTATCTGAAAAAACATTTAATCGTCTTTTCGATTTTTATGACGATAATAATAAAAAAGCGTAAAGAGTCCTATCATAAATAGAGTAATAAGTGTCGCATCGTGCAGATACTCTTTGATAAGTGCTTGTTGATTACCGATAAGATAACCTATCGCCAAAAGCACAACCATCCAAATCGATGCACCCAAAGATGTGTAGAGGCTAAAGCGTACCAAATTCATCTTCGCCAATCCCGCAGGGAAAGAGATGTATTGACGAACGCCAGGGATTAAACGCCCATTAAAGGTACTAATCTCGCCGTGTGCTTTGAAAAAGTTTTCAAGCTTTTCAAGTGTTGTGGGCTTCAAAAAGATGCGGTGACCGTATTTAAGCAAAAAACTACGACCGTAATGAATCGCCAAAAAATAGTTAAACAACGCACCTGCCAAAGAACCCAAAACCCCCATTAAAAAGGCAAGATAGATATTCATCTCACCTTGATAGGCAAGGTATCCTGCGGGTATCATCACGATTTCACTCGGAAATGGAAAAAAACTGCTCTCTAAAAACATCAAAAAGAAGATGCCTAGATAACCTATCTCTCCGATACTTTGGACAATCCAGTTGGCTATCTCATGCATTATTGTTCGCTAAATGCACCAATAGAGATAACTTGTTCGTAACGCTTTTGCAACATCTCTTCTTTTGAGAGCGATTCAAGCTCTTGAAGCGATTTTAGGAAATAGTCTCGCACAATATACGATGCTGCTTTTTTGTTTCGGTGCGCCCCATTGAGTGGTTCATCCAATATATCGTTAATAAGTTTATGCTCCATGAGGTATTCAGGCAAAATTTTCAACGCTTTGGTAGCTTGTTCCACTTTTTTGGGGTCATCCCACAAAATCGCCGAACACCCCTCTGGCGAGATAACAGAAAATACCGAGTATTTCATCATCGCCAATCGATCGCCTACTCCAATAGCCAAAGCTCCACCGCTTCCCCCCTCGCCTATCACGATAGAGATAATGGGAACTTTAATATCAATAAACTCAAAAAGATTACGGGCTATGGCTTCACTTTGTCCACGCTCTTCGGCTCCCAGTCCTGGATAGGCTCCTGGAGTGTCGATGAGAAACAGCACGGGAATATCAAACTTCTCTGCCATTTTGACGCATCGTAAAGCCTTGCGATACCCCTCGGGATTGGGCATACCAAAGTTGCGTTTGATTTTGTTTTTGACTCCTCGCCCCTTTTGTTCACCTATCACCATCGCCTTTTTGCCCTCAATCCAGCCAATATAAGCTATCATCGCAGGGTCATCACGAAAAGCTCTATCGCCATGAATCTCATAAGCATCTTCCATCATGTTGCGAATGTAATCCAAAGCATAAGGGCGATCGGGGTGACGAGCAAGTTGAAGCTTTTGGTAGTCTGTGAGTGTGCCAAAGGTTTTGTGTATCTCTTTTTGCAAATCGTTTTGGAGCTTTTCCAAAAGTCCTTCATCCAACATCAATTTGGCCGAATCGACCTCATTTTGAAGCGTCTCTATCCCTTTTTCAAACTCTAAATATACCGACATTGTCACTCCTAAAGCTTTTTAAAGATCAAAACGCCATTCGTTCCACCAAATCCAAAGGAGTTGCTCATTGCTACCGTAATCTCTGCTTCTCTTGCAACATTGGGGACATAGTCCAAATCGCAATCGGGGTCTGGATTGTTGTAATTGATGGTTGGAGGCAATATACTATCACGCATAGCCATAATCGTAGCAACCGCTTCCAAAGCACCCGCTGCACCCAAACAGTGTCCCAATTGTCCTTTGATAGAGCTTACAGGTGGAGACTCATTTCCAAATACCGCTTTAATCGCTGCGGTTTCGTTTTTGTCATTAGCAGGAGTGGATGTACCGTGTGCATTGATGTAATCAACTTTTGGATTGCCCGCCATATTCAACGCCGCTTTAATGGCTCGAAGCGGTCCATCAACTACGGGAGCTGTAATGTGATTGGCATCGGCACTCTCGCCAAATCCTATAATCTCTGCGTATATTCTAGCTCCTCTGGCTAGAGCTGCTTCGTATTCCTCAAGCACCAAAGCACCCGCACCTTCGCCCATGACAAATCCACTTCGTGTTGCATCAAAAGGGCGTGAAGAGCCTTGTGGGTTATCATTATCAGCACAAAGAGCTTTCATAGAAGCAAATCCGCCAATGCCCACAGGACAAATGGCCGATTCAGCACCCACAACCAACATTCTATCCGCACCGCCTAACATAATGGTTTTGGTCGCTTCGCTTATTGCGTGTGTCCCAGCGGCACATGCCGTCACCGATGAAATGTTGGGGCCTTTGAGTCCTTGATAGATAGAGATAAAGCCTCCTAGCATATTAACAAGTGACGAAGGGATAAAAAAAGGTGAAATTTTGCGTGAGCCTTTGGTTTCGCAAATGACGGAGTTTTTTTCGATATTGGGAAGTCCTCCGATGCCCGAAGCTGAAGAGATACCAAATCGCTCATAATCAATCCCTTCACCAAACGCCGCATCTTCCATGGCCTCTTGGGCTGCCTTGATACCTAGGTGAATAAACCTGTCGGCCTTTTTTACCTCTTTGGCATCCATTACAGATGAAGGATCAAAATCAGTTATCTCCGCAGCAATTTTCACTGAATGATTAGAAGCATCAAATGAAGCAATCTCTTTGATCCCGCACGCTCCCTCAACGATTGCTTTAAAAGAACTCTCTTTGTCAAGCCCTAAACTGTTGATCATACCAATCCCTGTAACTACTACTCTTTTCACATTGACTCCATTTGACGTATTTAAACGGTATTGTATTGTACTTATATTAACAAACCAAAGATTAAGCTAAGTATATATCTAAAAAAATTAGTGGTAAGTTTACTTAGAGATAGACTCAAAAGAGTTTGCAAACCCCCAAAAAGAGGTCTGCAAAGGCTTATTTGTTCTCTTCGATAAATTTGATAGCGTCTGCTACGGTTGAGATACTTTCAGCTTGATCATCGGGGATTTCAATCTCAAATTTCTCTTCAAGAGCCATTACTAGTTCAACAACATCAAGAGAGTCAGCGTTAAGATCTTCAACAAATCTTGACTCCTCTTTCACCTCATCTGGGCTAACGTTTAGTTGATCAACTACAACGTCTCTTACATCTTCAAATAGTGCCATACATCACTCCTTAGTTTAATAAAAATACTGGTAATTATACCCAAAAAATTATAAATATTACTATCTTGCTCTACTCTATCGCCAAAATAGAGAGAATATAGTTTAAATAGATAGTATCTTTCAAAACTCCAGTATGTCCATTGGTTGTAGTTGTGGTAGTATCTTCGGTATAGTTTGTAATTTGTATCACTTCATCAACCGTTCCTAGAGTTGTTGAAGTAGCTTTACTCGGTGTTGTAACTTCTAAATCATATTGATTTATTTTTGGAGATACAACAGGGGAGAAAATGACACGATACGGATCAAGTGCATCAAGTCCCATCTGACTGCCTATATAGACATTTCCATCTCCATCAGAATAATATTGATTCGAAAAATTCAATCCATCATTGTACCCCAAATGATAGACATCTATATCTTGATAGTGGTTACCAATATTTTTTGTATCATTTAAGCGTCGATACTCCAAACTATCACTAGCTAGATTAACACCTGCATTCATTGCCGAAGGGATATATGTACCCGCCATAATACCTCCTAAATGCGGTGTATTTAACGTAATTAATTGTCGCACTATTATATTTTGCTCAGCATTTTCATTTTGAATATAAGCTCGTGAAGCTAGACCTCCCATAGAGTGTCCAACTAAAATAAACTCATTCACCCCTGTAATATTTGCAATATCTTCAATAACTTTTGCCAATTGATACCCTTTGGCATCAAAGCTAAGTTGATTGTTGTTGCTAAAGTTAATGGTAAATACTCTATGATTGGAAAATTGTTCTATTTTGTCGGCTTCACTATCTGTTGCATTATTATTATTTTGAAGTCTCCATAAAATTGAAGCAATCTCAAATTGTCCTTTGTCTAATCCAAAGATATAATCTTTAGCTTGTGTGCGATATGTTTTGTCTCT
>DYMA01000154.1 GCA_020721815.1 Sulfurovum sp. | reverse complement strand
TTCCATGGGTTACATTATAGCATATTTAGGAGGAGCTAACCGACTAGCCTGTATCTATAAATATTATTTTATCTCAATATTGGCTTCAAAATCCCATCATAAACTACTTTAAAACCATATTGTGCTACTATCCTATCATGATTACATTTGACAACCAAACCCACTACGGCCTTGCCATTGATGTTTTAGAAGAGATAGTGATTACTCTAAGCCCCTTAGAGGTAGAACTCATTTTGTGCGACAATCCCACCATTGTGCTACTCAATTTGGAGCATAGAGGGATAGATAAACCCACCGATGTATTAAGTTTCCCGTTGGTGAGCGATTTTGATTTTATGCCTCTAGGAAGTGTCGTCATAAGCATCGACAAGGCTCAAGAGGTAGCCCAAACATTAGGACACTCGCTTCAAGATGAGATAGCTTTGCTCTTTATTCACGGGGTTTTGCATCTACTAGGCTACGACCATGAGATAGATAATGGAGAGATGAGAGCCAAAGAGGAGGCGATAATAGAGCAATTTGGATTGCCCAACTCTTTGATAGTACGTACGGAGGAGTAGATGGATTTTTTGATTTTTGTTATCTCTATTGCTATTTTGATTGCAGGAGCCGATATGGTGATACGCTCCTCAAACGCTTTGGCACTAAGGCTCAATATGTCGCATTTTGTAGTAGGGGCATTTTTGGTAGCACTAGGCACATCCCTGCCCGAGATGAGCATAGCCATCAACGCCAACACGCAAGGCAAAGTGGAAATGGCAATGGCAACGCTTATTGGCAGTTCTATTTTAAACGTCACGCTTATTTTTGGCTCTATCTTTGTCTTTTCAAAATCCATTAAGATTGAGCGAGATTTTTTCAAAAAAGATGCTTTGTGGCTTTTGGCAACCCTTATACTCTTTGTGTTGGTCATTAGCGATGGTGCAATTGGCTATTTTGATGCCTTTGTACTTTTGGCTTTGACGGGTTTTTACATTCTTTCTCTCTTTGAAGATAGACAAAAAAAACGTGGGGAGTTTTTGCAAGAGATACTTCAAAACGCCCTTACGTTTCCTGTGGCACTCTTGCTTTTGGTTGTTGGAGCGGTTTTTCTTATCGTTGGGGCAATATTTAGCGTCGATAGCGTCACGGATATTGCCACAAGGCTACACCTTGATAGATGGCACAGTGGGGTTATGATGATAGCCGTAGCTACAGCACTGCCCGATTTGATACTTACCGTTTTGGCGGTCTATCGCAACAAAGCCGAGATTGCTATTGCCAATATTTTGGGCTCAACCATCTCCAATCTAAGCCTTGGGATTGCATTAAGTGCTTTGGCTGCTCCCATTTTATTTGATTTTAATGCGCATCTTTTTGATTTGGGTGTGATGGTTTTGAGTTCATTGATGGTGGTTGCAATGGTTTTGACACGCAGTTACAACCGCCTTATTGCACTTTGTCTCTTTTTGATTGCGATACTTTACACAGAGAGACTGTTGCGCTTTATTGCTTAAACTCCCAATCGTCGCTTTGTTTGCTCGATTTGATAAGGTAATCAAGCACCTTAAGCTCCTCTTTGAGGCTCTTATCGTCCAACTGCTCCATTTGAGTCGCAAAATGTTTTCTAAAGAGACTCAAGAGATTGTGATACCCCTCACTAACGCTTAGTTTGCACGATTTTTTCTCCCACTCACTGACGTATTGATAGTAGGGCATATTTTCTGGGCCAGAGATGCAGTGACGCTTTGCAAATTCAGGTTTATGGACAAGATACTCCACTTTGTCGTTGCATCCCGCACGGGCATCAAGTAGCCAATTTTTCATCAACGAGACGTAGTTGCTTACCAAAATCGCTTTGGCGATACCGCTGTTATCGTATCTTGCCTCTTTGCCCTCAAAGGTGATACTTTGGCGTGTCTCAAAGCTTTTGCCCTCACGATTGCTATAGCTTACTTCCAGCTCAATATCTGAGGCGTTGCTTGTTTTTTCAAGTTTGAGCAATACCACACCCCCTTTGACTTTTTCATTGGAGCTTTTGGAGGGGAAGAGAGTATCAATCTCCATTAAACTACCCGTTGATTTATTGGCATTGGGTGAGCCATAAACATCGACAATCTTATATCCAGAGCTTTTGAGATTGAGTTTGAGATCAAACACAAGCGGCGTTACCATATACTCAAACTCAGTAGCCAATACCTTCCTAAACTCTTTGTCGGAGTGGATTGAGAAGTAGTTTGCCCCTTTGGTTTTGGAGACATACTCCACCAAATCGTTATTAAAATCAACCCCTACGCCGATAAACGTGGTATAGATTCCCTTTTGTGTAGCACCTTTTGCCATACCAAAAAGTCCCTCTTGGCTTAGTTCTCCGCTATTGGGCATGGCATCGGTGATAAAGATAATGCGGTTCTCATAAGCCCTATCGTTAAGCTCTACTTTTGAAAAAAGCTCAACACCCTTGGCGTATCCCTCGCTCCAATTCGTACCTCCCCTTTCTTGCAAATCCAAAATATGTTTTTCAATCATCTTCATATTGCTTTTGGCTATTTCACGCAAGGGTTTGGCACTGTACGCCCTATCGTCAAAAAGTACGACACCCAAACGATCCTCATTTTTGAGGTGTTTAATCATCTCTACGATACTGCGATTGGCGATTTGCATTTTGCTTTTGTCACTGTTGGCGTGTTGCTTTTTGCCCATGCTATCGTAGTAGTAGCTATCAAATCGACTCCCCATAGAACCCGAAATATCCAATACGACTACCAAATTGAGCTTTTTGCGTACAAAATCACTCTCTTTGACTCCCGAGTTAAGCCCTACGCTTAAATAATACTCATTTTCATCGGTGAAGATATTTTTGGCAACGGCTTTGGAATAAGAGGGACAAAAGAGTGCTTTACACTCACCTAGCCCAATCCCCGTATCGAAATAGTGGCTGTAAAACTGCCCCTCGTAGGTAATAGAGCTAAGCTTTGGCAAATAACCGTTTTTGATATTTTCAAAGAAATTATTCGTATCTTTAGCACCCCCCACCGAAAAACCAATCGTTTTGCTCATCGCACGAGAAGCTTCCATCATAGGAGCTGGAGCGATAGAAGAGACCACGGCAGGCATTACGACTCCTTTGCCATTGTAGCTATCTTCGAGCATCTCCGTTGCGTTATAGTCCCAATCATCTACCTCCTCCTCTTTGGTAGCTCCCCATGCCAACACACCAAAAGTCATTAATGCTATAAGCCATTTCAAAAACCTCATACATCCTCCTTTAAAAATAAATTTTCAAATTATACAAAGATTTAATTAATGACACGCCCCAAAATCAACGCTTTGATACCCCCTGGCCAAATATGCCCTCTACTCACTGCTTTCAACTTTTTTCTTGACTCTATCAAGCCAAAATGCCCAAAAAAAGCCATTGCTAAAAGAGAGTAGGTAAATCTTCAAGATAGTAAGCGTACCAATAGAGAGAAGTTTTGGCACATCGATGAGTACATAAGTGACCAAAAAAACAATCGGTGTAACCCAAAGGGGTTTGACAAATTTGCGAATCTCAAAGCGATAATCCTCTTTGTCAAACTCATCAAAAAAGTATTTGGCACTCATACCTGCTATCATTGAGACAAACATCCCTAAATTATCCCAAATACTTAGCTCTACCCCTTTGGATACAATATCACCGTAGAGGATATAGACAACCCCAAATGCAACAGCTATCAACGCAACAAACAAACCTCCTCACTTCCACTCACCACTATAGGTTCAACCGTAGGTTCGGCTTTAGCCGAACATTTAAAAGTTATTGAGTCTCTCAAACTCGGCTAAAGCCGAGGCTACAATCAAATCTACTCAAAATCAATACTCTCATCAAAATCCCCCCAATCAATCTCATAATAACCCTGCTCAACATATCTTCCAAAAGAGGAAAACTCCCAATCTTTGGCTCTTGTAACCAAATGGTGTTTAACAGGATTATAATGAACATAATCAAAATATATTTTAAAATCCTTCTCATTGCGTATCGTATGTTCGTAGTATCGCTTTTGCCATATTGGTTTGTATCGCTCGTTGTTTCGGCTAGTTGATTGTATCAGATGCTCATAATAACGACTATCGCAATGTTTGGAAAAATAGTATTTGATATTTTGAACAATTTTGGGATACTCTTGTGCATTACCAGGTGTGATAACCATGTGGATATGTTCAGGTAGTACCACAATGGCATCTATAGTGTAATCAAACTTGTTCTTAGAATACGCAAAACTGTGACGCAATAGCTCAATGTTTTCTATCAAAATTGGATTGCGTCGATAGGTCACAAGAGTCAAAAAGTAGCTATAACCCTCTGCAAAAACTCTACGATAGTTTGGCACATCTCCTCACTTCCACTCATCATTGTAGGTTTATCCGTAGGTTCGGCTTTAGCCGAACATTTAAAAGTTATTGAGTCTCTTAAACTCGGCTAAAGCCGAGGCTACAACCAAACGCACAATGGTTTCAATATAAACAACCAACCCCAAAGCATCCCGATAGATAGGCAACTCAAAATAGAGCATCGTGTCTCCTTTTTTTAAAATTTTCAAATTTTCAAATCTATTGTCCTCTCACGCAACGCACATAATTACTAGTGTCCTTAGGGCCGTAATGGTCATAACCATTGCCGAAATGGACAACCCAAGCGTTATCATCATCCGAGGCGTAAAGAGTAGAACTCCAATAGTAGTTGGGCATCACCTTAAACACGTTATCATCTATTGAGGGGTTGGTGCGTGAATAATCGACAAGAGATTTTAGCTCTTTTAAGCTAGGCAATCTCCAATCACTGTATCCCTCAAGCTCCAACGCTTCACAATACTTGAATGCGTTTCCCCATTTGAGGACTTTGCCATACTCACTGCCATTAGTTTTATCATACGCCTCTTTCTCTTGCGGGGTATAAGGCTCATTTTGCCACATCAACCCTGTAGTGTTATCAATCACCACCTCCCCTTGCTTCGCATAGCTTCGCTTAGCTCCCGTTTGGTGTGTACCGTTATCACCACTGCTATAAACTTTGGTCTGCCCTGTTTGGAGGATGGGCAACTCAGCGTAACATACAACACTCAAAAACAACACCATAGATAAAATCTTCATGATTATTCCCATAAATATAGTGATACTATTATAGTATGAAACAAATGAGAATTGGGTTGGTTCAATAATGTTTATTTAGAATTTGATAAAGCATTTCCGTATTCGTAAAATATACAGACAAAACGGCATTTCGGAAGTGGGACTTCAGTCCCACACTTATTAGCTTCAATAGCAATAACAACCAAATCTTGACTTTTGGTGGGACTAATTTTAGATAACTGATGTTACACACTTTGCCTATCATATCATCTTTGAGTTTGTCATCTCAAGGCACGAAGCAATCTATTTTACATTG
>DYMA01000153.1:2423-5448 GCA_020721815.1 Sulfurovum sp. | reverse complement strand
ATTTTAGCGTGAAATCCCTCCGAAATAGAGAGGGTTGTTTCACGGTCTCTGGACGATGGGAACCAGTTAAGTTGCCGATTTTTTGTTGTATGGGGATTGGGTTGGCATGTAGGTGGGTACATGCCAAGAGGGTTAGGAGGAAGGTTTTTAGGAAATTGATAAGATTCATTCGATTATGCTGTGTATTGAAACATTTCACAAATTTTTGGATATTTCAAACAGATCTCTTCCTCGTTCCACTCTTTACCTTGAATCTTTTGTGATTTTACACGAGGTTCACTCATCATCTCACTTTGTTTATTTTCATAGGCATCATTGGCGACATACATGAAGCTTTCAAACTGGGGATCTTCAGAAGAGAAAAGTTCTTGGAGTTTTTCTCTTTGCAAATTTTTTACAATTTCAAAGTTTTCTTTCCCTTTTGAGACAACCCATGCTCTAAAATAATCAAATGCATCATCTCCACATCCGCCTCTTACTATATAAGCTAATGCCCATATATCCCAATGATAAAGTTCATCCATTTTTTCAAGTAAGTACTTTTTAAACTTTTTAATCTCTGTAGCACTCATCGCTTCAAGCTTGTTTTGTAAAACATCTAAAAACTCACCACTGCTTTGGTTCTCATGATCGCTTTGTTGGATTAAATCCCAAAAAACATCTTCATCCATTTTTCGCTTATCGGTTGTCTTTTTGGGTTTTGGTTTTTGGAGGTTATAGATGCTCTCTTTTATTATTTTAGCTTTTTCTATTTCAGCTATATCGTTGATTTTTTGCATCGCTTCTATGAAAGTGTCTATAAAATTTAACGTTTGATGCCATTGATATACAAAGTTCAAATATTGATCTTGGGCTCTTGGATACTTTTCATTATTTTCCTTTAATAACTTCATATCATAGGAAAGAAATTTATGTGTCGTGAGTTCTACTTCAAAAGTATATTGAACTTGCTTTAAAGTTTTTGGATCAGATTTATATCCAATACCCGTTTTCCAATATTTATGAACTTCCCAAAAGTGTTTTACGTCGTGTTTGAAGCAACTTTTCCAATAGTTTTTATAAAGGGTTGTTTCATTGTCTGATAAAAGAGCTTCAAGGTATGGTATTTTATCTTCGATATATTTAATACTCTCATTGGCAAATAATGCAAAAAAATCTTTATAACGTTTCTCTTTTATCCACTGATCTCTAGCCATACAAAAAGCTTCGTCATATTCATGATTTTTTTCAAATTGATCTCTTAAATCTAAAAATTCATCATATATACTCATAATCTCACTTCTTACAAATTATTTTTTTAATTCTCTCAATATAATCTGGCATCTTATGCTTACGCTTATCACCAATAGGGTTTACCCGATTATCAGTGCTATCTTTACCACCTATTGCATCTAATATTACTTGTTCAATCGTTTCACGTAACTCTTTATTTTTACTTCCATCAAGACCCTCAAAATGAAACCGTTGCAATACATCTGCAATATTATCGAGCCTTTTGCCCAAATGTTGCTTAAGTCGTGTATCTACACTTTGTGATTGTCCAACATATGGCTTAGTACCATTAGCTAAAAGTAAATAAATACCTTCTTCCATTGTCTGCGTAACCATAAACTCTGCCAAATCACATCCAAATGTTTTAAAGAAGCCTTTTACTCGTTACGAAGCTCCAGCTTCGTAATGCCCTATTGGTCTGATGCATCACCATAATCTCTCTACTTTTAATAAACCCTCGCTACCCTCATAATCTCTAGCACTAGAGTATCGCCAATGTTGAGCCTCGTCCACATACCGTAGAGGTCAAAAAGTGTGGATGTGTGGGGTATTATAGTTTTTTGAGGTTAATGGTTGGTTTTGTATATGTAGTTTTATTGAGGTTTTAAAGTCCAATAGGGCATTAACGAGTAAACGAGTAATGAACTCCAAAAGTCACCATCAAAAAAGTTCTACCCTCTTACCCTAATCCATTAGTCGCCAAAATCTCAACCAATCTCTTCTCATCAATACTATCCAAATCGCTCTTAGAATATATCTCCAAAAGATAAATCTTCTCTTGGGTTTTTAGGAAATAGATAACTCTAAAACCTCCACTTTTCCCTGTAGGGACGGATGAATTTTTGAGTCTTATTTTGAAACAACCACTGCCTAAATCAACTCCTGCATACCTATCCTCTCGTAACTCTTTTTCCAAATCAGCCAAATCTTTACCTATAAGCTTGTAGCGTTTAAAGAGTTTTTGAACCGATTTTTTAAATTGAGGAGTTGGTACTATCGTTAAGTTCATCTATCAAATCACTTAGTGTTGTCTCTGGTAGCTTTCCCTCTATCATTGATTTTGCTTCTTGGACAGAGTTGTCAAATTTTTTATAAAACATTCTTGATTTTTGTTCGCTTAGATAGGTTCTAAGAGCCTCAATAACAATATCTGTACGGTTAATGGCAAACTCTTTTGTGCATTCATCAATCTCCTCTATGAGGTATCGAGGTATTCGCAAACCAATCTGTTGTTTTTCAAGTTGAGCTAAAGTGTACATGATCACTCCATTATTTTATATAATATATTATATATTATTTTATATAAATAAAGTGCTACAAAAGCAAAAGAGATTAAAAAGTAGAAGTTCGCAGGGTGAAAAAACCCTTGCGATATTTTTTAATGACGAAACCAAAACAAAAACGTTCAATTAATACTTTAATCGCACTACGCCGTTGGGTTTGGCGATTTTCATTTGGCATGAGAGTCTGGAGTTGGGTGTGCAGGTCCCTGAACAGATCTCTTTGAGTACTTTGATCTCTTTATCGGTCTTGGGAGACATAAACTCCATACCTTGTTCAACTTCGACGATACACGTACCGCACTCACCGTCTCTACAACCAAATGGCAATGCCGAACCACTCGCTTCGACGATGTCTTGAATGGTGCTTCCCTCTTTTACATTGATAGCCAAAAAATCATTGATAATTTCAACTCTTGTTGTCATGTTTAATTTTCTCCTTCTTTTTTTATTTAAAATATTTCTCCTTGATA
>DYMA01000153.1:0-2323 GCA_020721815.1 Sulfurovum sp. | reverse complement strand
CAAGGCAAAGCCTTATATCAATTCCTCTCACTAAAGCTTTGCCTTTGGCAAGAGAACAAAAAGAACTCTCCTTGATACAAGGCAAAGCCTTATATCAATTCCTCTCACTAAAGCTTTGCCTTTGGCAAGAGATTGTAATCAATTCCATAGTGTGACACGGTCACACCTACAAAATTAAATGCTTAACCCCTATAAGGCTTTACCAAAATATCACCCTTGACAAGTGTTTGACACGCCAATCTTATTTTGGGTGCTACGGTAAATTGTTGGCAGGTGTTTGCCTCTTTGGCGGTAATTGCTCCTAGTTCGACAAGCTTATCAAGCTCCATATCTTCCATATAGCTTGTAGGCTCCTCTTTTTCAAGCGATTCAATTCTCACCAAACAGCTACCGCACTTTCCATCTTCACACTCTAGCGGAAGTGGAATACCTTTTTCTTTTGCAAGTCGTACAAGCGGTTCACCAATCTTGGCATCATAGACACCATCGGTCTCCTCTTTAAAATGCATAAAAATTACTTTTGCCATATCTTATTTTTCCTCCTTTAATTTTAAGATTGGAGCTATTGCTCTTTTTTTCGTTTTTCAATCATCTGGCGAAAGAGCGGGGACTCGGTTGTCTCTTCATCGCACCCATCATCCATAGCCTCAAGCTCATGCTCTCTACACCCGACAATCTCCACTTCCATCTGGCTTCCCACAAAATGCACCTCATAGACACGAATGACCTGCAAAAACTCACCCATGGTTTTGATGTAGCCTATTTCTCCCTTTGGCATCATAAGCGACCCAATAGGAGCGTGAGGATAGGTGCCATCATTGACAATATCCTCCACCAAACGCACCTTTTGACCCTCTTTGAACTTTGGCTCATCTTCGTCACGACCGCTACGGGTGGCGGTGACGCTATCGTGTAGGACGATATTGGGGTCTATACTAAATGCTTTAGCAGCCACAACTGTTCCCTGCTTGGGGCGTACAGCTCATGCACCCACTGAGTTTTCCATTCTCAAACATTCCCCACACATCGGCCGCACTTGGAGCGTATCCGTTTTTGAAGTCGCCGTAAACTTTGAGCAGTGAAAATTTCAAAAAATCCAAAAGTTTATCCTCTTGACCTTTGAGCTTCTCAAATCCTGTGCGTATCATCGTCCCGTACTCTTTGAGAATATGAAAGCGTTTGACATTGACCAGACTCTTATCGTATTCTAGTTCAAAAAATTCAAAATAATCTTCAGTGTCTGTTAAATCGTAAAAATCATCCAAAGACTTGCTATCTACTTGCATAATCTATTCCTTTATAGTTCGTTTTTGAGCTTCTCTATCCACATCTCAATACGCTGAAGCGTCTTGTCGCTCTCGTTGTGTTCATCTATCGCGCATCCGACAAGCTTATCACCCTTTTGAGCCAATGAAAACTCATAAGTATAGCCCTCTTTTGGGATTGCCCCGATTGCTTTTGCTCCTGCTTTGGTAAAAGTTTTGTGCAGTTTGCCCAGTGCACTGCAAAAGTGTTCGCCGTGCTTTTTGCTATCTCCTGCACCAAAAAAGGCTACCTTTTTGCCGCCAAAGTCGATCTCATCATCCTCAATTTCCAGTACCGTATCAACCCAGCTAAAGTGTACATCACCTTGTCCCCACGTCGAACTGCCGATAAAAAGCACATCGTATTCCAAAAGCTGATCAACATCATCAAAATCATCTTCCATATTAATGACATCATTTTCATCAATATCAAACGCCTCGACCAAAGCATCGGCTACTTTCATCGAAGTACCTCCTGCTGTCCCTACAAAAATTCCCATTTTGCTCATACTTGCCTCCTATTTTTTGTACTCATCGTAGATTGCTATGGCACTCTCTAGCATCTTATCGCCCTCTTCAACCAACTTCTCATAGGTTCTAAAGGAGTAGCGATGGGCATCTTTGAAAAATTTATTGAGTACTACAATTTTGTCGGCAATCACAACCGCTCGTCCAAATCCCTCGTGGCTCATCTCCATGACCACACTGCACATAATGCCCGTTCGTGTTTCAAACGCCAAAGCAATGGCTTGAAAAATGAGGCGAATATCTTGGATTTGTCGCTCATCAATATCGGCAATGACGGGGATGTTTTTGAGATCCTCTTTGGTTTTGACATATTTTTCGTTCAAAATCTCTTCGTTGCCTTTGTTTGCCCATGTGCCAAACTGATCCAACGCACGTACTTGCCCAATAAGCGTTTTGATAAATAAATTCTCCATTAGGCTACCTTTTTGGCTAATATTTTTTGTAACCACTCACCCCCCTCTACCCCAAAAAACCTTAAAATAAAAACAGCA
>DYMA01000152.1 GCA_020721815.1 Sulfurovum sp. | reverse complement strand
CACTGGGGGCTTTAAGTGCTTTAAGCTATCTTTAATTTGGGAAGATTCGCTATAATGCAATCAAAAAGGCAATCCATGCAGACACTTACCGTTAATATTGAAAATGATACACTTGTCGATAAAGTGATTTGGCTTTTGGAGCATTTTAAAAATGATGGATTGGAGATTGTAGCCAAAGAGGATTTGGATGATTTGAAACTCCTAAAAGCTACTCGACAAGAGGAGAGCATATCTTTTGAAGAGTATCTCAAAAATGAAAATTGAGATTAGAAAAAGTGCTATTAAAGATTTAAAATCCATTAATGAGCCATATAAAAGTGCAATTCATAGCAAAATATTAGAGCTTAAAAAATTCCCAGATACAGCTAATATTGAAAAGCTTACAAATTTTGAACCTGCTTATAGACTACGAGTAGGTAACTATTTGCAAGAATATACCATTTGATACCGCAAACTTTCGTCGTATTTGACACTACATATAATGCTTGACCATTTCACGCCAATAACGAGCTTTGTGTGCGTGACCGCTCCAGATGTAAAATTGATGATTGATACCTTTTTGGTGGAGAGCATCGCAAATATTTTTTGTATTTTCGAGCAAAACATCCTCTTCGCCTGTGACGATGGTGATATCCAATTGACGCAGTTGTTCCAATAGGAGTGGGTCGCTTATGTTTTGTAGATAGTGAGAAGGGTTGTGAAAGTAAATATCCTCATCATAATACCCATCAAAAAGATCACGATAGTGACCAATAGTACTACTAATATCGTAGCGTCCGCTAAAGCTCACGACTTTGCTAAAAATAGTGGGATGGCGAAGGGCGATATTGAGTGCATGGTATGCCCCTAGTGAACATCCGTGTGCTGTGATATGGGGGTTGTCGTTGAGTGTTTGTGAAAAAGGTATCACCTCATCCAAAATATATCGCTCATACTGCAAGTGTCTTAGGATACGTCCCTTTGGCTCACACCAGTCACAATAAAAACTCTCACCATCAATGCTATCGACACAAAAAAGCTGAATATACCCCTTTTCTATCTTCTCTCGCATGGATTCGACGATACCCCACTCTTCATAGTCAAAAAATCGCCCTACCCTTGTAGGAAAAACTATCACCCTAGAGCCACTCTCTCCAAAAACAAGTAGCTCCATCGTGCGGTTCAATGCGTGGCTATGCCACTGATAATACTCCCTCTTCATGGCTAAAGGAAGATTTTACTAGCATGGGAGAGTAGCAAATTACGCCAAATAGCATAGCCTTTCTCATTCATGTGCAAACCATCCTCTTGGAAAAGCTCATGATTTGGCATCCCATCGGGGGTGTACATAAGTGAGTGTATATCGAGATAGTGAACATTGTCTAGCTCATCAAGTCGGGCTTTGACATAGCTATTGAGCAGTCTGATACGGTGGAGCTGATGGTGGCGAGCAGGTGATGGCTTGATAGAGACAAAGGTGAATTTTATCCCACTGAGAATTTTGGCACGTTTGGCTAGGAGAGTCTCAAAACGAGCCATAATATCGGAGTGATAGACCCCTTTGCCAATGTCGTTGTCACCCGCATAAAAGATAATGGTTTTGGGCTCGCAAAGAGGAACAAGGCGTTCAAAAAAATAGACACAAGCCTCTATCGTCGAGCCACCAAAAGCTATATTTTCCACATGATGAGGTGCCAAATCCTCTTTCATACTCTTCCAAAGGGTAAACGAGGAACTCCCATAAAATAGGTTCGCCCCTTTGGCTATCTCTCCACTTTTTATACGAGATTCAAGTTGTAAAACCTCTGCTTCATACCACTGCATTCATCCTCTCCCATCAAATTGCTAATTATATACTAAATACGATTACATTTTTATATCGCTTTGCACTCTGTAGATTTCGCATTGATTTCTTAAACTTATTTTACTATAATGAAACCAACAGGAAATGAAAAGTATGCTTGAAGATATGCTATAATCTCACAAAACTCTATAGGAAAATCTCATGTTGCAAGCTACAAAAATCACTTTTGAAGTAAGAGTTGATGCCTATTCTTGAGTATTTCCATAGCCAAACTTTGCCACATGATGCTTTTGTCATTCGCAAAATACAACTTATGCCAAATCAAAAAATCAATCTTTTTGGGGTGCGTGGTAGTGGTAAAAGTGCTATTGCGTTTGATTTTTTGGCTACCCATTGCAAAGAGAGCGAGGAGTATCTCTGGATTGATTTTGATGACCCTCATCTCTTGCTTGATACCTTTAGTGCCAAAGAGCTTGAAGCCTTTATCGTCCAAAATGGCATTACGACTTTGGTGCTCGATCACTTCAAGATAGAGTATCTTGAGTATATTCCCGATGTCAAAAGTACCGTTGTTATTTCACGCCATCCCCTGCATCTTGTGGGTTTTGAAGCGTTGGAGCTTTTTGCGTTGGATTATGAGGAGTTTATCGCTTTTGAGAAAAAATCTTCCCAAAACTCTCTCAACAACTTCCTCAAATTAGGCTCTCTTCCCCAAATCGCCAAAGAGGGGACGATTCACATCGATAAAATCAAACGCTTTTTAAACCACTCCTTTAGCCCCAACGAACAACGCCTTCTAGCGATACTTGCCATGCACAACACCCATCCTATCACAACCTACCAAATCTATCGCTATGCCAAAGAAAAATACAAAATCTCCAAAGATTGGCTCTACAAAACGCTCAAAGAGTGGCAAGAGGAGAGGCTTATTGTTTTGATTGAAAACCGCTACCAAAAAAGCACCAAAAAGATAATATTGTTTGATTTTATTCTCTCCAAATATCTCACACTTTCGCAACCCTTTATCGTACAATTTGATAATCTTGTAGCGTTGGCTATTTTGAAGCACTATCACGATTTTGAAGCCATTGGGAGTCGTGAATATCTTGTGCATACCCTTTGCGAGGCGATTATTTTGGCTCCTTTTGATTCACAAGAGAATGCTTGGAAAAAGTGCTACCTCAAACTCTCCACCTATCAAAAATACGCTATCACAAAGGCTACCATCATCACCGTAGCCAACCACTACCGTTTCACCATCAAAGAGATAGAGTTTGAAGCCATGCCGTTTAGCCAATGGAGTATTGCAAGTACTTAATCTCTATCGCTAAAACTTATATCCAATGCCTACATATCCGTAACGGCTTGAGAGTTCAATATCAACCACGGCACTAACGTTGGGAGTTGAAATTCCCATTATTGCTCCCTGCATGGAATCGACTTGCCAATCTTTGTAGCTGTATCCTGCGTTTAAATAGATATTTTTTAGACTTTTGGGCGTATATTGCAGATTGGTTTCAAACGTTCGATGCTTCCCGTCGCTATCAAATTGCATTATGCTATTGGTAAGATTGGCTTGTTGGTAGGCATAGGTGGCTTTGGAGGAGAGCGTAATAGACTCATTGAGATTCAAACTCCCCTCCAATACAATACCTGCTTTGTAGGTTTTGAGTTTGGTTTGCGTATAATCAAGCATATCGGTATAAAAATTAAACGCCTCAAAATAGTTTTCCATTTTCATAATAGGCGTTGAAAAACCTGTCACTACTCCCACGCCCAAAGAGTAATCGCTTGATTTAATCATCTCTTTGGCTATGCCTATATCCACATCCACACCCTCAATCTCATAGCTATTGGGTACGGGGACAAAAGTACCCAACAATGTATTGGGAGAGAATCCAAATGGGGTGGTTGCATCCATAACGGTATCAATATATTGCGAAACTGCCTCCACACTTGGGGAGCTGTAGATATCTAAAGTACCAAAGAGATAGAGGTCTTCTTTGAGGTTGTAGCGTGGTTGGGCTATGCTTATCACATCAATATCGCTCTTTGCCGACATTTGCCAAAAATCTTTTATCCCCATAGAGGTTTGAAACTCACCTTTGCCTATTCGCAACTCCACACCGTGCGACAACGTAAAAAAGAGTGTCGCAATGAGTAGATGGTCTATTTTTGATACCCAACGCTTCATACAGAGACTATACATCCCGCAAACGCATCCGTACTGACTCTTCATGTGCATTAAGTCTCTCGGTGTGAGCAATCAAAGCACACGCCTCTCCAATAGCATGAAGTCCCTCTTGGCTCATCGCAATAATAGAGGATTTTTTGAGAAAATGATCCACGCTAAGAGGGGAATAGAACTTCGCCGTGCCACCTGTAGGAAGCGTGTGATTGGGTCCTGCGATATAATCACCAATGGGTTCGGGGGTGTATGCTCCCAAAAAGATAGCTCCTGCGTGTTTGATTTTGGGTAGTAGCTCCATGGGGTTGCTTGTCATTACTTCAAGGTGTTCTGGGGCTATTGTATTCATGAGTTCAATGGCTTCATTGATAGTATCGGTTACAATAATTGCTCCTCGCTCCTCAATGGACTTTCGAGCAATGCTTTGGCGACTAAGCGTTTGGAGCTGTTTTTCGACCTCATCGCTCACGGCATACGCCAATGCTTTGTCTGTCGTTATCAAAATCGAACTGGCCATCTCGTCGTGTTCGGCTTGACTCAAAAGATCAATGGCGATATAGCTAGGTTTTGCACTGCTATCGGCCAAAATACCAATCTCACTAGGTCCTGCTATCATATCGATATTCACCTCTCCGTAAACCAATTTTTTGGCTGTGGCTACGAAGATATTGCCAGGTCCCGTAATCACATCCACTTTGGGAATAGTCGATGTACCGTACGCCATAGCTCCAATAGCCGAAGCACCGCCTACTTTAAATACTTTGGTCACTTTGCACAAATGGCACGCAGCCAAAAGCAACTCATTGATTTCATTGTCTGGCGTAGGGGTACACACAACAATCTCCTTGACACCTGCGACAATAGCGGGGATTGCGTTCATTAGCAACGAACTAGGATAGGCCGCCTTGCCCCCTGGAATGTAGAGTCCTGCTCTATCAACGGGCGTGACTTTTTGTCCGAGCATCGTGCCGTTGTCTTCAAAATCAAACCATGATCTGGGCATAAGTTTTTGGTGATAGCTCTCGATTCTATCGTACGCCAAATGCAACGCCTCCCTAAGCTGGGTATCAAGAGTGTGATAAGCCCTCTCCATCTCACTCGTGGAGACTACAAGCTCATCATCCTCTTTGGGTTGCCATCTATCAAATCGTGCAATTTGGGCTTTGAGTGCTGTGTTGCCCTCGTTTTTAATCTCACTCAGTAGCGAAGCGACAATAGCACTAACGCTATCCATATCCATCGCTCCACGAGCCAAAAGTTCATCAAATTGGGTTTTAAAATCTTTATCATGCGTTGCAATAATCTTCATCGTTTTTCCTTTGTAGTATGAGTGTTATTATACTATTAATTGTCCTTAGGCACTTTTAAACTAAAACAATCTACTTTTTTGCGTAGGTTTAGCTGTAGGTTCGGCTTTAGCCGAACATTTGGAGTTGTTGAAAGCCGAGGTTACAAGGGTCTCTAAAACTATTGCAAAGCCTCAATCTCCTCAATTTTGCGTAGGTTTGGCTGTAGGTTCGCCCGTAGGTTCGGCTTTAGCC
>DYMA01000151.1 GCA_020721815.1 Sulfurovum sp. | reverse complement strand
ATAGCTAAAGATTTTTGATGGTATCCTAGTGCCTCGTTATACTCCCCTTTTGCTTGATAAACCATTCCGATATTATTGTAGCTTGTAGCGGTAGAGGGATGCTCTAAGCCTAGTACCTTTTCAAATATAGCAGATGTTTTTTGATAGTATCGTAGTGCCTCGTTATACTCCCCTTTGGCTTCATAAACCCCTTCGATATTATTGTAGCTTTGTGCAGTATCGGGATGTTCTAAGCCTAGTACTTTTTCGTATATAGCAACAGATTGTTCTAGCCATAAGAGGGCTTTGGAGTATTCGCCCAAAGACCTATAAACATTTCCCAATCTTTCATCCAAATTGGCTACTGTTTCATTTGCTATTCTCAATCTCTCCATGCTTATCGCAACGCTTTCAAAGTAGCCCAAATCCTCTCGCACCTTAATAGCGGTTTGGACATTGGCACTATTATCAATACGGGAGGTGAAATGCTCTACCACTCTCTTTGTTTCTTCAAAAGTGGGAGTATAGTTATCAAAAACAAACTCTTTTAAAATTTGATGAAACTTATAATGCTGTTGTGACTCTATGAGCCATCCATTATCAATCAGTTCAATCAAAAAATCTTCGAGTTGTTCTTTATCATTGCATACCAAAAACTTATAGAGATTATCAAAAGAGGTATCAATGGAGGGAAGAATGGATAAACTCTTCAAAAAAAGTAGCGTTTTTTTTTGCGTTAAAATAGTGCTATCGTACGAGAAATTTTTGAGAAACTTATTGAAACTTTCACTTTTGTCTCTTTTGATAGCTGTAAATTCACCCTTTTCAAATTTTTCTATTGCAATGTCTAGTGATAGCGTATTTTTTCGTTTTTTGAGAGTTTTGGCAGTGATTTCTATGAATAATGTATGGTAATCAACATACCCTAATATCTTATCAACCTTATCCATCTCGTCGGTTGGAAAATGTTTTAAAAATAGCTCTCTAGCATCGGCTACACTCATAATGTCAAGATAGTATTGAGGAATATACTCTTTGGTCTCTCGTGAAGTGAAGAGGATTTTAAATCCACTGTTTTTGAGTGTCATTAAGGTATTCATCTCATCGAGTTGATTATCCATCTTTTTGACATCATCAATAATGAGGAGTTTTTTGCCCTCCAAATTGTGGAGCTTATTCATTATCTCTGCAAACAAATCATCTATCTTTTCAGATTGCAAATTGAGTGAATTAGAAAAAGCAGAAGCGAGGCTTAGTTTAATATCCTCATTGACTTGTACAAAACCGTAGTAGTCGTAGTTGTCTTTGTTTTGATTGAGATAATAAGACGCTAAGGTGCTTTTACCAATCCCACCGATACCATTAAGTAGCAGTAGCATAGAGTTTTGATTGAGCAATTCATCAACTTTTTGTAGCTCATCTTTTCGCCCTACGAAGTCACTATCGTTTGCAAGTCCTAGTTGTTTGGTGAGGATTTTGGGGACTTGGTGGGGAGGTAAATAGGGTATCCCCCGTATTGATATTACCTGTATTAACACCAAATATCTTTACACTTCTATCCTCTTTTGGCATTGTCTTATCCTATTGATTGTTGATGATAGTGTTGTTATCACCTGTATTGATTGCACCCGTATTGTGTCCTTTGACTGATACGCTACTATCTCGTTGGCTCTCGTTTTTGACGGTTATATTGGTATCGCCTGTATTAATCTTGCCCGAGTTGTAGCCACTAATATCGACACTACTATCTCGTGATGATTTATCTTTGCCTAGCATCTTGTAAGCTAATATAAAGATAAAAATAAACGCTACCAATAGCAACGCAAAAAGAAGTTTTGGGTCTAAAATATCGGGTTTGTCGATAAGACTTTGTGTTAAAAAATACAAAAATGCTACCCCAGCACCCGAAACACCCACTGCACCTAAAACTGTTTTCATATCACTCATCTCAATCCTTTTTAAATTATTTTCCTAATTCTACATACATTTGACTAATAGTTTGGCAATCGATTAAATCACCCCCTATAAACCCTCTCATTGGCGTATTTGTCGAAAAATCCGACCTCGGTACATGCCATGCAGCCGTGTCCTGCTTGGACGGGCCAGCTTGTGGCGTTGTTAAATTTCATGGTGGGGCAATTGACGTTTGCGTAGGGGCCTTTGCATCCCATCTCGAAGAGGCACCATCCCTTTTTAGCCCCATTATCGCCCCACTCTTTGACAAACTCTCCTAGTTCGTAGTGTCCTCGGCGTTCGCAATTGTCGTGGACTCTTCCCTCGTACGCCCATTTGGGGCGGTTGAACTTATCAAGCTGAGGCAACTCTTCAAACATCAAATAGGATAGCAGTGTCCCTACGATGTTGATGGGATTGGTAGGGCATCCAGGGAGATTGATAATGTCGCTGCGATTGAGGGCTTGGGCTACGCCTACTGCCCCCGTAGGATTGGGAGCGGCTGCAACCACTCCGCCATCTAAGGCACAACTTCCTACAGCGATTACCAAAGCCGCATCTTTGGCACTCTTTTGGAGCAACTCCAACCCTGTCTCACCTTTGGGACCTATGCGTAAAAATTTCCCCTCCATTGCTAGAGGAATAGCCCCCTCGACAATCAAAACATACTCCCCTTTTTTCTCTCGTATCACACTCTCCAAAACACTCTCGCTTTGGTCGCCACTAGCACTCATAAGCAGTTCGTGATAATCAAGCGAAATGTAATCAAAAATCAAATCTTCGATAGAGGGATGGGTGGATTTGATAAAGGCTTCGGAGTTTCCGCTGCAATCGGCAAGTTCGAGCCAAATAATAGGCACACGATTGAGGGCTTTGACACCTTTGTCCACCACCTCTTCAAAGTTGGGATGCAAATTCATAGAGGTCGTTACCATCGAAACCCAGCTATTGACTTCATGTTTGGATATTTCAAGCATCTCTAGGGCATTGTCGAGATTTTGGGTGCTTACGGGGTGGTTGGGATGGAGGGCGTTAAATTTATCGATACGTTTTTGCGCCTCTTTTATCTCTTTTTCTCTGGCTATTTGCTCTGGGCTTTTGCGTGGCATATTGGGGTCGATGAGGGGTTGAGCCTCTTCAATTACTTTGGCTACCATGTTTTTGCATCGGCCGCACACCCGTCCTGCTTGACTAAAAGCCCCTAATTCACTAAAATCTCCTATTCCACTCGCCACTACCCAATCGACAATATCTTGATGATAGGTGTGTTCGCAACTGCAAATGAGTCGTCCCCGTTCACCAATGAGGCGGTTTTGATAGAGGTAGTTGATATCCACCGCCGCACCCTCGTTCATAAGCGTCTCAAGATAGCCCACATCGACATTGGAGTTGATACCTATAAATCGGGTGAGTGTGTCGTTTTGGATATAATACTCATCAATTCTCCCCTCTTGCTTAGAGGCAATGACAATCTTTTCAAAATCGTGACCAAAGAGCGGACTACGCACCTCTACCAAATCAAACTCCCCCACTTTGAGCATATCGATACTCACATCAATGCTAAACTCTTTGAGGCTTTGGGGATTGAGCAAATGGGCAATAGCTGTATCGGCTTGGGTACTGCACTCTTTGACGTGTCCCGCTACAAAATTGAGCGTTTCTACCTGTGCCGACTCCCCTACGGCGTAAATATCGGGATCATCGGTTTGCATAAAGAGGTTGGTGAGGATACCTCTATCGATGCGTAGCCCGTTGTTTCTAAAGGTATCGATATTGGGCTTGATACCCACACCAAAGACGATAAAAGGATTCTCAATCGATAGTTTTTTGGTATCGATACGGCTGATGCGATTGCCCTCAACGACTTTTTTGACAATCTCATCATCGTAGCTTATACGCACCTTGCCCCCTTGGGTGTAGCACTGTTCAATGGCTTTGATAGCATCGAGCGAGAGGGTTTTGTCGTAGAGATGTGAACCCCTTACGAGCAATGTAATGCTTTTGACACTCTCCATAGCATTGAGCGTCTCTAGGAGTTCAAGCCCAATAGGCCCGCTCCCTACAACCACTATCTCCGACTCCTCGCAATAGGCTTTGATTTTGTGACAATCGTTTGCGTTGCGAAAGAGGGCAACGTTTTCATACTCCTCATCAAAGAGCGAAATGGGCAACGAACCCGTAGCGATGATAAGTTTGTCGTAACCAAAAGCACTTTGATGTGAAAAGACCCTTTTGGTGCTTTTGTCAATATCGACAATCTTTTGATTAAGCTCCAAACGCACCGTTGGGTCAAGCGGGAGTCTAATATCGCCAATATCGCTCTGCCCATCGACCAATTGACACAAATGAATACGATCATAGGGAGGATACTGCTCATCACTAAGTATCAACACCTCCACACTGCTATCTTGCTTTTTGATATTATTGGCTAGATAGACCGCTGCAATACCACCGCCTACAATGACTACACGCATACTCTCTCCTTATTTTGATGGGAATTATTATAACCAAAAATGGATAAAGGGGACTTCTAAACCATAGGCAAACACAAGGGATTGTCCCTACAGCTTCGCTTTAATCGTCGCCAAATCTTCCTCTAGTTGTTTGATAATTGGATGATTAGGTGGAAGTTTTGTTTTAAAATATCAACTGCTTACATCTGCATTTCACAATGCAATTGTGGAACGAGTGAAACATTTCAAGTGTCGATTCGTAGGTTTGGCACTGCCAAACGACAAAATATACTCAATTGGATATAATGGTTTTAAATCTCAAAGAGTGGTTTTGTTGCAATATTCCTCTTTTCAATCCCAAACTTGCTTTAGGCGTTTGGCAGTGCCAAACCTACGCATCCAATTCAAAATACCTACGAGAGCCAAAATTGATACCCAACCGATTGCCCCCTACAGCTTCGCCTTAATCGTGCTAAAGTTTATTTTGTACTGCTAAGTATCAGATGGCTTTAACTTGTCCACTCACTATTTTATGAACCATTGAAATCATTGCTAGGTTTGATAGGGCATACCCTCACGCAATGCAATAGCTTTAAGTTTTTCTATATCATCTTCAAAAAGTCTAATGTTTAATGATTTTTTCTTGCTTTTTTTGATAATCGTATCGGTTGCGATTTGACTAAAAAAAGCTTTTTTCTTATCCAACTCTTTTTTGTCCAATGGCTTATAGGTTCCATTGTCAATATCCGATTTGAGGGACTTAAATAGCTCTAGTTCATCATTTGAATAGATTTCAGTATCTTTCATGATTTAATCCTTGTTCCAATCAAAGGTTAGATTATCCACTTTTTTATACCTTTATTATCTATTGGTGTAACCACATTGTATATCATTTTTTATAAAAATAAAATAAACATTTCAAATGCGGATTTGTAGGTACAACCGTGTCACACGCCCATACAAGAGCCAAAACCGATACCCTTTTAAGGGCAAACACAACCAATCGCACCTTAAAGAGTTGGTTTTTGGTAAACATAACAGAAGCTTTTATAAGTTATAGAATGTAATTTATTAGTAGTTAAAGATTTTAGCTTAAAAATGCTCTTTGAAAATCAACCACCAATAGAACGTCACGAAGCTGGAGAGAGTGTGAAATAACTGCTAAAAAAGTGCTTCGACAAGCTCAG
>DYMA01000009.1 GCA_020721815.1 Sulfurovum sp. | reverse complement strand
AGCCCAATTGTTTTTGTTTGTCAAGGGGTTTTTGGAAAATGTTGGAAAAATTTTGAAAATTTTTAAAATCTCCTCCAGATACTATCTCTTGGAGACAAAAGTACGACCTGTAATAGCCTCTACAGTAATCGTAAAAGGACTGGAATCTTCAATCAATCCATTATCAAAGTTAAAGGTTAATTCGCAATCCTCTTTCATTATATAAGCAAAATTTGGCTTATCTGAGTTTCGCATTCCTATATGCGGTCGTCCATATTCATCAAATCCAACGTGTTGTTTGCCATCCCCCTCGCATCCTCCTTTTCTATCAATGGAAGCAATACCAAATTTTTTAGTAATCAATACTCTATCGGAGTCGTCGGCATGTACATTGCCTGTTGAACAATAGCCTGTTGTTGAGGCGTAAAGATATTTTTGATTGTAGGGATCAATCGCTGCTTCATCACGGTTGGCATTGCCCAATTTATTTGTATCCGAATAGACCACATAGTACATATTTCCATTGGCACACTCAAAAGGTGCCCACTGCCAATAGGTTCTTTGCCACTGCGGGTCGGCTGCATCGTGTCGAAAATCACTCACCGCCATTCTTTGAGCCAACATTATGTCGGATAAAATACTATCCATCGCCTCTTGACGCAAGTCTCTATCCATTCTTGGAATTGCCAAAGATGCCAAAATACCCATTACAACAATTACAAATACCAACTCTATCATACTAAACGCATATCTTAGTTTCATTATTATTCTCCAATAGTTAATCAAAGAGATTATACCATTAAAATTATAATATTTATATAAAAGTAAATTTTGGATTAAGAATAAGAAAAGATTTCAAACCCACAATGGGTTTGAAAAAGTTAAGAGTTAAAAAAGTGGTTAAATCTCTTGTGCCATTTGCACATCATACAAAATATCATCCATCGGGTGTCGATACATTGGCATCTCCAATCTCTTCTCATCAAGAATATGACCGATAAATCCAATGCTTCGTCCCACGATAAAGAAGGCGTTAAGCGTACCGCTAGAGATAAACTCATCAATCTCTTCTTCGGCATACCCCAAGGCTCTCCACATATCCACCATCAAAATACCTATTGTGCCATCTACGTTAAGAATGAGGTTTTCCTTTTTGCTTGTAGTCAAGGCTTCTACCGTTCGTGCATAATCCAACAAAGGCGTGGAGGGGAAATACTCTGCTGCATACTCCATAAGTCCTTTGACACGCAAATCGGGGTTTTTGAGCGATTTGATTCGGTGACCAATACCTGGGATAGGAATCCCTTCGTTTTTCATATACCCCAAAAACTCTTTGGGTGACAATCCGTTGTCGTCGGCATATTTGAAGTATTGTGCAGCACCATCAATAGCTCCACCAAATCGTGGACCAATGGTTAAAAGACCCGTCACGAGCGATTCGACTACCGATTTACCCGCACGTGCTGTAACTTTGGCATTGTGGGCACCCGAAACGGCAGGACCGTGGTCTGCGACTGTTTTGAGTACGGTTTCAATAAAGTCTGTTGCCCATTTTGGATATTGCTTTTTAAACCACAAAAGTGAAATAACATCGCCAATACCCTTACCTGTACTTGGAAGTGCCACTGAAGAAATTGGGAATCCTGCGTAAGTTGCCTCATCGCCCCTATCATCGGAGATGGTACAAATGAATTGTTTGCTTCTTCTTACGGTTGGGACAACATTCATTTCGGGTTCTTGAATGGGAGCAAGATGTAAGCTCTCGTAAACCTCTTTGATTTTATTTGGCAAATCATTAAAGCTTTCGGGTACATAGATACCTGCTTCACTCATGGCTCTATTTTTGGCTTCTGCCGTCTCTCGCTCAGCGTTTGCACTCGCTCCTGCGTGACCAAATTGGACACCGCTATCGTAATATTTTGCAATCGTACCAATACACCATGCAATAACAGGCTTGGTAATCTTGCCCTCTTTGATAGCATCAATCACTTTGTACTCTTCAATACCGCCTACTTCACCCAACAATAACATATACTTAACTTGTGGGTTAGACTCCATTCTCAAAAGGTTATCAATAAAAACAGATCCTACAAATCTATCTCCACCAATTGCTACACCCTCTGCAATACCGTCGGCATTGATAGAGATAATATTGCTTAGCTCATTAAAGAGACCTCCTGAACGTGTGACCAATCCACACGAACCCGCTCGATGCAATTTGGAATTAACAATATTGGTAATCGTACCGCCCACGTTTGCTATTTTAAAAGCTCCTGGTGCGATACCCCCAACGGTAGCTGGTCCAATAACGACTACACCGTTAGCTCTTGCTGTTGCGTTCATTTTTCTTGCAAGTCTTTCGGGAATCCCTTCGGCAGTAATCATAATGGTACTAAATCCGCCTATCTCCAATGCCTCCATAGTGACATCGTACGCTGTACGGAAAGAGGCGAAGTTTAGCAATACATCGGCTTGTGGTTGTGCTGCTTTTGCTTCGGCAGTTGTTTTGAAGGTAGGAACCATAATCTCATCGGGACCGTAGAAAAATTTCTCAAACTTTCCTGACGAGGTAGGAGCTACGATAGCTGCTACGGAGGGTTTATCGCGCTTAATTGTATAGTCATAATCTAGCATTCTTTGAATTGCCGTTGTATTATTGTTCCAAAAAATTGCTTGTGTATCTCTTGTAAATAATTGTGCCATTTTCTCTCCTTATGCCTCTACTGCCATTCTTACAATATCCGTTACGTGAGTCTCGGGACCATAAACATCAATCCATAAGCCCAATCTATCTGCGGCGGCTTTAATATCTCTTAGACCCTTTTCGTAGTTTGGTCCACCTCTGCGTACATAAATTTTCATGCCTATCTCTTTCATCTTGTCGGCATACTCTTCAAAAGCTAGAATGATACCTGTAAAAGTAGCAGCTACATCAGTAAAGTTTGCAATAGCTCCGCCGATAATCAAGATTTTGTCTCTTCCTTGCAAATCTTTTTTGCGAGTCATAAGATCCAAAATGGTTTCAGCGTAAAATTTTGTCTCACCCGTAGTAGGTCCACCACTGTACTCGCCATAGTTTGCCAAATCCTCAATGCCTGCCAAATCGGCAATGGTATCGGCATAAACTACCGATGCACCACCACCTGCTACCATTGTCCAAATTCGAGCATCGGGTTTGAGCAGTGTCAATTTCAAAGAAGCCCCTGTTTTGGCATCGGCATCTTCGATAGCTAGGACTTCGGGAGATTTCTCTTCCATGCCAAAAGCAGTAGGATACTCTACATTGCCCCACTCCTCAACCATCATAAATCCAGCGGTATCATCAAGCTTGGCTACCATATCAAGCAACTCAATCTTTCGACCTTGCATAACAAAAGGATTGATTTCGAGATACGCAAAATTTAACTCTCTGTAGGCCTTAAAAAATCCAATAGCAAACTGAGCAAAAGCTGCTTTGTCTTTTTGGGCTACATCGGCAGGGATATTGGCTTTGATTTTCTCTTCAATCTCTGCCTCTGTAGCAGTGATAGGAAAGGCTACTTCGACAACTTTCTCATCCCAACCCTCTTCAACTTCCATTCCACCTTCAGCAGACATATAAAGCACATCATCATCGCCCACGCACGTAGCCGAAATATAATACTCCTCTGCTTGATCGTGAGGTGCAAACGGTTCGACGATAAAATGCGTAAGATAATCAACCGATGGATTTCCCGATGGTGTATCGCCTTCAAAACTAAAATGAACCTCTTGTTTCTCTTTGGTTTTGCTATCAATCCAATTGGCAGCTTTGACGAGCGTTACATCACCTGGTGCTTTGTCTTTGAAGAGTACTAATCCATTTTTTCCTCTTTTTCCAAAGAGCATATCGGGTTTTGCTACCAATGTTTTGCTGCTTAGCCATGAATGATCTATCGCCGCTTCTCTTAGTTCTGGTCCATTTTTTACCAATACTGTCTCATAAGCATAAGTAAAACGTGGGAAGTATTTATCCCAATGCTTTGCTAATATAGACTTTGCGTCATACTCTCGAATCGCCTTTTGAGCCATTGAGTTCTCCTTTGTTTATTTTTGTTGCTATAACTTTATCATTAGATTGTTGTATCTTTACTATAAGTAATAAATAATATAATGGTTATTGCCCTTATTGTGTATTTTAGAAACAAAAAAAGAGACTAATTATGAGAAGTGCAAGGGGGAATTTCATAATATTGCAACTGGGCAGCTTTTTTGATAAATTTTGTATCATAGCAGTTGATATTTTGAGACTTTAGCTCTTGAGCCAACCAATAAGGTTCATAAATAGCGTAAGCAAAGTGTCGGCTTTTGTCCTCAAAAAGCCAAAAGAGAGGACGATGCAAAAAGATACTCATTGTACCCAAAAGCAGTGTTGTAAGCGTAAAAAGAAAGGCTCTTTTGTAGGTTTTTTGGTAAACCCTAAGCCGTACCTTCAAACTCTCGCTATAGACACGATACAAAAAGATAGAACCTATGAGTATATAGGGTGAGAACTCTGTGACAATCACTTGCTGTCTAATCGAAAGCAAAAAGGAAAAAAGAAGTCCACTAGAGGCGATATACCATATAATGTCGTGTTTTTTTTCGTGATAGAGCCGATAGAGTGTGTAGCAAAAATAGACAAAAACAAAAGGGGAAAAAATAGCAGCATAGAGTCCAAAAATCGTCGCAAAATGCCCCCGTGGCAAACCCCCAATCTCCAAATACTCTCCCATCCAAAGTGCCATGCTCACCAAAAGCAAAGCAACCACCAAAAGATATTTTTTGCCTCTAAAATAGCCATAAATTGCCAATGAGATAAAAAAAACAATGGCACTATCATGCACAAATAGTAACACTATCAAAGCAATACTCTGCACAATCAACCAATTTTTATGATACGCATTCAAAAATATCAATACCCATGCGATAACCACAACGGAAATATTGACCAAAATCATCGAAGTCACAACGCCAGGCAAAAGAATAAAGAGTGTCGTGGCAATGTATCGTTCCGAGGATGTTTTGTAGTAGTATCGTGACAACTCCCAAAACAAAAAGAGATTGAGTACCCCAAAGAGATAATAAGGCAACCTAAAAGCGATAAATCCCTCCCAATAGGGATAGCAAAGATTCATCAAAAAAGTATCCATACTCCTTTTGAGATACAAACTCTCTGCTTCATGGGGAGAGATGGGAATAGTCATAGCCATATAAAACGTAGCTATCAAATAGACAATCCCAACAGCAAAAAATAATCTTTTGGACATTTAGAGTTTTAAAAAATTCCCCAACATCTCATGCCCGTATTGACTCATGATCGATTCTGGGTGAAATTGTACACCGTAAATGGGCTTGTCTTTGATGTGTAGCGACATGATTTCGTTGTCATCTTTGCTGTGCGATGTGACAATGATATGCGAGGGCAAACTCTCACGCTTGACAATAAGCGAGTGGTAGCGCGTAGCACGAAATTCACTGGGCAGTGTCTCAAAAATAGGGCTTTGAGCATCGATTTGTATCTGCGAAGTCTTGCCATGCATCATATTTTTGGCTCTCACCACCTCTCCACCGTAGGCTTGTGCGATGCTTTGATGCCCCAAACAAATCCCAAAAATAGGTATCGTATCACCAAAAGTCTTAATAACCTCAAGTGTTACCCCTGCATCATCGGGCGTAGAGGGTCCTGGAGAGATAATGATTTTTTCTGGGCGTAACGCCCTAATCTCCTCAATGCTAAGCTCATCATTACGAATCACTTTTAAGTTCGCCCCAAGCTCTGCACAATATTGTACTATGTTGTAGGTAAAGCTGTCGTAGTTGTCAATCATTAAAATCATTTCTATTGTTTCCTATTTGAATCGTGCAACGCTATGGCACAAAATATTTTTATTATAGCAAATTGCAAATAGAATGTTGTTTAATCAATCTCCACAATAGCGACATCAATACCTAATTTGTCATGCTTTAAATCTTGCTTTGTACAAACTCATTCATCGTATTGACAATCTCTTCAATGCTTCCTTCACCATCAATGACTTTGTGGAGTCCTTTGGATTGATAAAACGCTTGAATGGCAGCAAGTGGATCGGTATAGACTTTCATCCTATTGTAAAATACCTCTACGCTATCATCATCTCGTACCACATCAGACTCCATAGCCCTTCCCAAGATTCGGTTTTTGGCTGTCTCTTCGCTAACGGCTACCTCAATGACGCTTACAAGCTCTACGCTCTCTTCATTCTCTAGGTATTTATCAAGTTCATGCATCTGTTCAGTACTTCGTGGGTATCCATCGATTACCACCACAGGAGTAGGAGCTTTTTTGATAGCCTCTACGATGGTTTCAATCACAATATCAATAGGCACAAGATTTCCTTTGCTTACAAAGCTATTAATAAGCTCTCCTCGCTTGCTTCCACTGGCTACCTCGGCTCGAAACATATCACCCGTAGAGTAGTGGGTAATCTTCTCATCACGCGCAGCAATCAATCCCGCATCGGTGGTTTTTCCGCTTCCAGGCGCTCCAATGATTAAAAACAGTTTTTTCATATTCTCTCCTTTATTTTTCACTTTTTTTGACTCGAATGCTAAGCTCTTTGAGTTGATTGTTATCGACACTGCTGGGTGCTTGTGTGAGCAAACATTGTGCTTTTTGCGTTTTTGGGAAAGCAATAACCTCTCGAATACTACTAGCCCCCGACATAAGCATAATGAGTCTATCCAAACCTATAGCAAATCCGCCGTGTGGAGGCGCACCAAATTTAAGTGCATCGAGCAAGAATCCAAACTTCTCTTTGGCAGCCTCTTCGCCAATGCCCAAAAGCTTGAAGATCTCCTCTTGAATATCCTCTTTGTGGATACGAATCGATCCGCCTCCAAGCTCAACGCCGTTGAGGACAATATCGTACGCAATCGATTCAATATCCTCTATATCTTCATAATCCAACGATTTTGGCATCGTAAAGGGGTGATGAAGAGCCTTAACCTCTCCATCTTCAACTTCAAACATCGGAAAATCAACAACCCAAAGGAAGGCAAATTGATCTTGCGGAATAATCTCCATAAGTTGTGCCAAATAGATTCTAAAGCGTCCCATATAATCAAGAACACGTTTTTTCTCACCCGCACCAAAAAAGACTACATCATCCACCTCAAGTTGGCATCGCTCAATAATGGCATGCAAATCTTCTTCTTTGAAGAATTTGGTTAGCGGACCTTTGAGTCCATCCTCTTTCATTTGGAAATATCCCAAACCACTAGCACCAAACTTGCGTACATACTCCTCAAAGCCTTTCATTTGGCGTTTAGAGAAGAGGGTGTCGCCTTTGGGTACTTTGAGGGCTTTGATACGATTTTTTTTGGGCGTAGCGGCGATTTTGGAAAATATCTCATTGTCGCATCGCTCAAAAATATCAATCACATCCACCATTGCCAAATCGTAACGCATATCGGGCTTATCGCTGCCGTACTTCTCCATAGCTTCTTGATAGGTCATGCGATCAAAGTGCGTTGGCACTTCAAAACCGCACTGGGTAAATATGTCGTAAATGAGTTTTTGAGCTACATTAATGACATCTTCTTGCTCGCAAAAGCTCATTTCAACATCGATTTGTGTAAACTCTGGTTGTCTATCGGCTCTTAAATCCTCATCACGAAAACATTTAGCAATCTGAAAATAGCGGTCAAATCCACCCACCATAAGTAGTTGTTTGAAGAGTTGCGGCGATTGAGGAAGCGCGTAAAACTCTCCACCGTGCACACGGCTTGGGACTAGATAATCTCTAGCTCCCTCAGGTGTTGATTTGGTAAGAATAGGCGTTTCGACCTCCAAAAACTCCATAGCATCAAGGGAGTTGCGTGCTGCTATGGTCACTTTTGAACGAAGCTTGAAGATATTGTAGGATTTTTGAGTGCGCAACTCAAGATAGCGGTATTTGAGCTTAATCTCTTCATTGACTTTCTCATCATTGAGATCAAAGGGCATAGGAAGCGATCGGTTTTCAATCACCAACTCATCGGCGACAATTTCAATTTTTCCTGTTTTGAGATTGGGATTTTCCAATCCCTCGCCTCTAGCCCTTACTTTGCCTGTGGCTACAAGCACAAATTGGTCTCGCACCGATTCGGCTTTTTTGTGCGCTTGTAGATTGTCTGTTGGATCGCAAACGAGTTGCACCACTTCATCTTTATCTCGTAAGTCAATAAAAATAACGCCACCGTGGTCTCTACGGCTACTAACCCAACCGCTTACAGTGACCACCTCGCCGATATGACTCTCATTAATTTGGGCACAATAGTGTGTTCTCAAATCAAACCCTTTGTATTAAAATAGTGCCGTGATTATACCTTAAAGCAACTTCCAATAACCCTAAAAGAAGATGAACAACCTCCACGACATATTAATTTATCGTTCGTACTGAGCTTGTCGAAGTACATCAAACTCAAAACCCTTCGACAAACTCAGGGTGAACGGATACGATATTTTTTAAAAATTGTAGGGGGATTTAAAAAGAGGTCTTTCCCACCGCACGATGCGATAGGAGAGGAGTTGTCACTACTTTGTAGCGTTAGCTTCTGCAGCAGGTGCTTCAGTAGCGTTTGTCTCAGCAGGAGCAGCTGTTTCGCTACCACCAGAGATATAAGTAGCAAGTTCTTCGATTTGTGCATCGGTTAATGCAGCAACTTGACCTGCCATCATTCCTTTTGTAGCACCGCCGTAAGAACCATCTTTGTACCCTTTAAGAGCCTTTACGATATCCTCTTTTGAAAGTTTAGCAGGTACTCTATCAGGAGCAGCAGCAAAAGCTTTTTCACCTTTTTCACCGTGACATGCTTTACAAGCAGTATAAGCAGCTGGAGCCTCAGCCATCAACATTGTAGCACCTGCGATAAGCATAGAGATTGCGATTTTTTTCATTGTGTATCCTTTGTGTAAATTATGTATTAAGTTGTCCCCGTAGAAAAGCTTCTCTACGGGGCGTTTAAGAGGGTTGATTAGCAGCTAGGTACGTTGCCTGAATCGGAAGCATACTCGTAAGCGAAATCGTAAAGATCATTTGTCCATGTATCTTTGTAGCCTTTGTCAGCTTTTGGGCAAAGTTTTTTCACTTCATCACCAAATTTACCCGCCTCTTTCAAAGCCTCCCAGTCGTCTTGTGTGTGTGATGCAGCAAATTTAGCACCTGAAAAGCCGCATGCACCTTTTAATTTTTTAGAGTAAAGTTTTTTACCTTTTTCTACATCTGCCGAAGCTGTTGAACTCAAAAGAGCTACTGAAAAAAGAGCTACAAGAGCAGTTTTTGCGATTTTTGTCATCGTTTTTCCTTATTTTTGATTTTGTAAACGCAATCATAACCAATAATTGTGAAATGATTGTGTAATTATAGAGTTTTATCTTATTTTATCCATTACATTATACTTTTCCCAATAGATATCAATAGCCTTTTTGAGGGTTTTGTCATCAAGCTTGGTAGCTTTTTTGACCCCAAAAGTATCCAAAAAGAGATCCGACATCAAAGAAATATCCTTATCGGGAGATTTGAGATAATAGATAATCGCCTCTTTGGTATCTTTTTGGCTACTGTAAACCAAAAGATAGTTAAAAAAAATCCGCTCAAGCGAAGCGGGTAGCTTGGCGTGACACGCTACGCAGTGCTTTTCAAAAGCATCGTGAGCCTTGGCAGATGATAGCCATAGCATCACAACAAAAAGAATTTTTATCCACACTTTTATGGAGCAATAGTGTCGTTGGTATAGGGACTTCATGTAAGACTCTTCTCCTTTGAATTGTAAACTTACCATGTCAAAATCACTTGCGTTCCCCAATCTAGCTTTGAGTGAACCTCAATAGCGATACGGTACTCATCCAAAATGGTTTTGACAATGCTAAGTCCTATCCCAAACCCCCCTTCGCTTTGATTGAAACGCAAATAGCGATCAAAAATATAGGGAATTTTCGACTCCTCTATCCCTATGCCACTGTCTATGATTTCAAGTCTATTGGGCTGAAGCATGATAGTAATCGTGCCGTTTCGACGATTGTACTTAATGGCATTGGAGAGGAGATTATCGACAACCCGTGTCGCCTTTTTTTTATCCATGCGAAAGTGCGTGGGGGTTAGTTGAAGTTCAAAAGTGATATTTTTTGATTGCGCCAAAATATCAAAATACTCTACTCTGTCATTGATTAACCGCCCTACGTCAATATCTATATCTTCATTGGTCATTCTATCTTTTTCAAGCGTTAGATAGGTGAGGTCTTTGTAGATAGCCGAGACGGTTTTGGCAGCGATATTGATACGGTGCAGCTTTTTTTTGTTTTTTTCGACCATCACGGAGGTATCCATCAGTTCAATATTGGCAAGTATCGCACTTAGGGGGGTGTTGAGTTCGTGCGTGGTATCTTTGATAAATCGATCCAAAAGCAAAATGGAGTTACGCATGGGAGTCAAAAAGAGTCTTGAGAGATAGAGACCAAACAAAGCAAGTACAATGAGCGCAACCAAACCAAAAACAACAATATCTTGAAGCGTAGCTTTAATCCACTGATGGTCATCTTCTATCTCAATCACAAGATATTTTGCCCCCAAATAGTAGCTATCGAGTACTGTAACGTAGTGGAGTTTGCCTTGTGTGCGGTAAATCTCTTCGTTAAAAGAGACTTTTGTCACTTCAAGCAATGAAAATATCTTGTGATACTCCCTATCGTAGATAGCCGATTGAAAGCGTGAATCTCGTGGATAGAGCGGGGATTCTTCAAAGAAGTGGTGGGTGCGTTTGAGTTTGCGAATCATCTCATGGGCATAGGTTGAAAGCAAGGTGCGTTGTTGGGCGAGTACCAAACGATTTTGGGATTCATAATAGAAGATAGAGAGCAAGACGATGACGACACTGCTAAGCAAAATATAGAGCGTCAAAAATCGAACAAGCGATTTGGTTTCACTTTTGAGCAGTGATGAAGTGAGTCTGTTTTTGCTAATCAAGCTATTGTATCTCCGATACTTCAATGACTGTGTGTCTCAAAACGCCCATAATGCTCTCCTTTAGAATAGTATAGCATAAATTTGGCTATAATATGTTGTTTAAAACATACAACTAACCTTACGCACATTTATTCAAAAAAAGGCGAAAAGGGTTGGTTATTCTACCGTACCTCAAAAATACGGTTTAAAATATAAAAGGGAGTAGATGTTTGTAGATAGTGTAGAAGTCACATTGAGTTCAGGCAAAGGGGGAGCGGGAGCGGTCTCTTTTTGGACAGAGAAGTTTGTAATAAAGGGCGGTCCTGATGGCGGCGATGGAGGGCGTGGAGGTTCTATCTTTTTTCAAGTGGATAACAATACCGACACGCTGAGCAATTTTCGTGGCAAAAGAGTCATAAAAGCCCAAAACGGTAGTCCAGGAGAGGGGCGTAAGTGCTACGGCAAAAAAGGCAAAGATACCCTCCTTATTGTCCCACCAGGGACTCAAATCATTGATGCCCAAAGCGGTGAAGTGTTGCTTGATTTGATTGAAGAGGGTCAAAAAGTAAAGTTTTTGGAAGGCGGCAAAGGGGGACTTGGCAATATGCACTTCAAAAGTCCCACCAACCAACGCCCAACCTATGCCCAACCAGGAATGCCTGGAGAGGTCAAAGAGGTGCGATTGGAGATGAAACTTATCGCCGATGTGGGATTGGTAGGATACCCCAATGTGGGCAAATCAACCCTAATCTCCACACTCTCCAACGCTCGTCCACAAGTGGCTAACTATGAATTTACCACACTTACCCCAAAGCTAGGTGTCGTCGAACTCAACGAATACAGCTCTTTTATGATGGCGGATATTCCAGGGATTATCGAGGGAGCAAGTGATGGCAGGGGGTTAGGATTGGAGTTTTTGCGTCATATTGAACGTACCAAAACCTTGTTGTTGATGATTGATATTGCCTCCTATCGAGAGATGAAATACCAATACGAAACGCTCAAAGAGGAGCTTAAACGCTACTCCAGCGAACTTGCCACGCGTCCCTACGGTGTAGCCATTACCAAAATTGATGCTTTGCCCAAAGAGGAAGCCGATGAGAAGATAGAGGCGTTTATGGAGTGGATAGGGATAGAACCCAACCATGAACTCCATGGATTTGATATGAATAGGGAGACCAAAAGCTATATGTTCAAAAAAGATTTTGGACTCAAAGCCCCCGACAATGAACCCTACTTTCTCTTGCCCATCTCTTCGGTTGCATCGTTTAATACCAAAGCGTTGCGGTTTGCTTTAGGAGAGTTTATAAGCCAAATCAAAGAGCAAGATAGTCGATGAAAATAGGCGTATTTGATAGCGGCGTGGGGGGCTTTAGTGTCGTCAAATCGTTACTAAAGCATAAAATGTTTGAAGAGATTGTCTATTACGGTGATACCGCTCGTGTCCCCTACGGCACCAAAGACCAAAACACCATTATCCGCTACTCTCTTGAAGCGATGGAGTTTTTCAATAACTTTGATATTGATTTGCTTATTACGGCGTGCAATACCGTGAGTGCTTATGCCCTGCCCGATATGCGCAGCAAAAGCTCTTATCCTGTAGTGGGCGTGATTGAATCGGGTATTAAAGCACTTCAAAACAAACTCCCCGATAGAAGTGCCAATATCCTAATCATTGCCACCCAATCAACCGTAGCCTCCAAGCGCTACCAAAGAGAGATTGCCCAATTGGGATACCAAAACATCACCGCTATTGCTACGGGGCTTCTTGTCCCCGTCGTCGAAGAGGGGCTTTTTGAGGGGAAAATTGTCCAAAGCATCATGGAGTACTACTTTGAGGGTCTTGAGCGTCCCGATGCGATTATATTAGGTTGTACCCACTTCCCCTTGCTCTCTCATGCCATTAGCAACTACTTTGATGGACACCCTCTCTTGATTCATTCAGGCGAAGCCATTGTGGAGCATTTGGAGGAGACGATGAAGCTCAATCGCTCTTTTGAACAAACCAAACTCACCATCTTTGCATCGGATAACGTAGAGGGGCTACGCAAAGTTGCCAATAGATGGCTAGAGGCGTAGTAAATCAATACGCACTGTACCTACAACAACCTTGAGTGTGTAGCCTCGGCTTTAGCCGAGTTTAAAGCATTCAAGAGCCTTCAATTTGTTCGGCTAAAAAGGTCAATCAATAGAAAGATCTATGCTCTTCGTTTTAACCTTATACTCTTTGGTAAAAAAGGGATCGTTTAATCCAATCATTTTTGCCATCTCTTCTCCTATAAAGCGATAAGAGAGAGTATATTCGACACGCTTAGCACCGTTGGGAATTGCATAGGTGTAGTGTTGCGTACCTTGTGGGGCTATTCTTGTATCTTTTTCTTTTTTTGTTGCCAAAAACGGCAAAGTAGGTTTGCCCTTCTCATCATGCCAAAGGGTTGTGAGTCGTTCTATTTTTTGATCCAATTTTTGAGACCCATTATAAAACTCAACACCAAACACCACCTCTCGCAATCC
Organism: Sulfurovum sp.; assembly: GCA_020721815.1. Lineage (GTDB taxonomy): Bacteria > Campylobacterota > Campylobacteria > Campylobacterales > Sulfurovaceae > FS08-3. Next base: position 18,017 of record DYMA01000009.1, on the reverse strand, counting down.
ATACCCCGTAGGAATAGAGTGCGGAGCTTTGTTGTGCAAAACAATGAGCAGATTATTATCTTGTTTGGTGACATTAATCTCCAAATAATCTTGCAAAATTGTACTATTGTTTACACTAGCGAAGCGGTGGTCACGCACCATTCTGATTTTTGGCTTCTCGCCTAGCATAGCAAATTCCGAAGCAACACCCTCTTTTTTGGGACTCATGTGGCACACTTTGCACCCTTGTTTGCTTGCGACACTCTCGTACTCTTTTCCAGTGGAATAGACCTCCAAACCGTGTTCGTTGGTATGGCTGTAGTGACAAGTAAAGCAAAGCGTGGGAGACTCATCTAAAAAGTACTCTTTGTATTGCGATTTGTGGTGGGGTGAATGCGCATCTTTAAAAGGACCAAACATGACTCCCAATGTGCCAAATGTAACGCCTTCCAATCCTTGCGAACCTTTTGCTTTGTCCAAATGTATCTCTTCGATGTTGTGACAAACGATGCAGTTAATACCGTGCTTCATCTGCTCTGAGTTTAGGACTTTTGCAAACTCCTCTTGGACACCCTCATCTTCCATAGATAGAAGTATCTTTTCGCTATCGCTCATAATATTTTTGCTAATTCGAGGATTGTGGCACTTAGCGCACTTTACTTTAAGCTCATCGACAAGATATTGTGGATTTTTCATCGCCATGTGTTCGATTGATTTTTTGTATAAAATATTTTTACTAAAGTGTGAGTTGGCGTGTCGTGAAGTCTCCCAATATTTGGATATTGCTCGGTGACACGCTTCGCAATTTTTATTGGATGCCCATTTTGTATCGATTTCACCGTAAAGTGAAGTTAAAAATATCCCTATCACAACAATATATCGCATAGAATTTTCCTTAGGTTAATTATTTAATTGTATTGAGCCACTTAAAAAATCAAAAAACTTTTTTGCATGGAAACTATTGTACCAAAATTATCCAATAAACTCTCTAACATAACAAAACAAATGAACCATCCCAAAAACCCATAGAGTATCTTGACTACTTCTCGTCAAGATACTCCAACGTTGCCAACTCTACCTTTTTGCCTTTTTGTTCGAGTACAACGACGGTAATATCATCCCCTACACGATAGAGGTCATTGAGGTCTTCGACTCTCTCTTTGGAGACTTTGGAGATATGCAACAAAGCATCAAATCCATCGGGCATTTCGATAAACATCCCAAAATCAACGATTTTTTTAATCTTACCTTGATACTCTTTGTTGATTACGTAAACCGATTGCTTTTTGGGTTCACTGGAGATAATGGTTTGGATATGGTGTTTAGCCCCCAATACGTTCTCTTGGGTTGCACCGCTTACTTTCACTCCCCCTACATCTCGTTTGATGTCAATGGCTACGTCAAACTTCTCGATAATCTCTTTGATAGTAGCCCCTGCTTTGCCAATCACTTCGGAGATACGACTGGGATCGATATGGAAAAACTCCGTAGCGGGTAAGGCTTCGCTTTTGATGATATTAGCTCCCGCACTCTCCATTTTGTCCAAAATATGGGCTTTGGCACGTGTCGCTTGGGTAAGAACATCTTTTAAAATATCAATTTTGATACCGCCTAGCTTAATATCAAGCTGCAACGCCGTTATCCCGTAACGTGTACCGCAAATCTTAAAATCCATATCCCCATCGTGATCTTCAAGTCCCATAATATCGGTCAAAACAGCGTAGCGTTCACCCTCAACGACGACACCCATAGCCACTCCTGCTACCAATGTAGTACAATCAACTTGTGCCGCACGCAACGCCAATGAACCGCCGCAAACCGTTGCCATAGAGGATGAGCCGTTGCTTTCAAGTATCTCTGCAACAATACGCACACTGCCATCGTAATCCATATCAAAAGCAGGTTCTAATGCCCGTTTGGCAAGGTTTCCATGCCCTAGCTCTCGTCGCCCTGGAGCGCCTTGAAATTTGGCTTCGCCGACACTAAAACCTGGGAAGTTGTAGTGTACCATCAACTTTTCGTATTGGGTTTCATTGGAGGTGATAAACTCATACGATTGCGCATCTTTGTTGTCTCCTAGCGTTACAGTAACAAGGGCTTGAGTTTGTCCACGAGTAAAGAGACAAGAACCGTGAACATTGGGGAGAATATTGGTACGGATAGAGATAGGACGTACCTCATCTAGCACTCTTCCATCGGCTCGAATGCCTTCATTTAAAATCAAATTTCGTACCACTTCACGCTTGTAATGCTCTACGACGTAAGCGGCATCTTTTTTGTGTTCAATGGCATATTTTTGCATCACATTTTGTACGACTTTACGCAACTCTGTGCTGCGTTCACTCTTTGCCATGTGTTGCACGGCTGCTTTGATATCCTCGCTAAAATCTGCAACAACCTTATCGTAGAGTTCGTTATCAAAATTTTGTGTCGCTAAGGGCAAATCAAGCTTGGGTTTAACAACATCTTGGAAATGATCTTTAAATTTATCCGTAACGACTTCAATAGCATGCGAAGCGTATTGGATAATTTCAACAAGCTCATGAGGGGGTAGCTCATTGGCCTCTTGATGTTCGATAGCCAAAGGTGTTGCACCGATGATAGGGTCTAGCATTGCCACCTCTTGAATATCTATCTTTTTGGAAGCCATAGTACGCATCTCTATCATCATAATATCTTTGTCTTTGCCTACTATGAGCAAATCCAACGTAGAGTGTCCCAATTGGACGTTATTGGGATTGAGTACTATTTTGCCATTTATCATCCCGATACGCACAGCCCCTATTGAGCCTTGAATAGGAATATCGGAGCAAAAGAGTGTAGCATTAGCGGTATGGAGTGCTGCAATTTGCATATCGACTTGCGGGTCACTGCTTACTACCATAATAGTAAGTACCATCTCGTAGTTGAAGCCCTCAGCAAAGAGTGGACGAATGGAGCGATCAACAATGCGTGATGTAAGCGTTTCAAAGTCAGAGGGTTTGGTCTCACGCTTGATAAATCCTCCTGGAATACGTGCTGCGGCGTAAGATTTTTCGATATACTGCACCGTTAGAGGTAAAAAATCCTCATCAATTAATTTCTCTTCAATTGCAATAGCACCAATAAGTACAGCTTTGCCGCAGCGATAGAGTACCGCTCCACTGGCTTGTCTGGCTATCTCGCCAAACTCATAGACCTCTTCTAAATTATTTGCTTCAATCTTAATGATCTCTTTTTGCATACACAAAATCCTTTTGTTATTTAACTCTCACATTGTAACAAAAAATAGCATAAATTTGACCCAATAGATTTTTGGATATAATACGTCATTGAAATTAACGGGAAACGAGTTATGGAATGTAAACATTTTGGTGCGTGTGGGTCGTGCAGACTCTACGCTACACCTTATCATCAACAAATTGAACAAAAACAAACCCAAGCAGTCGCACTATTAGTGCCTTTTTATCACCAAAAGCTGGAGGTTTTTTACGGGAATGCAGACCACTACAGGGCTAGAGCGGAGTTTCGCATTTGGCATGAGATGCAAGAGTGCCACTACGCTATGGGCAATATCACCAAAGATGGCACAATAACCATCGAGGAGTGTCCCAAAGTCATCGAGCCCATAGAGAGAGTCATGAAGCCGCTTTTGGAGAGTATCAATGGCTCAAACGTGCTTAAAACCAAACTCTTTGCGATAGAGTTTCTAGCCTCTACGACAGGCGAAGTGCTGGTGAGTATGATTTATCACAAAAAGCTCGATGAGGCATGGAGCAGTGAGGCAAAGGCACTGCAAACCCAACACACTATCCACATCATTGGTCGCAGCAAAAAACAAAAAGTTGTACTTTCGCAAGAGTTTATCACTGAAACGTTGTCGATAGATAACCAAAACTACCACTACGCCCAATACGAGGGAGGCTTTACCCAGCCCAATCCTCAAATGAATATCCAAATGATAGAGTGGGCGATTAGGCAAGTATCCACAATACCTCGTGGGGATTTATTAGAGAGCTACTGCGGATTGGGCAACTTCACCCTACCCCTTTCACGCTATTTTGACAAAGTATTGGCAACGGAGATTAGCAAACGCTCCATAGCCTCCGCACAGCAAAATTGCAGACTCAACGCCATAAACACCATCGCTTTTGTGCGTCTCTCTTCGCAAGAGATGAGCGAAGCGTTGTCCCGCAAAAGAGCGTTCAATCGGCTAAAGCATATCGATTTGGATAGCTACAACTTCTCTTGTGTCCTAGTCGATCCACCCCGCATGGGACTCGATAGCGATACCCTTAAACTCATTGCCGATAGTAAACATATTCTCTACATCTCGTGCAATCTTGAAACACTCGCACGGGATTTGGAGATTTTGACACAAACCCATCGCATCGACAACGCAGCGATTTTTGATCAATTTCCCTACACGCACCATATCGAGGGCGGGGTGTTTTTAACCAAAATTATACTATGATTGTATATCCTAAAACGTGGAGTTACTAATGTTTGCCTATATTGAAAATATACTCAATTTTGGTTTTTTGGGTTTGGCGTTTTTGATGCTCTATTTGGCGTACTCTTTGATCAAAAAGAGCGCTCAAACCGATAGCGACATCAAGCCCAATGAGTCGGAACTTATCAAAAAGTTTATGAATATCGCTATTGTCTTTATGATACTAGCAGGTCCTCTTCAGTGGGTGACGATTTGGGTTAAAAGCGATGTGGAGGAGAAAGACAAGACGGTGCAACTCGCTGTTGCTTTGGTGGACGATTTGGAAGATACATGGGGCAAAGTCTCCATTCGCAAAGATGGCACTTCGCATATCATTAGCACCACAGCACTAAGCAAAGAGTTTAAAGACAACGAAGAGTTGCTTATCAATCTGCGTGAAGTGGAGCGTTCTATCAATAAAATGCAGTTGCAAATCCAAACACTGCAAAACAAACTCAATAATGAAACCGTGCGCAATACCTTAGAGGAGGGATGAAAAGATGAAAAGAGTACTATTTGTGACATTAGCCGTTGGCTCCTTGCTATGGGGCTACAATGAGGATATATTTGGTCAAAAGGTTGATACAAGCTTTGAATTGGAGATGCAAAAAGCAAAAGCCCTTCGTTTGCCCTACAGTGACGATTATGCTCCCAAAAAATCGGTCGATATACTGCTTGAGATGGTCAAAGAGAAGGCCGATTACTACAGAGGACATTACAATCTTGCCCTTGCCTATTACGAACTCAAAGAGTACGCCAAATCCAAAGAGAGTTTCAACAAAGCCCTAGAGATTCGTCAAAGACTCAAAATTGAAGACGCTACTATTTTCAATGCCGCAGGTTGGGTAGCCATGCAACTGCAAGATTACAAAAGAGCGCAAGAGCTTTTTTTGGAAGGTGTTGCAAACAAAGCACTCAATTCAAAAAGCTCCAACGCCACACTCTTTGGCAATTTGGGACAACTCTATTTTTATATGCAACGTTTTGATGAAGCTTTAAAGTATCTCACGATTGCCAAAGAGCAATACGGCTCAACATCGGTTCAAACAACCATTGAAAATATCCAAGAGATACAAAGCAAAAAGAAACAAAAGTGAAAATTCTTCTCACGGGTGCGACGGGCTATATTGGCAGACGACTCAAAGAGAGGCTTTTGCAAGATGAACGCATCGAACTAAGAGTACTCGTACGCAACAAAAAAAGCATTTCACCCTCCACCAAAGAGTGTATTGATGTCATTGAGGGCGATAGTTTCGATAAAAAGGCACTCCAAAAGGCTCTCAATGGGATAGAGGTTGCTTACTATTTGATTCACTCGCTCTCACAACCCAACTACAAACAACTCGATAGAGTATCGGCTCAAAATTTCGTCGATATTGCCAGTGAGTGTGGGGTTAAACGCATTATCTATCTGGGCGGATTGGGAGTCAAAAACGAAGATACAAGCGAACATCTACTTAGTCGCCTAGAGAGCGGTGAGGTGCTAAGTTCCAATCCCAAAGTCAAAACGATTTGGATACGTGCGGGGGTGATTATTGGCTCGGGGAGTGCAAGTTTTGAGATTATACGAAACCTTACCGAAAAGCTTCCTATTATGACCACCCCTAAATGGGTCTCTACCAAAGCTCAACCTATCGCCGTCGATGATGTTTTGAGCTACCTTCAAGCCTCTATTGATTTGGAATATAGGCACAATCTCATCGTCGATATTGGCTCAGAACCCCTAAGCTACAAAGAGATGATGGAGGCAACCGCCAAAGCATTGGGACTCAAACGCACCATCATTCCCCTGCCTTTTATGAGTATTGGTCTCTCTTCCTATTGGCTCAATCTTTTTACACCCGTACCCTACAGCGTGGCAAAAGCCTTGATTGAGGGGCTTAAATCGGAAGTAGTTATCCAAAATGATCACGCCAAAGACTACTTTGCACACATCAAACCTCTATCTTATATCGATGCGGTTAAAAAAGCGATAGAGGAGATCGAAGCCAATCAAGTACTGAGTCGCTGGAATGACCACGGGGGCAAAGTGTGGGATGAAGTGCACACCAAAGAGTTTAGCGATGCTATCTTTGTCGATAGAAAAGTAGCCGATATTGGCACGATTGAGCCATCCAAAATCTATCAATCCTTTACCTCTATCGGGGGTGAGAACGGTTGGTTTGATTATGACTTTTTGTGGGAGATTCGAGGCATAATTGACAAGCTTATTGGCGGCGTGGGGCTTAAGAGGGGGCGAAGAGATGCGTGTGATTTACGCACAGGAGATTGCATCGATTTTTGGAAAGTCGTTGATCTCAAAGCCAATGAGAGGTTGTTGCTCTTTGCTCAAATGAAACTCCCAGGTAAAGCGTGGTTGGAGTTTAAAATCAACGAAAATCAATTGATTCAATCGGCATATTTCTACCCCAAAGGCGTATGGGGATGGCTCTACTGGTATGGACTTATACCGCTGCACTATCTCGTTTTCAACAACATGATCAAAAATATCATCAAAAAAGCAAAAAACTTGTAGAAATTGATGAAAAAAGAGCGTAATTAAGCTTTATTTAAAGATACTTTGCTATAATTACGCTCACCAAATCACAAAACCTTGTGGCTCCATAGCTCAGTTGGTAGAGCAAAGGATTGAAAATCCTTGTGTCGGCGGTTCAATTCCGTCTGGCGCCACCACTTCACAATCCACACATTCATAACCATCCAAAATTATCACCAAATCCACAAAATGCCACTTTTAAGCTTTTTTATAATCCATACCAACCGTTTTCTTTTTAATCAATATGCAGATGCAATGGCATTTCGCATTTCGGAGGTGCGTAAGGTCAGTTATCAATAAATTGTAGTAGTGGCATTTTGGAGGTGGGACTTCAGTCCCACTTAGTGACTTTGGTAGTAACGACAATCAAATCTTAGCTTTTGGTGGGACTAAAGTCCCACTTCCGATAAAAGTGCGTGGGGGTAATCCCACCTAGAACTTATTGGCTTACTCGTACTGCCATATCGACAAGTCGAGTGCTGTATCCCCACTCATTGTCGTACCATGAGAGTACTTTGACCATATTGCCACCTACGACTTGAATGGTATCAAGGGCTACGACGGTTGAGAGTGTTTCGCCGTTGAAATCCGAACTCACACGATAGACCTCATCGACACCCAAGATATGGCTCAAATTGCCATTGGCAGCATCTTTGAAAGCTTGTTGTACTTCACCTAGTGTAATATCTTTGGCAAGTGTCACCGTCAAATCGACCAATGAGACGTTGGGTGTTGGGACACGGATAGCTTGACCGTTGAGTTTGCCATTAAGATGAGGCATGACTTTACCAATAGCTTTGGCAGCACCTGTGGTAGTAGGTCCCATATTAAGAGCTCCTGCCCGTGCTTTTCGTGGGTCTTTTTTATCTTTGGCATCCAAAAGCGATTGGGTACTGGTGTAGCTATGAACGGTTGTCATCAACCCTTTTTCGACACCAAAAACATCATCCAATACTTTGACAATAGGGGCTAAACCGTTGGTGGTACAACTGGCATTGGAGATAATTGCCTCACCGTTGTATTTATCATCATTGACACCCAATACAAACGTAGGCGTATCGTCTTTGGCAGGGGCGGACATAATGACTTTTTTGACACCTTTGTCGATATGCGTTTGAACGCTCTCCATGGTCAAAAACGCTCCCGTACACTCCAGTACTACCTCAACTCCAAGCTGGGCAAAATCAAAATCTTGAGGGTCTCTACTGGCTACAAGCTTAGCTTTGTCTTTGCCGATATAAACGTAACCATCTTTGACACTGACATCATTGAATGTACCATGAACACTATCGTATTTTAAACCGTACTCAATCACGCTATCATCACCGCTTGCATTAATAGCCACAAGCTCAACATCGTCTCTTTTTGCAATAATTCTAGCCACGCATCGACCAATGCGACCCAAACCGTTAATAGCAACTTTTACAGCCATCTTTAAATCCTTAAATAAAATTTTGATAAAATTATAACATTATTAGCAGTAAAATTGATTGAACAAGGTTACAATTTGGTTAAAATCGCAATTTTTGGAGGAAGTTTCGACCCTCCCCATAGCGGACATCATAAGATTGTCCAAAAGGCTCTTGAAGTATTGGAGATAGAGAGACTCATCGTCGTACCTGCCTATCTCAACCCTTTCAAACACGCCTCTCATGCGACACCCATCCAACGACTCCACTGGTGCGATAAGATATTTCATCATCCCAAAGTTGAAATTAGCTCTTATGAGATCGACCAACACAAAAGCATCTACTCAGCCCAAACTATCGCCCATTTTAGGCAATACTATGAAGTCAAATACTTTATTATCGGGGCTGATAATGTAGCCTCGCTTGATAAGTGGCACCAATTTGAATGGATAAACGAAACGATTACATGGGCGATTGCTCATCGAGATAAGATTGCTTTTGATACTTCAAGGCTTAAAGAGTGGGTAGATTTGCCAATAGAGGTTAATATAAGTTCGAGTATGATTCGCTCTGCTTTGATGTTTGACCACGTTGATCACAAAATCAAAGAGGAGATAGAGAGAGTCTATCGAAGCACTTTGATTAAACAGTAGTGATAGAGCTAAATTTGAGTTGGTCATTGCGAAGCACGAAGCAATCTATTTTCAAATATGTCACCACCAATGACTTTGAATCCGTAGCCTCGGCTAAAGCCCGAGTTTGAAACACCTAATAGCCTCCAATTTGTTCGGCTAAAGCCGAACCTACAGTCGAACTACAACTCGTGGGCTTAGCGTTTGCTTTTGCGGATGTAGGCTTCAAACTCGCTTCTAAATTTGGTCACAAAGCCTCGAATGACATCGGCAAGGGCGGGAGCAAAGACACAGATGGTTTTGCCATCCATCGTATTGGCGATAGCCAACGTTTTCTCAAGGTCGCTCATGGAAGCTTTGCCTTTGAGCAGATTGCCAATAATCGTATCGACCCAACCGCTTCCATCTCGACACGGCGTACATTGACCGCACGACTCATGGCGGTAAAACTCCAATAGGTTTTTAAGCGCTTCAACCATATTGGTATCCTCATCCATGACTATCATGCCCCCCGTCCCCAACGAACTTCCCATAGCTCTCATTGATTCATAATCAAGCCGTGCCTCCATTACTTCGTTGGCAGTAAGAATAGTGGTTGATGCACCTCCTGGAATCACGGCTTTGAGCTTTTTGCCACCCCTTATACCCCCTCCGTAGTGGTTGATGTAATCGATCATCTTGATACCAAACTGGGCTTCATAGACTCCACGGCGATTGACGTGACCGCTTAGGGCAAAGAGCAGTGTTCCAGGGGATTGGGGTGTGCCGTATTGGCGATAGGCATCGCTTCCGTTTTGGAGGATATAAGGCACGGAGGCAATCGTTTCGACATTATTCACCAGTGTAGGATTGCCAAAATACCATTCGCACTCTTTTTGATGGGGTTTGAGGCGTGGGTGTCCCCTCTTGCCCTCTAGCGACTCCAACAACGCCGATTTTTCACCGCAGATATAAGCCCCTGCTCCCCTATGGATGGTAATATCAAGCTTGTAGTCCTTATTAAAGATATTCTCTCCCAAATATCCTGCCTCATAGGCTTCATCAATCGCCCCTTGCAAAATATCTTGGAAGGGCTTATACTCACCTCGGATATAGATATAGGCGTGGTGGGCTTGTATGGCGTAGCAAGTAGCAATAATTCCCTCAATGAGCAAATGGGGGTCTTTGGTGATGATGGCTCTATCTTTGAACGTACCTGGCTCACTCTCATCGCAATTGACAACCAAAAAGCTTGGTTTATCCTCTCCTAGGGGCATAAGTTTCCACTTTTCACCCGCACTCGCTCCTCCGCCTCCTTTTCCTCTTAGTCCACTATCACTAACCATTTGGGTTATCTCTTGGGGTTTTAGGCTAAAAAGCTTGTCAATCGAAGTGTATGCACCATGCTTTTGGGCTACTTCTAGGGTATGGGCATTTTCAATAGCAAATTTTTTGCTAATAAGCTTTACATCTTCTATCATTTTAGCCCCTTTATAATCTCTACAATGCTTTGAGGCGTGAGATTTTCGTAATAGGTATCGTTGATTTGTACTACAGGCGAAGTACCGCACGACCCCAAACACTCCACTTGGGAGAGTGTGAAGAGATTATCGGGTGTTGTTTGCCCTACCTCTATTTTGAGAAGCTCTTGAATGCTTGTGAGAATATCCTCTTTGCCGCACAATTTACACGAAAGCGTCTTGCATACTTGCAGATGGTATTTGCCTATGGGGGCTAAATGGAACATGGTGTAGAAAGTCGCTACTCGATAGACCTCCATCGGGGGCAACATAGACGCTAAGGCAATAGCATCGATAGCATCAAGGCTAATGTAACCCTCTTGATAGTGTGCCATCCACAGCAGAGGCAAAGCAAGGGCTTGGGGTTTGGGGTAGCGTTTTTTGAGGCTCTCTATCGTTTGAAGATTTTCATTACTAAATACAAAACTCATCGATCCATCTCTCCTGCAATAATATTTAGGCTTCCCAATGTCAAAATCGCATCGCCTACTTGATACTCTTGAATGATGTGGGGGTAGGACTGCATGTGCAAAAAGCTCGGGGGGCGTACTTTGATACGGTAGGGTTTGCCGCTGCCATCGCTAATAGTCGTAAATCCCAACTCCCCATTGGCAGCCTCATAAGCACTGTAGTACTCCCCTTTGGGTACGTGCAATCCATCAAAAATAAGCTTAAATTGGTTCATTACCCCCTCGATAGAGTGGTAAACGGCTCGTTTGGGTGGCAAAGTAATATCGTGACGTTCGATGCTAATAGCCCCACTGGGTATCTTTTTGATAGCTTGGCGTATAATCTTGAGCGACTCTTTGATCTCATAAAAACGCACCATCAAGCGATCATACGTATCCCCTTGACTCCCTACTACAAGCTCAAAATCAAAGGTATCGTAGTAGTCATAAGGCTTATCAAAACGCAAATCATACGCCACGCCACTCGCACGCAAATTGGGACCTGTATAGCCATAGCTTAGTGCATCGTGTGCCGATACGGGCGAAATACCGTAGGTTCTATCTTGAAAAATGCGGTTGGTTTGGGTCATACGTAGCGACTCATCGACTCCCTTTTCTATCTCTCTAAGCACCGCTTCAAGCTCCTTTTCCCAACCCAAATGCAAATCGTGGGCTACGCCCCCTACCCTCATGTAGCTGTTGGTAAGCCTTGCACCCGTGAGGCGTGAGAGAAAATCGTAAGCGTTGTTTCGAGGATTGAAGAGATACCAATAGTTGGTTTGCGCTCCCATATCCAATAGCCCAGCGGCTAGACAAACCAAATGGTCAATCGCACGAGAAAGCTCACTCACAATCACACGGATAAAGACCCCACGGTCAGGAATACAAATCTTGTAAATATCCTCTATGGCTTTGACAAAAGCGATGTTGTTCATGATAGCCGAGCAGTAGTTAAGACGGTCAGTATAGGGTACGATTTGGTTGTAGGTGTGGTTTTCGCAACTCTTTTCAAATCCACGGTGCAAATAGCCTATCTCACTTACGGCGGCTTTGATTTGCTCTCCATCAAGGGCTACGAGGGTGCGAATCGTACCGTGACTTGCAGGGTGTGAGGGGCCAAGATTAAGTACCATGAGGTTATCCTCTTGAATATCCAAACCTTTGGAGTCGATACACGGAAGCAACTCATCCATCAAATCTTGCGTTTGGGTACAATATTGCCCTTTGGTAATCTCATAATCCCGTCTTAGGGGATGTCCGATAAATTCATTGTGGTTTAAGATACGTTTGAGCATGGGATGGTTGCTAAAATGGATACCCAATTGATCATAGACTTCACGCTCTAGCCAATTGGCCGCTTTGTAGAGCGAAGCGATAGACTCTACGCCTTGCTTTTCCTTTTCGATATAGACTTTAAGGGTGAGCGTTTGGACAAAATCCTCATGCCTAAAGTGATAGATAAGAGCAAAACGAGTGGGGCGTTTATCCACATACTCTCCATAATCGACTCCGACAATATCAAGCAACAAACCATAGTGCAACCTATCACGCACAAATTGAACGACTTTAAAAAGCTCACAAGGGGGTACGATATAAGAGGGTTCGTGATAAACCTCTTGGGTAATGGCAGGAAAGTTTTGGAGCAGCGATTCAATACTCATAAAGTTTGCCCTTATTTTGGATTAGCTAATAATAGCAAAAAAGGGGTTATAGTATTGTTATATTGAGCAGCATTTGTGAATTACTGATGTTATACACTTTTATCGAAAGAAGGTCAGATATTTATAAAAAGCGTAGAGTATCACTTGACACTATTTACTTTTAATGCTATACTTCGGGTTATAATCCAACCAAAGGAGTATCGTATGAGTCTAAAGATGAACAAACTCGTAGAGCTAAGCGGTGTGCCAAAAGCGACCATTTTGTACTACATCAAAGAGGGGATATTACCCCAGCCCGACAAACCCAAACCCAATGTACATCTCTACGATGAAGAGACGCTTGAGAGGCTTGATTTTATCAAATATCTTCAAAAAAATTTCAACTGCACCATCAATGAGATCAAAACCGTACTAGCAAATCAAAAGATACACAACACCTCCCACTATGAAGCACTGCTTGATGCTATTGAGATTGTTATGGGCAATCGTGACCAAACCCACTACACCAAAGAACAAGCATCTGTGAAGTTTGGGATAGAGGAGAGCTTTTTGGATGAGCTTTTGGATGAGGGGATTGTTTTTATGCGTGATGGGGTATTGAGCCAAAAAGAGCTAGAGATAGTGCAGATTGTCATGGAGTATCACAGCCTCAATCTTGATATCGAACTCTTCAAAACCTATGCCCACCACGCAAGAGAGTTGGCAACACTCGAAGTAGCCATGAGCCAAAAACTGCTCAACAAAGAGTCCAAAAAAGCCACTATCAAACGCCTCTTTGATACGTTGCTTATCCTCAAACCCTACATCTTCAATATGACCACACTCAAAGAGTACCAAGGAGCCTCCCATGTTAGAGATACTCAAAATTAAGGGCTTTGTTGCCTATTTGTTGATACTTGTTTTAAATGTGACGGTGGATATTGCCCATAAAATCACTTTGCAAAACCTGCTTATCAAAAGCTACGAGGGGGAGACGCTTATTATTCTAAGTGCGCTTATCAATATGTTTATTTTGATCCCTTTTGTACTCGTCCTCTCTCCATCGGGCTTTCTAAGCGACCGTTTTTCCAAAACCCTCGTGATACGCTACAGTGCATTGGTAGCCGTTGGACTTACATTAATTATATCGTTTTCCTATTTTATGGGGTGGTTTATCTTTGCCTTTTTGGCGACACTGCTACTAGCTACCCAGAGTGCTTTTTACTCCCCTGCCAAATACGGTATCATCAAAGAGCTGGTAGGAAGCGACAATCTAGGGAGTGCCAACGCCATTGTCCAAGCCCTTACGATTATTTTTATTTTGACAAGTTCGATTGCCTTTACGCTACTTTTTGAAAATCTCTACGACGGTTCAACCTCACCCGATGCGATTTTACGCTCCATAGCCCCTATTGGTATTGCTTTGGTGGTATTGAGTCTATGGGAGAGCTTTTTGGCGTATCGGTTGCCCATGATGGAGTCCAAAGACCCCCAAAGCAGGTTTGAGTGGTCGAAATATCTGCGACTCAAATACCTCCAAACCAACGTCGCCAAAACCAAAGCCAATCCCAATATTTGGTTGAGTATTATCGCTGTGGCTATCTTTTGGGGTGTGGCGCAAATTGTTATCGCTGCGTTTCCTGCACACTACAAAGCCCTTACGGGCGATGATAATACCGTTGTGATTCAATCGATTTTGGCTATCTCCTCTATCGGACTCATTGTAGGTTCATTTATTGCAGGGTACTACTCCAAAAAACATATCGAACACGGCTTTATCCCCCTAGCGGCTATGGGGCTAAGTGCGTCGCTTTTTGCCTTTGCATGGGTGGAGGAGGTGTTTAATCTCTATCTAGCCAGTCTTGTTTTTGGATTTTTTGGAGGGCTTTTTATCGTCCCGCTCAATGCCACGATTCAATTTTTCGCCCCAAGCCACGAGATGGGCAAGATTTTGGCAGGTAAAAACTTCGTAGAAAACAGTGTTACGATTGGTTTTTTGGTGATGGCGATGGGGGTTATTTCACTGGGCTTCTCCACTACCTATCTCTTTATGGTAGCGGCTTTGATAGTAGCGATAGGTTCGCTTTACGCTATCAAACAACTTCCTCATCTCTTTGCCCGTATGCTTTTGTTTCCTTTGCTGCACACCCACTATTCGTTGAACGTCCAAGGAGTAGAAAATATCCCCAAAAGCGGAGGGGTATTGATGCTGGGCAACCATATTAGCTGGATAGATTGGCTCGTGGTACAACTCGCCTCTCCACGGGCTATCAAATTTGTCATGACACGCAACATCTACAACAAATGGTATCTTAAGCGATTTTTGCAACTCTTTGATGTCATATCCATCTCCAATAGTGCCTCCAAAAGTGCTATTGCCTCCATCCAAGAACGCCTCAACAACGGCGAAGTAGTCGCACTCTTCCCCGAGGGACACATTAGCTTCAACGGACAATTGGGGGAGTTCAAAAGAGGCTATGAGTTGGCACTCAAAGATACCTATCATCCCATCGTCCCCTTTTATATCCGTGGTTTGTGGGGTTCTACTTTTTCACGCGCTAGAGACTACTACAAAGAGATACACGCTACCCAACGAGACATTATCGTCTCCTTTGGCAAACCCCTACCCTCCACTACTCTCGCACCCCAAGTCAAACAAAAGGTAGTAGAACTCTCCTACGGTGCATGGAGTCACTACATCAACACGCTCAAACCGCTCCACTACGAGTGGCTCAAAACCACCAAAAAACGCCTCTTCAAACGCTCTATTGTCGATAGTTTGGGTACCGATTTGAGCGGAGGCAAACTCCTCACCGCTGTATTGCTCTTCGCTCCCCAAATCCGAGCTTTCAAACAACCCAACGTTGGTATCCTCCTGCCCTCCTCCTCTATCGGTGCGATTATCAATCTAGCGGTTTTGGTAGGGGGCAAATGCGCGATTAATCTCAACTACACCGCTTCAAACAACCTTCAAAGTGCGATTGCACAAGCCGATATTGCTTCTATCATGACCTCTCGTGCTTTTGTGGAGAAGCTTACGAGTAGGGGGATTGTACTTGATGAAGCTACTCTTAGTCGTTGCGTTTATGCAGAAGATATAGCCCACACTTTTAGCAAAGCCAAAAAAATCTCCGCCTTGCTTCAAGCCTATCTTATGCCCAGTTGGATGATTCGACTCTTCTATTTTGTACCCACTAGCCTTGATAGTGTCGCCACAATCCTCTTTTCAAGCGGAAGCGAATCCTCGCCCAAAGGGATTGAGCTTACCCACCGTAACCTTATCGCCAATATCAAACAAGTAAGCGATTTGCTCAATTTCAAAAAAGATGATGCTATGCTCAACTCCTTGCCTATCCTTCACTCCTTTGGACTTACGGTTACGCTTTTGTTGCCTCTTGTCAAAGGGGTAGAGGTTGTGAGTATTCCCGATCCTACCGATGCTTTGGAAGTGGGCAAAATGGTAGCAAAATACCGAGCGACGATTATCTTTGGGACTTCGACCTTCTATCGCCTCTACATTCGCAACACCAAACTCCACCCTTTGATGTTTCAAAGCGTACGCCTAGCCGTAGCGGGAGCGCAAAAGCTTAGCCCCGATGTCAAAGATGCCTTCAAAGAGAAGTTTGGATTGGTACTCTATGAGGGTTACGGCACGACCGAAACCGCCCCCGTCGTAGCCGTCAATGTCCCCGATGCCCTAGAGAGTGCTTCTATGGAGGTGATTATCGGAGACAAAGAGGGAAGTGTAGGACAACCTCTCCCAGGCACAATTGTCAAAATCGTAGATCCCCAAACCCTCCAAGAGTTGCCTACCCATGAAGAGGGCTTGATTGTGATAGGAGGCATTCAAGTGATGAAAGGCTATCTCAAAGAGGAAGCCAAAACCGCCGATGCCATTGTAGAGATTGAGGGTGTGCGGTACTACAAGAGCGGCGATAAGGGGCGTAAAGATGCCGATGGATTTATTACCGTCATTGATAGATACTCCCGCTTTGCCAAAATCGAGGGCGAAATGGTCTCTTTGGGGGCTATTGAGGAGGCACTTTGGATAGAGGGGAGTGAGATTTTGGCGGTTGCACTTGAAGACTCCAAAAAGGGCGAAAAGGTTGTTTTGCTTCATACGGGCGATGCGGAGAGACTCAAAGAGAGAGCCAAAGCAATCGAACCGCTTATGCGTCCTAGTGAGTACTTTTTGATAGAGACTATCCCCAAACTCGCCAGTGGCAAAAACGATTTTGGCAAAGCCAAAGCAATAGCAAATGATTTACTCAAAGGATAAACCGTGCAACCCTCACTTCATACTCAACCCTCAACCCATTTTCTCTTTGCTTCATGGGTAGCTTTGGGGGTAGGATTTTTTGGATTTCTTATAGGACTTTGGAACGCTCAAATGGAGCTAAACGAAAAAGGATACTACTTTACGTTGCTTATTTTTGGGCTTTTTGCTGCTATTTCGCTACAAAAATCAATCCGTGACAAAACCGAAGGTATCTTTGTAAGCAACAGCTATCTAAGTTTGTGTTGGTTTGTTTTTGCACTCGCTTTGGCACTGCTAGTCATTGGATTGTACAACGCAACCCTGCTGCTTAGCGAAAAAGGCTTTTACGGTATTGCTTATTTTTTGGCACTCTATGCCTCAATAAGCGTACAAAAAAACATCCGTGACCTCGAACCCCAAGAGCCTCCAATCCTATCCCTCAATACGCAAAAAAGCATGGATTAGCAATCGGCTAAATTCTCTACTCGTTCCGCCTCTCCCGAGGTGGAATGCATACATAAGCTAATCTAGTTATTATAAATGACAAGCAATTCATAAATATTAAAGGGCGGTAATATCATTGTATAATTGTATTAAATTTTAGATTTAGTATATTTATATCAAAAAGGAACTCCCATGAATACCAAATCTCTACTTATCACTTCGTTGCTCTTACCCAATCTACTACTATCAAGTAGTGTGATTTTAGAAGAGTCGTTTGAAATTCCAAGCAACAACAAAAACGCTTTGGTAATCAAAGAAATAAAAACAGATAATACTAAGCCAAAAGCCAAAGAGAACAACGCTACTGAGGTGATACACGGACATACCTTACCACCTGAGCCTGACCCTACTATCAATAACGCTACTTTAGGCGGAGTTGATAGTAACGCTAACGGTGTACGGGATGATGTGGAGAGGGCTATTTATAAGAAGTATGATAATAAATTAGATGCGGTTGTTTTGATGGATGTTTCTAAGTTTTTTCAGCGTACATTGGTTGAACCCCTTGCCAATGCAAAAGATATAGCTCAATATGATACGAAAATTATTGATTGCGAAGTTTTTTTATCAAGAACATATAAAAGATATGTAACCACTCACCCCATCACCTAAGCCAAAATTAAAGTAAAAAACCTCTAAA